>JASIAM010000309.1 GCA_030041985.1 Bryobacteraceae bacterium | reverse complement strand
TTTCTCCCGCTGATCGCGGCCATTTGTCTGGTGGCGCCGTTCCGGCCGAAAATCGGCTTGTACGGTTACGTGTGGTTTGGCCTGATGCGCCCCGATTTGCTGGCGTTCGCGGAAGGCAAATATCCGTACTCACTCGCTCTGGCGATCGCGACGGCAGTGGGGGCTATCCGGCACGCTCCAAGATTAGCCGTCTGGTTTCGCAATCCTTTTTGCCGTCTGCTCCTTCTCTTGCAGATTGCGGTTGGTTTATCGGTGATTTGGGCGTTCCGGCCCGAGTTGTCCGCCGGCCGGTACCAGATGTACATCCACATGATTCTGGTGCTGCTGCTCATTCCGGTTTTGATTACGGAGATTGCGGATTGCGTGCGCCTTTTAGTGGTTGCCGGCTTATCGCTTGGCTTCGTGGCTTTGAAATTCGGATTGTTTGGAGTCGCCAGCGGCGGCGTAGACCTCGTTTCCGGCTACGGAGACATGCTCGCGGATAACAATTTCCTGGCGTTGGCATTGGCCATGGTCATCCCGCTCGCCTGGCAATGCCGCTCGTTTACCTCCTCCCGCGGGATGCGCGCCGCATGGCTGGCGATCATCGGGTGCGCCATGGCGGGCATTGTCATGACGGGATCCCGCGGGGGATCGCTCTCGATGCTCCTGGCCTTGCTGCTGATCGTGCGCCAAACAGGACGAAAACTGCTACCCGTTGCGCTCATCGTGATCTGTTTGGGAGGCGCGATCTACCTGGTACAGGATCGCTACTTCAAGCGAATGGAGACGCTCGAAAACGTGCACGAAGAGCCGTCCGCGGAGTCCCGTTTGATTCACGCGACCACTGCACTGAAAATGTGGGCCGACTATCCCTGGGTGGGAGTAGGCTTCGGCGGCTTCAATTACACGGCGCTATCTCCGCGGTACATGCAACAGTCCGCAGATGCGAAACTGGCAAACCACGTGGTCCACAACAGTTATTTGCAGATGCTGGTGGATTCCGGAATTTTTGCCTTTGTCCTATATTGCGGGCTGCTCTTTTATGCAATTTTATGGCTGGGTAGATCAGCGGAGCGGATGAGACTTTTCAGTCCGCAGCTAGAAGCGATTCCGCTCGCCATTCGCGACCCGCTACTGGTATTTGCATTGGGCAGCGCATTCTATTCCTGCCAGCGTATGGATTTGCCCTATCTTTTTCTGATGGCCGCGGCAGCATGGAAGGCCTGCGAAGCGAACTTGCTGGCCGGTGCAGCCATTGACAATCTAGCCGACTTTGAAAGTTCCGCAGAAGAGGGCGCGCTATGGGAAGCGCCCGCGCAGGCGTGAGGAGCAACAGTATGAATAACAGCGCAGATTCACGATACCGCCGCGAGGCCGCATTTCACGACCGAACCTTCGATGCCCACGCCCGCCGGGCGACCGAGGGCTTCTACTCGATTACGCACTCGACCAGCAAAGCCCTGTACCGCAGCTATCTTTTGGAGCACGCGGCCGCCCGCCGGGTTTTGGAATACGGCTGCGGTCCGGATGGCCATGGCGCACTGCTCGAGCGGCACGGCGCGAAAGTGGTGGGGATCGATCTGTCGGCGGTCGCCATCGCCCACAACCGGAAGCAATCGCGGCGAAACGGCGCGGCGGAAAGTGAGTTCTGCCTGATGAACGCGGAGCGCCTGGGATTCGCCGATGCGAGCTTTGACCTGGTTTGCGGTCTGGGCATTCTGCACCATCTGGACCTGGAGCGAAGCCTCTCCGAAATAGCGCGTGTGCTCCGGCCGGCAGGCAGCGCTATTTTCTTGGAGCCTCTGGGATTGAACCCGGCAATCAATCTGTACCGCTGGTTAACACCGAAGCTGCGCACACCGGATGAGCACCCGTTGCAGATGGCCGATTTATCCGGGTTTCGGAACTACTTCCAACGATGCGAGATCACTTACTTCCACTTAACCTCGCTCGCCGCCCCGCTGCTTCTGCGGACGCCCTGGTTTGACACGGTCCTGGCGGCTTTGGAGCGCACGGATCAGTTTCTGTTCGGCCGGCTGGCATTCCTTCGCAAATACGCGTGGGCAGCGGCCATTGTGCTGGCGGAACCGAAGGTTCAAATGCGCAGCAGCAGGTCGCGAAACATCGCAGCCTGACGCTGGCCATCGAAGGTTTCGAGAAACCAGGCGGAAGGGGTAACCGGATCGGTAGGAAGGTTAAAGAATTGAAGGAGTTTGTGTTCGACCGCCGGCCCACAATCGCTGTGATAGAGACAGACATGAGGCACGCCGCTTTGCACCAGAATCCGCTCCACGGGCGACTGGCGGCCGGTGAGGGCGAGAATGGGGCGGCCGAGCAGGATGTAATCGTAAATCTTTGCCGGAACCGTATAGGCTTCGTGGGACAGATTCACGATATCGATCAGCAGCAGGGAATCCGCGGTGGCCATGACGCGGTTCGCTTCCGCGCGGGGAACCAGCTCGTCACGAATTTCCAGGCAGCCATGGCGGATGAGAGACGCAACCGCGTGATGACTCTCGAAACACGCGCGCTCATGAAACGGACCGAGAAAGCACAGCCGGAACTTCTGTGGGTCGAGGCGTCCGCTCGAAACGAGGTTGTTCAAAGCCGCCACGAGAGTGTAGGGATGCCGTTGGCGGTACAGAACTCCGATATGCGCGAGCGAGCGGTAGGGACGCGGCGGAATCGGCAGAGGAGACAGCCGTTCCTCGGGATCGAACCCGTTCCAGATGGCATGCATCTTATCGCGCCAACGCGGATAGCGCGCGCACCATTCTTCGCGAACCGCATCGGTGACCGCAACCACGGCGTCGGCCGCTTGAAAGATGCCTCGCTCCAGCATCAGGTCGTAGGCCTTAGTCCAGCGGCGCGCGCGGCCGGGATTTCCATAGAGCGGGTCGCGAAAATCAGCGATCCACCGCAACCGGTAGCGCGCTTTCAGAGAGAGCGCAGCCAGATGAGTGGCTAGCGGCGGAGATGTCGAAATGACGGCGGTGATATTCTCGCGCTCCACTAACTCGCGGGCCGCATGCAATGCGTGGGGCATCCATTCCAGGCGTTCGTTATAAGGGACAATTCTTTGCACGAAACGAGCAAGCGATTCCTGATATCCGGCGGCATGAAGACCGGAATCGGGCACGTATTGCGCCTCGTAAGGAGGCGCTTTGATACCAGCATGGCTGGACGCAATTACCGAAAGCCGCACGCCGCAACGCGGCAAATATTTGGCGAGGCGTGCGGCGCGCTGCACGCCGGAAGTATTATCGGGCGGGAAATAGTACGCGAACAGAATAGCTCTCGGGGCGGCGGGACCGGAAGATTGGGTCATGAAGTTTTGGGCCTGGTGTGCCTGTTGCTAGCGGCCCAAGCCGCTTCGTCGCAGGGAGTGGCGGTGCTCAATGACTGGAAGGAGTCGATTCCCGACAGTGTGGTTTCAGCCCAATGCGCAAGCGGAGGCCAGTGCACGAATTTAATTTACAACAATGGCCATGGTTATGCCGCCGGGCTGACACCCAAGTTTGAAATCTGGGGAGAGAACCTGCCGTCCGCCTGGTATCCCATACTCACGCATACCTGGCTACACAATCTTTTGTCCATAACGGCTTCCGATACTACACTGGATGTCGATCGCCCGTACCTTTGCACGGCTCCCGGCGCCGCCAAACTGGTCAACACCGGGGAACAGATTATCTACACCGCAGTGTCTAATAACGTACTATCGATTTCGCGCGGGGCCAATGGCACAAACGCAGAGGCCACAGGTCCCGGCGAGGTGCAATGCAACTACCAGGCGCAGCAGGATTCGTGGACGGCAACCGTAATCGATCCGAACACCTTGCAAATTCCCCTCGATTCCCAAGCGTTCGGAGGATTTTCCGGCGCCATCGGCCTGATCCGCTATACCGGCGACGACCAGCAGACCAAACCGAACACCGCGGAAGTGGGCAGCCTTGACGACAGTTTCACCAACAGCAGTTATCTCCAGTACACCTATACCTGCAGTGGTCCCAAGGATCTGCACCAATGTCTGCGAGGATACTGGACTCCCGGAACCTTCAGCGGCAAATATGGCCCCGGTGTTTTAGTAGACTCGGCAACTTGTATCGTGACTGGGCTGATAGTGAACGACGATGGGACGGCGAATGTCACACTGTCACAAAACGGAAACCTGGGCCGCCGGTGCGACTCGGGGTACACACTGGGGCCAAACCGGATTGCCTATCTGAGCGGATTTGCAAATAGTCTTCTGAACATCCGGCCTTTTTATATTAGTGCCGCATCCACAAGTCAGGTTACTCTGACAGGTGTCGATTCCGCTATTATGCCTGGCAGCTACACAGGATCGGCGCCGATTCTCCAGGTTCCCAGCAGCCAGACAGCACCCTACTTGTTTGAGTATTCCGCAGTGACTGACGGAATCTATGTATATCCCAATGGCTACACGTCCGCCTATGTAAAGTCCAACAATTTGGATCCCAGCGCGAACCGCATTGGCTTCTATATCACTTATAGTAACGTTGCCACTTACTCGCCAGTTAACATGCACGGCCCGTTCTATATAGGCACTTATATCAAGAACGGCGGAAATATCAGCGATATTCATCACCCTGGCAATCACTTCTATCATTACGGCCCTCCGTTTACCATGTATCCCGGCCGCGCGGTGAAATTCGAGTGGAATGGCGCGCCCGAACACGAAGTGGGCGCTTCCGGCGCTGCCGTATGGCCGAACGATCCTATGTACGCCGGAGTCTGGTCCTACCCGGGGTGGGATGGGAATGCTTATGGCCAGTTGCACTATTTTGCCGGCCTCACTACGTGGTATATCAACTTCGATTACGGCCAGAACGTAAATCCCGGCACCATGAGTCTTGGGGAAATCGATGTTTATAAAGTTACTAATGAGCCGGAAGAACTGGTCCGGGCGCGAACTATCGTGTGGGCGCCGGAACGGCTGAGCGGCAATACGCCAGGGTATGAGGTTGCCTGGAACAGTCCCAAGAATACCAATATCAACTACCAGGTAAACTACTCCACAGACGGCTCGCTGAAGTCTATCGGATTCTCCTCCGGAAGCGATGGAGGAGTCGTCAAAAGCCTGGGATCGGCCTATACCGGGGTGCTCTGGAAATCGCCATCGATGCCGGAAGCCGCTCAGTTTTGGGCGGGAATCCGGCCTACGGTTTCGATTGCGAGCACTACGCAGTCCGGACAGGCGCCAATCTGGGTTGTGACGCAGGACGATTTGAATATGCAACCCGGAGATCACGTGACCGTGTCCAATGTCAGCGGGAACACCAGTGCTAACCAGACCAACGTAGCGCTAAGCGCGGTCCAACCGAGGCAGTTCTGGTCTGTTTGGGATTCTACACAGTTCACGATCACTGCGGCCGTGCCGGGGCAAGGAGTCACCACTATTACAACCGCGCTCGATACGAACTGGAAGGGCGGAACGCAAATTCAGATTGTGGGAGCGAACTCGGCTCCCGGCCTCAACGGCGTTTGGACCATCACGGCACTGGGACCGAATACATTCACGATTCCGGCGGCGGTGAGCGGTTACAACACGGCGGACCAGGCGAGCGCGACGGCCAAGGGAACTCTCATCAATGTAGTTGCCCAGAAGGGCGTGTGCCAGGCAAACCTGACAGTGAACCACAATGTTCTGCCGGGGTGGAAAATCTGGGTCTCCGGTGCCGGCAATCCAGTGCTTGGCCCCAACACCGCATCAGGCGCAACGGCGGCTATCTGGACCGTCAGTTCTGCCGCGAACCCCACGAGTTTCCAGTTTGCATGCACGGGTGTCGCGAACGGAACCTATAACACGAACGCCGCGGCCAATTCGCCATTCGTGATCGTATCGTGGCCAGGGGTGGCTCTCGCTAATGGAATCGCAGGCAACGGGACGTATTCCAATGCCTGCCATTCGTTATCCACCTGCGGCCAGATCGTAAGTACCGAACAGAATAAGAACTTCGCCGAAGTGACGATCACAGCGCAGCCGGTTTCCCAAGCGGAACACGTAGTTCGGTAGTATGGCCGGTGCAATAGGATTAGCCACAGATGGATAGGAATCAAAATCAAGAAATCTGCGTTCATCTGTGTTCATCTGCGGCCATTAGAAAAGCTCTGAAAGGATATGGCCACAGAGGAACGCAGATGAACACGGATGTTTGAATCTGTTGACGGAACGTGTGCTGGCAGCCGTGTTTGAGGTAGCCAATACGCTGGGCGCCGGATTCCTCGAGAAGATTTACGAGAGAACTCTCCTTGCGTGGCATTCGGGCGTCGGCGCAAGCTTCCTTTGCCGTAAGCTACGAAGGCCACTATATAGGAGGATTAGCCACAGATGGATAGGAGTAAAGAAATCTGCGTTCATCTGTGTTCATCTGTGTTCATCTGCGGCCATTAGAAAAGCTCTGAAAGGATATGGCCACAGATGAACGCAGATGAACACGGATGTTTGAATCTGTTGACGGAACGTGTGCTGGCAGCCGTGTTTGAGGTAGCCAATACACTGGGCGCCGGATTCCTGGAGAAGATTTACGAGCGTGCTCTTCTCAGAGAACTTTCCTTGCGCGGTATTCGTGCTTCGGCGCAAGCTTCTTTTTCCGTAAGCTACAAGGGCCACTACATAGGAGAATACTTCGCGGACATTCTCGTGGAGGATGTTCTGGTGGTCGAGCTGAAGTGCACGGAGCGTTTCGGAAACGAACATACTGCGCAATGCCTTAACTATTTGCGAGCGTCCGGCCGGAGCGTTTGTCTGTTGATCAATTTTCAGAAGCCCAAAGTGGAATGGAAACGCATCGTGTGGGGATACCCGCAAGAAGGCGCGGTGCTGTGACGGCCGAACTGTCAAGTTATTCCGGGAAGAATCTGCGTTCCTCTGTGTTCCTCTGCGGCCATTAGAAAAACTCTGAAAGGATATGGCCACAGAGGAACGCAGAGGAACACGGATGTTTGAATCTGTTGACAGAGCGTGTACTGGCAGCCGTGTTTGAGGTTGCCAATACGCCTTGCGTTGGCTCGTGGCCGGATGTGCTCCGGTCCTCACATATCATGCTTGCTATCGCAAACCTGCTCCCGAGATAGCGAGTTTCGATAATGTCACTCCCGAGTGTCTTTATGAACAGATTTCCAATTGGAACGTTTTTGCCGCAATGTCCATCGATGCAGCGGCCGGTCGTTTTACGCCGCTTTGAAAGACGCCAAGAACAACACCAAAGCTGTGGAATCGGCCGGGCTGATCAGGCGAACCGGGACACGCTCGCGGCGGTGCGGGAATCCGGTTATGCCCGGGCGCTCGGAGAAGGGATTTCCAGTCATCATTCGCCACTCATCTTATACTCCGGCAGACGGCAAACGCGAGTTGCGCGTTCTCGAACTTATTAACTCTCTCGAAACGGGTGGGGCGGAAAGAATGGTATCATCGCTCTCACTTCGTTTGCAGCAGATGGGACATCGCGTCGACATAGTGTGCCTGCGCGAATTCGGCCGGATGGCCGTACCGATGGAACGATTCCAGGAGAACGGCGTCGGCATCCGGAAGTATGGCAAGAAGGACGGCTTCAATCCGGCATGTATTGCGAAGCTGGCGCTCTTTTTAAAGTCGCAGCGTATTGATGTCATCCATTCTCACAATCCTTTGGTCACTCACTATGCTGCTGCTACATCGCAGCTTGCCGGAACTCCTCTATCAGTGAGTACCATTCACGGAACCAGTACACTGGCGATGCCGAAGTGGGCGGAGATGCTGTTCACTACTTCCTGCCGCCTGACAGACCGGATCGTGCTTGTGTGCCGGCAGGTACAGGAAGAATTTTACCGCCGCTTTCCTGAGCTAGGGAACCGCACGACGGCCATTCCGAATGGCATCGATTTGGGCGAACTGGTAGAGATTAGTCCACGCGCGCCCTCGCGCGAATTCGTTTTCGGCACCGTGGGCCGCCTGGTTCCCGTAAAAGATCAACACGGTCTGCTGCTAGCCTTCGCGCAACTTCATGCGCGTTTTCCATTTTGCCGCCTGGAGATTCTGGGATCCGGCGAATTGCGGGCAAAGTTGGAGAGCCTCGCAATCAGTCTCGGCTTGGCGGATAGCGTGCGATTCCGCGGATGGAGCTCCGATGTTGCGGGGTTCCTGTCGCAAATGGATGCTTTTGTCCTCTCGTCGCGAAGTGAGGGTTTGCCTATGACATTGCTGGAGGCGATGGCGGCCGGGCTGCCCGTCGTTTCCACCGCCGTGGGCGGTGTGCCGGAAATCGTTGAGGGCGCGGGCTGCGGGTGGCTGGCGCGCCCCGGAGATCCGGAAGACCTTGCGGCCAAAATGGAATGCGCGGTCTCCAACAGAGATGATCGCGGCGCCCGCGCCCGCGAAGCCGTGTTGCGCCAATACTCGGTGGACGCGATGGCGCGCCAATACGCGGCGCTGTTCGAGGATGGTCTCGCGTCTTCCCGTATGCGCTCGCGCCGGCGCATGTAAGCAGTTCCTTATCGTCTTCACTCATTATGTTCCGCGAATTAGCCAAAAAGACTGGCATTTACTCGATCGCTACACTCTGCGGCAGGGCACTTAGCGTCGTTCTGCTGCCCATATATACGCGCTTCCTCACTCCGGCAGATTACGGCGTCATGGAGCTGCTGGACGTGACTGTAAATTTGGTCAGTCTGCTGTTGGGGGCACGGCTGGGACAGGCAATCTTTTACTTCTATTTCGCGGCCACGAACAAAGAAGAAAAAGATAAGTGCGTCGGGACGGCGTTTTTTTGTTCGGTATTACTGGGCGCGTCCTGTTCGGCTCTGTCTCTCGCTTGTGCTCCCGCACTGAGCCGTCTGGTTTTCGGAACCGCTCAGTACGCCCACTATCTGATGATTGTATTTCTGGGATTCGGCCTGTCGCTGCCGGTGGAAATGGGCTACTGTTTTATGCGGGCGTTCGGCGATTCGAAACGCTTCGTAGGCCTCAACCTTCTCAACCAATTGGCCGCCGCAGCTCTGGGCTTGATGTTTCTGGTGATTTCCCGCTGGGGGCTGGGCTCGCTTCTGGTGGCCGGCGTTCTTGGTTCTGCGAGCGTCGCCGCATACGTGGCTTGGTATCTGTTAGCACCGATACGGCCGGCGCTCGATTTTCGCCTTATGTGGCGGCTCTTCCGCTACTCCATTCCGCTGGGTGTCAGCGGGGTTGCCGTGTTTCTGGTTCATTATGGCGATCGTATCTTCCTGCGCCCCCGGATATCCTTAGCGGAACTTGGCGTCTACTCGCTGGCTTACAAAATCGGCATGCTGGTTTCCTTTTGCCATGCTCCTTTCGTTCTCCATTGGAATTCCCAGATATGCAACATAGGGAACCGGCGAGACGGCGAGGCGATATTCGCCCAAAGCTTCACTTATATCTGCGCGGGGCTGAGTGTAGTAGCGGTTGCTCTTTCTCTATTCGCCGCTCCCGGCTTGCGGCTGATGACTACGCCAGGGTTTTACGGCGCGGCGGCGATGATCCCGTGGGTGGCTGTGGCTTACCTGCTGCGGTCGGCGGGGGCGCATATCCAGAGTGCGTTTACTCTCGAGGGCAGGCCCGGCCTCGAAGCACGGGTCAACGTTACCGGCTCGGCAGTCTGCATGGCCGGCTACGCGCTGCTGGTGCCCCGTTTCAACGTGTGGGGCGCGATCGCCGCCACCATGCTAGGATTCTCCGTAATCCTCGTCTATAGCTTTATGATCGCCCGGCGCTTGCGGCCGTTTCGCTTTGCGTATGGCACGCTTTCCCGGATTGCCATTTCTACAGCAGTCTCGCTCGCGGCATTCCTGTTCCTTGCGCCGCGCGGCTTCTGGCCCCAAGTCTCACTGGCGGCGACACTCACATTAGCTCATTGCACCGGGCTGTTTTTCTTCTGTCTTTCGCCGGATCAGCGCGCATCGGCAATCCGGCTGCTAAAAACTCTACACGTAAATTACCGTTTCCGGCAACCCCAAGAGGTTCCTGCCGGAACGTGTGTCTGAGGTGACTTCATTGACTACTCTTGCAAAGAAGCTGGCGCACTACGCCGGTAACCGGTACTGCCAAACCGTCGCTCGATCGGAATACCAGGCCCAATCCTACCGCCGAGCCAATGAGCGCGCGATTGAGTACGGTTTCGTGTTTGAAGCAATTCGGGATCTGGCTCCACGCACCATCCTGGACGTGGGAACGGGCCTGAGCGCATTACCCAGCCTGATGCGGACCTGCGGCCCCGTGGTAACCGCCATCGACAACGTGCGCGATTACTGGCCGGCAGGAATGGTGAACCGGCACTTCTTCGTGCGCGACGAAGATACCACTCAGTCAATTTCCGGAAGCTATGATCTGATTACCTGTGTCAGTGTTCTCGAACATATCCAGTCCTGCGATGCCGCCGTGGATGTGATGCTTCGTGCACTAAATCCCGGGGGCCACTTAGTTCTTACTTTTCCTTACAATGAAAACCGGTACATCCCCAATGTCTATGCGCTTCCAGAAGCCGGCTACGGCCAGGACCTACCGTATGCCGCCCAAGTGTACTCACGCGCCGAATTGGACCGCTGGTTTTGCGGCGCGCGCATTGTGAAGCAAGAGTACTGGCAAGTATTCTCCGGTCCCTTCTGGACATTCGGTGAGCTACTGCAACCGCCGTGCTGCACTACTGTAGATCAGTTACACCAGTTGACTTGTCTCTTGATCAGCAAATGACATCAGGCAAATATGCCGGGCCGGATCACACCACACATGAACATGGGATTGCACGAATCAGTGGCGGCAATCCGATGAATATCGAACGCATTGATCGCTCGCAATCGGTTGCCGCCGCTATGGAAAGAAAATGCGCCCAGATACCCGCATTCCCGAGCAATCCGCATGGTGGCCAAGGTAAAATTACCATGCCTCCCGGCGGGGTAGGCTATGGTTCGCACCTCCCGGCCCAAGCGCCGCTCCAGCGCGGCCTTCGATTCCCGCAACTCCCAGCGTTGCCCCTCTTCGTCCAGAGTCGCCAGCACGCGGTGCGTGTGAGTATGGGAGCCAATAGTTACCCCGTTGTGACTGACTTCCATGACTTGGTCCCAGGTCATCAGTTCCTTACTCTGGAGATCCCGAGGTGGAACAGCCACTCCCGAGGCCGCCGACAGTGCTTCTACCAAATTAGCCGTCTCGGCGGCAGGCAATGTCTTCATCCAGCTTTGCAATTTGCGCATTGATGAGATCTTCTGTTCACTCAAGCCCAGCGTCTCTCCACGAAGCTCGATCTCTTGTTTCGGCGACTGTTTTATCAGGTAAGCGATTAAATCCCACCAACCCAGGCGGCGCTCGTCTAGAAGACGCGGGCAAACGAAAAACAGCGCTGGAATCGCATGAGTCTTTAAAACAGGATAAGCCAGATCATAGTTATCGCGATACCCATCATCGAAAGTGACTAAAGCATAACGGTGCTGGGGACAAGTCTCGGGCTTATCTATTACCTCCAGCAATTCTGTTTCGGACAAAACCGTGGCATTTCGCTTGAGCCACTTCATTTGCTGTTCGAAGCACGATTGCGTTGGGCCGAAGACATCTTCATCGAAGGGACACGCGCCGGAATATCCGCCTTCGCGAATCCGATGATACGTCAAAATCGTAATTCCGCCATTCCCCAAGCCAGCAGTGAGGCGAAGCAGGCCCGATTGGTAGAGGATGCGGCTCAGTAACTCCTTCTTACTAATCCGGAGCACGACTGACTAGTGTATCAACTTACTGTATCTCCCGATACCACAAAGTCCGGGCAGGTTGCCGAACTTATACGGCTGTTTCACGCGGCTTTTGGCCCTGAGCTCCCACCGGAGTTGCTGAGCTCAGCCTTTCTGAGTTGGAAGTTTTTTCAAGACCGCCCGGGCTGGCCCGGATCGCGAAGCTATGTACTTGAGCGGGATGGCTCCGTTGCGGCGCACGCTTGCGTTTGGCCTTCCGCTTTTCATACGCCGGCGGGAGTGATCACCTGCTGTCATTTATTAGACTGGGCGGCGAGTCCGCTGGCGGTGGGAGCCGGCGTGAGCATCTATCGGGATCTCATCGGGCGATCAGACATTGCCATTGCGATTGGGGGAAGCGCCCAGGCGCGCCGGCTGCTTCCCAAGCTCGGCTTCCGGCCGTACGGTTTTTCGCGCTATTTCGCAGGCGTCATCAGGCCGCTGCGGCAGTTCCGAGCGAGGCCCAAGGCGTCCATGGGCCGGGAAATTCTCCGCCTGGCACGAAACGCTATGTGGAGCATCCCGCCGCTGAAGCGAGCGCATGCCGGATGGACGGCCGGGCAAGCCCGAAGCGGCCGCTGGTTGGATGATATGGTCGCGGATCCTGCCGCGAGATCATTTTCGCCTGGCGTCCGGTCGAGTGCGCTGATCAGTTATCTTCTCGCTTGCCCCGCGGCCTGCTGCCATCTCTACACAGTCGGCTCGCAGGCCGAGGCGCGCGGATACTTCCTGCTGAACGAGGTGAACGGCCAAACGCGCATCATCGATCTGTTCCTTCAATCGAGCGAAGAAGCGGACTGGGAAACCGCTTACCGGCTTGCTCTTCGAGCCGCAGCGGATCTGCCGGAAACCTGCGAAGTAGTGGCCAGCAGTTCCCTACCCTGGCTGGACGGAGTCCTCCGGCGTTGCGGGATGCGCGAGCGCCTCGCAAAACCGATTCTGGTGTACGATCGACGAGGCTTGCTTTCCGGCGCGCCCGCGCTCTCTGTGCAAATGGTTGATTCCGACGCTTTCTTTCTCTACTCCTCTTCGTCCCCGTTTCTCACATGAAAATACTCTCTCTGAGCAGCGTGTATCCGAATCCGGCCGAACCCGGCCTCGGTTTGTTCGTCCGGACGCGCCTCGAGCACATGGCGGCGCGCGCGGAGGTGAAAGTCATCGCGCCCATTCCTCTCCTCGACTATTCGAACCCCCAGGGGAAGCTGTTCCGCCGCCGCAACTTCCCCGTCGCGCGGCAGGACGGTCCCTTAGAGGTGTTTCATCCGCGCTGGCTATTTCCGCCGAAAGGCACGCCCCTCAATGTTGTGTGCGAATTTCTGCGCCTGGCGCCGCTGGTTCGCCGTATTCGCAAGACCTTTCCCTTCGATTTGATGGATGCTCACTTTGGCTATCCTGAGGGCGCCGCCGCGGCGCTGCTGGCGCGCATGTTCCGCGTGCCCTACACGATTACGCTCCGCGGCAGCGAGACCATGTTTGCGGCTTCCCCCGCACGCCGCCACATTCTGCGCCAAGCCATGCAGGGCGCTGCGCATGTGATTACGGTCTCGGACGATTTGCGCGAGTTCGCCCTGCGGGAAGGAGTCGCCCCGGGCTGCGCGACCACCGTTCCCAATGGCATCGATACCGCCATCTTCCATCCCTGTGATCGCGACCCTGCCCGGCTGCGCCAACGCCTGCCTCTCGATCGGCGCATCATCGTCAGCGCGGGCGAGTTGATCGAGGCCAAGGGCCACCACCTCGTCATTCAGGCGTCGAAGGTTCTGCTGGAGCGCGGATTTGATCTCGAAGTGATGATCGTGGGCGGCACCGCCCGCGGAGGCCCGCGCTACGAGCATCGGTTGCGCAGCCTCGTTTCGGAGTTGGGTCTCGCGGATAGAGTTCATCTGATGGGCTGGGTGCCGCGTGAGACTATGGCGGAGTTGTTGGCGGCCGCCGATCTGTTTTGCCTGGCGAGCTTCACCGAGGGCTGGCCCAATGTGGTAAATGAGGCCTTGGCCTGTGGCTCGCCCGTGGTGGCCTCCGCGGTCGGCGGCGTTCCGGCCATGCTTCCCCGGCGCGATTACGGGCTCACCGTCCCGCCCGGCAATCTCGCTTTGTTGATCAAAGTTTTGGATCAGGGCCTGAGATCGCCCTGGGACCGTGCAGCTATTGCGGAATGGGGTGGCTCCCGTTCATGGGGCGACGTGGCAGCCGAGGTGCTAAGGATTCAGCAGTCACTAATTTCCGTGCCGGCGGCAGCCCGCGCCGGTCAGCAAGCTTATCATCATGTGCGGCATTAACGGACTCTTCTACTTCGATCCGGCCAGGAACGTCGAACCGGAAATGATCGACCGGATGCGCGCCATTGCGCGGCATCGCGGCCCGGACGACCACGGAACCTATGTGCGCGGCAACGCCGGCCTGGGCTTCAACCGCCTCAGTATCATCGATCTTTCCGGCGGCCACCAGCCCATGGCCAACGAGGATGAAACGGTCTGGATCGTTTTCAACGGCGAGATTTACAACTTCGAATCTCTGCACCGCGATCTGGTTGCCCGCGGCCACGTCTTCCGCACATGTTCCGATACCGAAGCGATCGTCCATGCCTGGGAAGAATACGGCGAGAAATGCGTGGAACAATTGCGCGGCATGTTCGCCTTCGCCATCTGGGATGAGCGCCGCCGCGTGCTCTTTGTCGCGCGCGATCGCCTGGGCATCAAGCCGCTTTATTACTATGCCGATGAGGACCGGTTCGCCTTTGCCTCCGAATTGAAGTCGCTCTTGGAGGTCCCCGGCATGCCGCGCGAGCTCGACACGGCCGCTCTGGGAGAATATCTTCGCCGCCGCTACGTGATCGCGCCCCACACCATTCTCAAAAGTGCGCGCAAACTGCCACCCGGCCATACTCTGACGGTCACCGAGAAGGGCTTCACCAGCAAACAATATTGGGACTTGCCGCTCGAAGAGCCGAGTGACATCAGTGAACCGGAAGCCCTTGCGAAAACCAGCGCCCTCTTTGAGGAAGCGCTGCGGCTGCACCTGGTGGCTGACGTGCCGCTAGGCGCCTTCCTATCCGGCGGCCTCGACTCCAGTTGCGTGGTCGCCCTGATGGCGAAATTGGGCGTCGCCGATATCAAAACATTTTCCATTGGCTATGACAGCGCGGAGAGCGAGCTCCCCTATGCCCGCATGGTGGCTGATCATTTTCACACCGATCATCACGAGCTGCGCCTAACCCCCGTTGCCTTCCGCGAAATTCTTCCGAAAATCGTGTGGTTCATGGATGAGCCCGTTGGGGA
>JASIAM010000308.1 GCA_030041985.1 Bryobacteraceae bacterium | reverse complement strand
AGGACGCCGGTGATGGACAGGACACGGATATTTGGGTACGCCGGCGCGAGCCGGCGCTCTAATTCATCACGCACATAGTCGCTAGTGGCGACATAACGGCACCAGACAATTGGATGGCAGCCTTCCCGAAGGAGGCTGGCGACGAGCCGTGCGCACTCGACGATCTTCGTATCGGCATCGGTCCCCTTGATCACCTCGGCTTGGCGCGCGAAATTGTGAAGTCGGCGGCGTTCGGCATCTTCGAGCTGCGTCTCGCCCTGTTCGACGATATGTCCGGGCTGAACGTCTACCGTATCGTCGTCTGTCGATTCGAAGATATAGGGGGCGTACTCGCTGTCGTCCTGGGCAGCTTCGGCCTGTCCTGCCGCCAGACGCTTGCCAATCGCGGCAATTGCGGCAGCGGGACTGGACATCACGCAGCGCAACAGCGCGAGTGCGGTCCAGAAACGGATGCGCTGCCGCCAGCCGGTGAGCGTCTCCCCGCTGCGCACCAACTCCCGGCTGAATTCATAAACATCCTCGAAGAGACCTCTATAGCGCATGGACAAGCTGTAGGTCTTATCCTCCGGATCGCGCTTCGGGAACGGAGTCTCTTCGCCGAGCCAGGTCGTTACGTCCCCCCGTCTGCGCTGGACGAAGTGGCGTGCAAGTTCAATGCGTTCGGCCTCTTTCAGGCTGGATAGATTGAGATCTTGGAAGCCGTCTTTCAGCAACCCGAGTAGTGAGAGGAGGCCGGCTTCTACTCCACTGTGCGGTGTGGCCGTCAGGAGCACGAGATGGCGCGATACGTCCTTGGCCAGATCTCGCAATAGCTCATGGCGCTGTTGCTGGCTCCTGCCGCCACTGCTCACTGCTGTTGCCCCGTGCGCTTCATCGACGATCACGAACTTAGGGGCATGCTGGAGGAAATTCGCGCGGTGCGCATCGGACTTCGCGTAATCGATGCTCACGAAAGATGTGCGGGTAGTATCCGAAGATGCTGTGCTCCCCGCTTGGCAGATCACGCTCCAACTGGCTGATGGTGCCTGAGCGGATAATAACGGCGCGGAGACGAAACTTATCCCAAAGTTCCTGCTGCCATTGCGAGCAGAGATACGGCGGGCATAACACGCAGGTCCGCGTGGTTTCGCCGCGATCCAACATCTCGCGCGCTACCAGCAGGGCCTCGATTGTCTTGCCAATCCCAACGTCATCTGCGATCAGCATCCGGACAGGATCAAGACGCAACGCCATTAACAACGGAACAAATTGGTAGGGTCGAGGCCGTACGTTGATGTGCCCCAGTGACCGGAACGGCCCAGCGCCGTCGCACAGAGTGAGACGCGCGGCGTTGAACAGGAGCTCTACGCTGATGGTGTCGCCAGCCTGATCGAAATTCGGCAGTGGGAAGTGTGCCGGTTCAATGCGGTCGAGCCCGAGTGTGGCTAATCGGTAGTGGATTCTGATGGTCTCGTGCTCGCTCCCAGCCAGCGGCCGGAGAAGATATAGTTCCTCGTCCGGAGAGGGCAGAACGACCCATTCCCGATTGCAGCACTTCACGATCGATCCAACGGAAATCGCAGCCATACTATACGTTTGCTCCTGGCTTGCCGAACCAAAGAGATCGGGATATGCCGTAAGTTGTTGTTCGAGATCCTTACCGTAACGGATCACAATCACGCGGTATTCATGGTCGCGGAGGAGACAGCGCACTGCGATACCTTTCGCTTTTTGCGTGGGATCATCATGGACTGACCCATCGCAGAAGACGCCGGCGTGCTGGCCCTCGTAATAGAGAAGTCGGGAATGGTATTGACCTCGGTAAGTGCCTTCTGCGCCTCATCTGGAAGATCGCACCGGGTCTTGTACAGGTGCTCGATGAACCGACGCTCTAGTTCGGATCGGCTGTCAGTAAGGTTCTTGAGCCATTGATAGCGAGCCTCGTAATCCCGGCCTCCGTGGCGTTTAGTGGCCATCGAGGCAGCGAGCTCGAGTAGCAGATCCCGCACCAGATGGCGATCGAGTAGCCGATGATCCTGCTGGTTGCTGTAGGAGAGGATGCACTCGTAGCATGCCTGTGTGCAGGTGGCGTTCTTGTCGTCGCCGGTCCCACGATCGAAATGGAGCCGATCGAGCGCAGCGGCCGCGACGGCGGAGAACAGATCGGCCTCCTCCACCATTCGTCGCAGAACGCCGACGCCGCCTTCGGCCGCTTCCCAATAGGATCGCACGCCGGTCGCCGGAGCCAATACGCTCGGTGGCAAGCTCTGCTTCCTCAATCTGAAAATGCTGTTCCATCCCGCGTTGCAGCGCGAACTGAAGCGATGCCATCGCGCGGTCGTCTTGCTGGATTTCCGCTGGAGGATAGACAAGCAGAATATTTTCGGTGTCATTGACGAACAACCGGAGCCTGACATAATCCTGGGCGTTGGCGGCCTATCCGCCGTTCGGGGCTGGCGGAGGACTAATCTCGCCATTCGCGAGATTCACGGTGAAACCATCGGTCTGGCGTTTCCAACCGTAATTAATACGGTAGAGCGTGGCCTGCGGACCGTATACGGCACGCAGCAGTGGTTGTGCCGGGTCCTTGCCTATGGTCGCTTCGACGGAGCGAGTCTGCCCCGCTGCAACACCGGCAAATTGGAAATGAGTGGATGTTTCGTATCCGCGCCGAACCCGCTCTTCCTCGTCGCAGGTAATACGCTCACGGCGGATCGCCCGAGCGTTTGGCATTTCGAGCAAGTTAACGAACAGGCTCGTGCCGCCGTCGAGCACGGCCTTGCAACCATCGCAGCGATCATGCGTGCTGCTGTTGTAATAGCCGCACACATTGCACAGTTTCGCCTGGCTGCGGCGCGAGCCGAGACCGCCAGGCGGAACCCAAAAACGGTGGACCTGATACTTCGCGCCTTCGTGATAGATAAGGTTGTCTGGACCGAACTCAGTAATTGCCAGGAATCGTGCGTGGCTGATAAACTCGCCGTCTTCGCGAGGAATGTACACGCGAATTGGAAGCCGCGGGAAATTGTATCCGGGGAGGAAGCCCTCGCTCGCCAGGTAACGGTAGGCCCTGATTAGCCAGAACCGAGACAAGCCTTCGTACAAAGTCCTCGTAGTGAGCGATGGCGGGCAGCCGGCGGCGCAAGTAGCGGCCAACAAGACTGCGCGCGCCCAGGCTGATGCCGGCAAGGCGGCCCGGCATTTGATCGGGAAGGATCAGCCGGTCCGCGCTGCGCAGGCGCTCTTCGGAGTCATCGAAACACCAGCGTTCGTTGATGACTTGGTTCACGCGCTGCCGCAATTGCTGCTGATAAACCTCGCGGAGGCTGCTCGCATGAATCGCCAGCTTCTTTCTCGCGAAATCAAGCAAGGGTGTGAGCAGGTCAACCCGTTCCTGGGAAGTGAGCGCCGCGATCTCAGGCAGGCGTGCCACAGATCATCACGCCTGGTGCATGCCTCAAGGCCCTCGTATTCGACGTGGAGAAGACCGCATATAGACAGAAAACTCTGGACATAGCGCTGGTAGTCCCGCACTACACCGGTGTGAAGGTCGAAGACGCTCATGGTCGGTGAACACTCATTCTATCCCTGTGAGGATTCTTACGGCTGTGTGTCGCTCAAAACAACACTCCCAGCGCAAACCACGCGCTGGCTCATTAGCTACCGGGCCGTAATTAAGGTCCGGAATGGCCCCCCAGCACAGGGCAGTTGATGTTCACGAATTCCCCGCATCCCTCTCGTTGCCACCGTACATACAGGCAAGGGACAGCGTTGCGCCTGGCTTTTGAGGCTAGGAGATAGCGTTGACGCTATAAATCTTATCGTCCTCGTTCACGGCTGTTGTCGATAGAGGGGCGGCCCTGGGAGAAGCGGAGAGACAGGCGTTCGCCGACCTGGACCTCGCGCTCTAGCGAGCGGGACGGTACGAGGAAGAAACTGTTGGCCGCGGCTGCGAAGGCGATGTGAGAGTCGTTTCTGGCGACCGCGCGGGCGATCACCAGGCCTGTTTGCGGCGGCGTGCGCTCGGAAACGGGCAGTTCCCGGATGGCGGTCCCCGATTCGCGCAGGTATGCCTCGGCCATTTTCGCCACTTCATTACGGCCTTGTGCTGCCGCAAGTGCGGACCGCTCGATGTTTGGATCATCTTTGTCTGAGACCGGAGCGGCTCCTTGCGGATCGTCCTTATCGAGGTCCAGCA
>JASIAM010000307.1 GCA_030041985.1 Bryobacteraceae bacterium | reverse complement strand
TCGCGTGCCATGTAGTGGTGAGCCAGGTGGCGAAGCTCGCCGTGCACAATCGGCGTCAGGCCGTCGAGCGCGCTCGCATCTCCATTGCTCCAGGCGCGGAGGAGCCGGCTTATCTCGTTCCTCTTCAGCTCGCCAACCATTGCCCGCTCGATTCGCACCGCCTGATTATATCGCCGCGGCTACTTCAGGGAATCCGGCCGGCGGGGAGGGCCCCGGTTACGTCGAAACGGGCAGGGCGGGCAAACTTTCGGCGGCGTCCGTTAGCAACTTCGGCAGGATTCTTCGCCTATCGGGATGGAGGAGCAAAATGAGGAACGTCCCTGAATTCGATCGCGGCGGCAGCCTTTCTCGCGGCGCTTGCGGCCGCGCAGCCCGAACGACACTATACCGTCATTGACCTCGGCACGCTGGGTGGGAGCTACAGCTCCGGCTTCGGCTTCGGCATCGACCTCGCGGGCAATGTAGCGGGAGCCGCCGCCACGCCGGCTCAGACCGATGGATTCGCCGCAACCGCCACTCTGTGGAGCAGGCAGAAAGGCAAGATCAGCCCGATCAACCTGGGCGTCTTAGGCGCCCCGCTGTTTCCCGCCTGCCCAACGTGCAACAGCGATGCGGCAGCCGTCAATGTGCTTGGCGAGGTAGCCATGGGTTCCGAGATCGCCACGCTGGATCCAAATGGGGAAGATTTTGGCCAGTTCGATCCGCCCAATCCGACTCACCGCATAACGCGCGGTGTCGTGTGGAGGAACGGGTTAATGACGGTGCTTCCCAACCTGCCGGGCGGCAACAATGCAAACGCATTTTGGTCAGCAACCCAGGGCCGTTTGTGCAACTGACGGGTGCTTTTTCGATCAACGATTTAGGGGAGATTGTCTGCCAGGGCGTCACCACCAGCGGAGAACTGCACGCCTGCATTGCCGTCCCCAATAACGAAGTTAAGGAGCCGTCTTCCGCCGGACCATTGGGCGCCTCTGTACCTCTCACCGATACTGCCCGCGAGTTGCTTCGGCGCCGGCTCGGGATGCCTCCGCGATAACGCCCGCGGTCCGGCTACTGCCCACGATACAAGATGCCCAAGTCTCCGGACACCCGGATCGTGGGCAGGGCCGGGAGCTGTTATAGTCCCCCGGATGAAAATTGCTTGCGGGCGGCGCAGGTGATGACCGCGCCGGGGCCGGTCACAATGTTTGCGATGCATGTGCTTTTTGGGCCAGTCCTCCGCCCACTCAAGACGCTATCAGGTGTTGTCGTTTCGTTGGGAATGGTGTCGCACATCAATACCTTTCACCACAAACAGAACTTCTTCCGCGATATTCGTCGCGTGGTCACCGATACGCTCGAGATTGCGCGCGATGAAAAGCAGATCAAGGGCAACTCTCGATTGAGTTGGGTCGCGGCGCATTATATCCATTAACTCCACATGGATCTGGTCACGCAATTGATCTACCTGGTCGTCAGCAAGAAGGACCGAGTGCGCCAACTCGGCATCGCCCTTCACAAATGCATCCAAGCAGTTCAGAAGCATCGATTGAGCTAGTGAAGCGATTTTAGGAATGTCAGTCGTAGACTCTACCAGAGGATCATTCATGATAGCCAGGGAGCGTTCCGCGATGTGCATAGCCAAATCGCCGATACGCTCCAGGTTGGTATTGAGCTTGATTGCGGCTGTAAGGAGCCGCAGGTCGCGCGCAACTGGCTGGTACAAGGCGATCAGCCGAGTCGCCAGCCCATCGATCTCCATTTCCAGGCCATTCACCGTGGGCTCCCCGCGAATCACTGCCTCGGCGAGATCCACGTTCTGTTCGACTAGCGACCGTACCGCGCAATCAATCGCGGATCCCACTAATCGCCCCATTTGGAGCAGCTTTCGATTCAATTCTTCAAGCTCAATCGCAAACTGCCTCACAGAACCTCTTCTGCCGCTATTACATAGAATATCTCCTGCTGGTTTGGCAAAGCAGGGGACTTCCGCCGGCCACACCCGTTTCAGGCATCGGCCAGCTCGGACACCTTACGATCAATTTGTCCCACTTGTTTCAACCAAAAGGAGCTTCGTTACTTTGAGAGTCTCGCGCACCTTTTCGCCCATCACACTCACTATAAGGGTCCGGTTCTTAGTGGTGTTCGACACGAGTCCAGCCGCCTGCACGTTTCCCCGCTCATCCAGCCGCAGTGGGATGCCGCCCGACTGCACAACTGCGAAAGAGGTTGTCTTTACCTTGGGGGAGCAATATCGGATCATACCGTTGAAATCGCGGTCAACATAAGGCGAGTCAGGTCCGGTGTTGTTCTCCAGGGAGCCGTAGCATTTGGCATCCACCAAAGGCCCCGTCCAGACCGCCGGGAAGCCTTGATGCAATATCCAGATCCCCTCACCGTTCGCCACGAAGATCAATCCGCGCTGCCCATCTCTGGTTATGGCCGTCACGCCCGTGAATTCGCGCGCCACGGCGGGATGTTGCGGGTCCGAGAGGTCCATAATCCTTACGGTTTGAGGCGCAGGGGATGCCGATGAAGAACTCGGGCCTTCAGTGGTAAGCGCGGCTGTTCCAGATGCTGCAAACAGACTCGTGGATCCTCCGCCCGCGTAGGAAACATCCGATAATACCAGCGGCTGAGCGGCATTTGTAATGTCGATAAGGGTAATGTCCTTACCACTTTCGTGCGATGCGTAAAGGTAGTTTCTGCCGTTGTGCTGAGTCACCACAAACGATGTGACAGGTCCCGCGGGAATCGAGATGTGACCCACCACTTCCATCTGGCCTTGCAAATCCTGCGGCGCAGGCGTGGCCTGGTTCGTCTGCGCCGATGCGCCAGCCGCCCCACCGATGAGTCCCAACAGAATCATGCCGAACAATGAAAAATTTAATCTACGCATATACTAAGCCCTCCTTTGTCTGTTACTAACGTCCGTTTCTTTCTCCGTATACTAAGCGGAAGCCTGCCGGCACCAGGAATACGGTCAATAGCACCGACAAACTGAGGCCGCCGATCAAGGCGCGCGCCAAGGGAGCGTAGGATTCGCTCCCTTCGCCCAACTTCAGCGCCATCGGCAAAAGCCCAATGACAGTGGCGAGCGAAGTCATCAATATCGGCCGCAAGCGCACACGGCAGGACTCGATAACGGCCTCCGCCACTCCTCTCCCTTCGGCCCTCAGGCGGTGGGCGAATTCGACGATCAGAATACTGTTAGACATCGCGATCCCGGCCAACATCACGACACCCATGAGCGACATCACGTTTAGAGTGGTTCCCGTAAGAACGAGGGCTACCAGGACACCCGAAATGCCGGGTGGAAGGGCCAGCAGAATGATGACGGGATCGAGAAAGGACCGGAACTGCGCAACCAGAATCAAGTAGAGCAAGACGACCGATAGGATCAAGCCAAAGGCGAAGCTTCGAAAAGACGCATTCATAGCCTCGGCGCTGCCCCGCACGGCAACATTTACGTTGCTCGGGATATCCTCACGCGCAACGACGCGGTGGACGTAGTCCGCAGCAGCCCCGAGATTTTCAGTCGCCGGGCGGACGTAGATATCAAGCTTGCGCCGGATCTGATAATGGTCCACCTCAGTGGGAGCTTGAATGCGTTGGATGTTCGCGATCATGTCCAGGCGCGTCGGCTCACTGATGCCATCCGCATGTAGCGGGATAGATCGTAGATCCTGAATCGAATGAATTTGGGCCTCGGGATACTGTACTGTTAAGAAATAATTGTTTCCATTGCGCGGATCGATCCATAAGTTGGGAGCAATCATCTGATTGGATGTCAGCGAGGTGATCACGTTGGTCAGCACCTCCCGCTCAGTTAGCCCCAGCTTGGCTGCATGCAAACGATCCACGTCGATTCGCAGTGAGGGATAATCAAGATCCTGCGGCATGAAGACGTCGGCGATTTCCGGCGCCCCGCGCAGCTTGCCAACGATGTCCTGGGCGACTCGATTGTCGATATCAAAATTTGATCCGGCCACCTGGATGTCAATCGGAGCGGGAGCACCCATGCTGACTACCGCATCTACCAGGCTGCCCGTAGAGAAGAACGGAGTGAGTTCCGGCATCTCTTCACTCATCCGGCGCTTGATTTCGCGAATGTACTCGTAGCTGCCGATGCGGTGCCCGGGTTGCAGTCCCACCTGAACGAAGCCGGTATGCATAGCTGCGTTGGACGTGTAAACCGCAGAGAAGCCGTTATCGACGCCGATGTTATCGACAATAATCCCCAGGTCCTGGGGCCTAACGATCCGCTTGATCAGATTTTCGAGACTTGCGGCTTCCTGTTCGGTAGCGGTCAGTTTCGTGCCGGATGGGGCTTTGAAGGTAATGACAAACTGGCCCGCGTCCGTCTGCGGGAAATAAGAGAAGCCCAGGCCGCTATATAGCAAGAGGCTGATGGCGAATGCGATGAAGAAGAGCACCAATACAGTGACTGGTATGCGAAGGACGCGTTGGACGAGCACTTCATACCCGGCGAGCATCCGATCGAATGCCGAATTGAATGCCTCGTTGAAGCGGGCGGCCAAACCCCTGTCGCCATGGAGGGTGCGCACTTCGACGGGGTTGTCCGCGGCGGCGTGCTCCGGCTTATGGCTTTTTAGATATCTGGCGCAAAACAGCGGCACAACGGTCATGGCGACGAAATAAGAGGCAAAAAGTGATACGACCACAGCCAGCGCCATAGCTGAAAACAGGAACTTACTGACTCCGGCGAGCAGAGTTACAGGGAAAAAGACGACAGCGGTAGTCAGAGTAGACGCCAATACAGGGAGAGCGACTTCCTTTCCGCCCGTCTCCGCGGCCA
This sequence comes from Bryobacteraceae bacterium, assembly GCA_030041985.1. GTDB lineage: Bacteria > Acidobacteriota > Terriglobia > Bryobacterales > Bryobacteraceae > PSRJ01. The sequence goes on along the minus strand of JASIAM010000307.1, from coordinate 4,588 downwards.
CGCGTGGTGGATCGCCTAATTCCAGGTGGCGATAAATGTTTTCGAGGACAACCACGGAATTATCGATGAGGCGGGAGAGTGCGAGCGCGAGTCCGCCCAAGACCATACTGTTGATCGAGGACCCTCCGAGTTGCAGAACAAAGAATGTTGCGCACACGGACAGCGGAATAGAGAAAAAAACCGCGGCGGTAGCCCGAAGGCTCCCCAGGAAAAGGAGAATCATCAGGCAGGTGAGTAATAGGCCGATACCGCCTTCATGGAGCAGTGTCTCAATCGCCGTCCTTACAAAGCGCGATTGATCGAACACTACGCCCGTTTTCATGGCTGGCGGCACATCCACCAGATGAGTGACTGCTTGACGAATGCCGTCCACAATGGCGATCGTATTGGAATCCCCGCCCTGTTTCATCACCGGGAGGTAGACCGAGCGCTGGCCGTTCACGTGAACAACGTTGTACTGGATCGCGTGGGCGTCTTTAAGCTGTCCGATATCCGACATCAAGACCGGGCTCTCACCGTTCATCTTGATGGGATACTGGTTGGCGTTATTGAGATCGAACTGTGCGTTGGAATAGATGTTGTAGTCGAGATTCCCGATTTGCACATCGCCGGCCGGTAGAATGACGTTCGCTTGATTTAAGGCTCGTACCACATCCATCGGGCTGATCTGCCGGGCTTCGAGTTTGTAAGGATCTACGTAGAATTGGATCTGACGCCAGGGGCCGCCGAACGGTTGTGGAATGGAAGCGCCGGGAACGCTTGCCAGTTGGTTGCGTACGAAGTTTTGAGCGATGTCTTTGAGGTTGCCATCGGTCATCCCGTCGCCATTCAGTGTGACCAGACAAACCGGGAGGCTCGAAGCATCGGACTTCAGCACTACCGGAGGCAAGGTTCCCGGTGGCAGATCCTTCATATCGGAAACAGCCAGATTCGCGATAGTCGCCGCATCTATGTCCGCATTGGTGTTGGATTGAAAATACACACGAATGATGCTGACTCCGTTGAGTGACCGCGATTCAATGTGATCGATGCCGCTGGCCAGCGTGAAGAAACGTTCCAGGTGATACGTGATATCGCCTTCGATTTGCTGGGGAGGCATCCCGGAGTAGAAAGTAGCTACCACCACCACCGGTATGTTCATAGCTGGGAACATATCCACCGGCATCTGCAGGACGCTCACTCCACCGAGGATGGCAATGATCAGACAAACAACGATAATGAAATACGGAGTGTTGATGGCGAATCGCGACATAACTTACGATGCCGGTGTTGCAGCTTTAGCGGCAGCGATCACTTTGGGTTGAACTTTCATCCCATCTTTCAGGCCGGATCGCGATCCCACTACTACGTCATCTCCCACACGCAACTCACTGGACCGGACCTCAACGCGTTGCGCGGTCTCTATCCCAAGGCGGACCGGAACGACACGGATCGTGCCAGCCGGCTGGACGGTGAATACGCGGGCCGAATCTCCCGAGCCATCCACGGCTTCTACCGGCACCGAGAGAGCATTCTTTCGTTGTGCCGTGATCAGATCCACTTCTGCGTACATTCCAGGGATTAATTCCAGAGTCGGATTGGGAACATCGACTTCCGTCTTCATAGTTCTCGTGGACTCATCTACTTTGTCAGCGAAGCGGGCGACACGGCCAGGAAAAGTGCGATTGAGCGCGGCTACTTTGACATCTACCGGTTCCCCTAGGTGAACTAGCGGGACGTTAGATTCCGGCACAGGCAATTGCAGCCGAAGCAGGCTGTTCTCTGAGAGGCGGACAACCGGCATAGCCTGGGTCTGCGAAGAGGTTCCTGCTTGGATCAATGACCCCGTGTTCGCATACCGCCGGGTGACCACTCCGGTGAACGGCGCGGTAATGAGAGCGTATTGATACATAGTTTTGAGGCGCGCCTGATCGGCTTGTGCAACACGAATGCGTTGTTCGGCCTCGGCAATCCGCGACTTGGCGGCCGAAACTTGCGCTTCCGCTACCAGGTCGCGGGAGTGGGCCTCGTCCACTTCCTGTTGGGGGATCAGGCCCGGCTCGGTCTTGGAGACCTCGAGAATCCGCGAATAAGACAGGTGCGCGATCTCGTGGGCGGACTCGGCGCGCTGCAATTCGTCCTTCGCCGTCGCCAGTACAGCCGTGGCTTCATCGAGCGAGGCCGCCGCGCGCAAGAGATCGTCCTGCATCTCGGGGATTTCGAGCGTTGCGAGCAATTGCCCTTCGCGGACACGAGCGCCGATATCGACGTTGATCTGGCGAATGTATCCGGAAACCTTGGCCATAACATCCACATCCTGGAACGGCTCGAATTCCGCGGTCAGGACCAGGCTGCTCGAAAGGTCGGTAAGTGACGCTTTGGCGACGGCAACGGTTAGTGGCTCTGCCGCAGAGGATGCTTCGACCTTGCCGCCGCGCGCGCAAGAGGACATCGCCAGCATCATAGAGGGGATCCCAACAGCGATCAGAATGCGTCTGTGTTTGTGCAGTATAGGAGTCATCGCAAAATACCCATGGCGAAATTGAGTACCGCCCGCCGGCCAAGGTAGTCATATTTCGCGGACGCGGAAGCAATCTCCGCGGCAGCTTGATTTAACTGCGCCTGATTGAGTTCCACAATGCTGCCGAGAGCATTGTCGTAGCGGGCCTGTGCCAGCCGCAGCGCTTCGTTCGCTTGCGTAACCATCTGCGCGGTCACATCCAGCCGGCGGAAGGCATCGTTTGCATCGAGCCACGCCACTCGCACGTCACGTGCGATCTCCACTGACAAATCATCCACGTCCTTGCCGGCAGCCTGGGCACGCGAGTCCGCTTCTTCACGGCGGGCCTTGAACAGGCCGCCATTCAGCACCGGGATATTCACGATCACGCCGGCGCCTCCGTAGGTTTCCTGGATTCCATCGACCCGCACCGGGGAGGCTCCCGTAGCGGCGGCCGCGGTGATGGTTGGGTAGGAGAGCCGTTTCTCGGCTTCCGCGTAGCTCTCGAGCGAATCGCGATTCAGCCGCAAAGCTGCTAAGTCGGGCCGCTCGCGCATCGCCTGGCCGATCAAGGTATCGATATCCGGCTCGAGCCCAGGCGGCATGGGTTCGTCCGCCAGGGTAAACGGCTGATCATTGCCATAACCCATTGCCGCTGATAACTGGGCGTGAGCAGCCCGGGCGTCGTTCTCAGCGTGTAATAAGTCGAGCTCGGCCTGAGAAACATTGACTTGGGCAAAACTGACATCCACAGTAGACCTGAGGTTACTCCGGGCGAGAGCTGTTACTTGACGGAGAGTGAGATTGCGGAGATTGAGAGTTGCTTGAGCGACCTTCAGGACAGCTTCCGAAGAGAGCGCCTGATAGTATGTTTCCTGCACGGCGAGCAGAACTTGAGCCCGAATGTTGTCAACATCCCGGTTTTCGGACGCATTGTGCAGCCGGGCGCTCTGCACGAGATTGGCAGTCCGGCCAAAGTCAGTGAGTAACTGACTAGCCACCACGTCCGAAGAAACGCGGCTATAAATACTGGAAGTAGTTACCGCGCCGGCGGCCAGCGTCGAATCGGGTTTAGCACCGATTGCCGAAAAATTAACCGAAAGAGTCGGATACTGTGCTGCGCGGGCCTCGCGGACCGCGAAACCACTGGCATCCGCGATCAGGGCCGCCGAAGCAATCCGCGGATGATTCCGCAAACCGATGTCCTGCGCCTGCGCAAGAGTCACGGTGGGGGGAGGAGTTTGGGACCACGCGGGGGCACACAGGATACCGCCTCCAACGAGAGCGCGCATCAACACGATCCTCATTGGGCGGTTCCGACGGCCGTTTTAAGAAGGATAAATGTATCGTGAGCTTCTACTAAACCGTCGGTCACCAACTCTTTTAGAAATGGCAGGACACGCTCGACATTCCGGGCAGTGTCAATGAATTCGATACGCAATGGCATGTGCTGCGCGGTATCGATTCCTCCTTCCGGTGTATGAACGCGGTGATGGGACCCAAAACCTGCTTCGGGACGGAGCAGAGTAGCGCCGGCGATGCCTTCCCGGAGCAGCAGAGCGAGTATCTCCCGGCTCAAAAAATCGCTTCGGGAACTCGTATCTTCGTTCACATGAATCGTGACCTTCTTAGCCAAACCTGGTGCCAGCATCGATTCGCTCCCTGCGTACACGGCGGAAATTGCCATGCCTGCTCCGTTTGTAGCATCGAAAACGGCGCCTTCCGCCTGATATATTCCTGATATGTTCCTGACACCGATGTCAGGAACATGTCAGGAACTGGTCAGTTGCGAAGCAGGGCCGTTCGCGCCTATAAAGAAAGCGTGCAGATCCTGGTGGTCGAGGACGAGCAGAAAATGGCGAAGGCCCTTCGTGAAGGTCTGGAAGCCGATGGTTATGCGGTCCGGGTTGCTTATACGGGCGAAGAGGGTTTTTACCTCGTTCAGGCACAAACCTTCGATCTCGTGGTTCTGGACGTCATGCTGCCCGGGCACGATGGTTTTGAGATTTTGTCCACTCTCCGCAGGCGCGGCATCAAAACGCCAGTCCTGATGCTGACTTCAAGAGACGCCATCGAGGATCGGGTGCGCGGCTTAGATGCGGGGGCCGA
>JASIAM010000306.1 GCA_030041985.1 Bryobacteraceae bacterium | reverse complement strand
CAGTTATTTGGGCCGGCGGCGCGCGGCGAAATGCGCCCGGATAGTGACATCGATCTGCTCGTGGAATTTCAACCCGGCGCTGATGTCAGTCTGTTGGACCACTTCGCGATGGAGCGGGAGTTTTCTGAGTTGCTCGGCCGCAACGTAGACCTCGTCTCCAAACGGGCACTGCGCGAAGTGCTGAAGGACGAAATCCTTTCGCAGGCGCGCCTCGTGTATGCGGCATTCCCTGATCCTGCAATGTGAGTTGAAAAACGGCTTGAAGCCCCAGTCCCTTAAATTCCCTCTTGACCAATACTCGGATTCCGATATAGACTAAATAATATATATCGGCTCATGGAACAACCATCCTTCCTCGAAAGCTTTCTTCCCCTAAAACCCCACTGGTTTCACGTCCTTCTCTCGCTGGCCGAGCAGGAGCAGCACGGCTACGGCATCATGCAGGAGGTCCTCGAACGCACCGGCGGCAAGGTGCGCCTCTGGCCCGCTACTTTGTACGGAACGATCAAGCGCCTGATGGAGGAAGGCCTCACGGAAGAAGCAGCCGCGCGGCCCGCCTCGGAACATGACGCGCGCCGCCGCTACTACCGCCTGACGCCTCTCGGCCGCCGCGTCCTCAAAGCCGAATGCCGGCGCATCGAAGAACTGGTCCGCATCATTCACACCAAGCGCGGCCTGGCGGAAAGGAAGGTCGAATCATGAGCGGCGGCCTCGAAATCCGGCACCTCACCAAGCGCTACCGCGGCATCCCGGCGGTGGAAGACGTCAGCTTCGCCATCGCTCCCGGCGAGATCCTCGGCTATATCGGACCCAATGGCGCCGGCAAGAGCACTACCGTGAAGATGATCATCGGTCTGCTCGAACCAAGCGAAGGCCGCATCCTCTACCAGGGCCGCAGCATCTATGACGACCTTCCCGCGTTCCAGCACCGCCTTGGCTATGTTCCCGAAGAGCCGAATTTATATCCCTTCCTCTCCGGTTTCGAATACCTGCTCTTGGCGGGCCGTCTGCGTGGACTCGCACGGCGCGTGCTCGATAGCAAGATTGAAAAATTCCTGACGCTGTTTTCGCTGTGGGACGATCGCCATGCTCCGGTCTCTTCCTATTCCAAGGGCATGCGGCAGAAAATACTGCTCTCGGCGGCGCTGCTCGATAACCCGGACGTCCTGGTGGTGGATGAACCGCTCTCCGGCCTCGACGTGAACACCATGATCGCCGTGCGCGAGCTGCTGCGCGACCTGGCCACCCATGGCCGCTCCATCTTATACAGTTCGCACGTGCTCGACGTAATGGAAAAGGTTTGCGCGCGTGTGCTGATTCTGCGCAAGGGCCGCGTTGCGGCCTATGACACCATCGAGCGCCTGTGCCAGGCCACCGACCAGCGAACGCTCGAGGGAATTTTCGCGAGCCTCACGCAGGACCAGGGCCAGCGCCCGCTCGCCGGCCGCATCTTAGAGGCCATGCAAGCATGAAGTGGCTTGACAAAACCCACGGCCTTCATTTCGAGCTGGTGCGCCATTTCCTGCTGCGCACATTCGATAGCGAAATGTTCTCCACCGCCAATCGCTCGGGCGGATGGGTGCGCGTTGCCATCAGCGCGCTCTCCATGGTGATTCCCGCGGGGATGCTGTTGACGGACCCGCCCTATTATCACGAGGCTATCGACCCCACTCCCGCAAACCTGCGCGCCGTGGCCATTGCCGACCAGTTGGCCGTGCTCACGCTGGTGTTCTCCATCACGGGAATCGTGGCGCTGCTCGCGTGGCAGTCTCTGTTTCCCACCCGGCGCGATTATCTCGCGCTGGCCGGATTGCCGGTTCGCTCGCGCGACATCTTCACTGCCCGTTTCACCACCGTGGTGGTCCTCGCGGGCGCCCTGGTCCTCGCCATGCTGCCCGGCTTCCGGCCGCCTCACCAGTACACGGTGCATGTCCTCGGCGGTCCCCCCGCTGGCATCAAAGCACTGGCGCATATCGCCTCTTCCGGCCTCGGCTGCCTCTTCGTGTTCTTCGGCATCGTAGCGCTCCAGGGATTGATGCTCAACCTGCTTCCGGCGCGCTGGTTCACGCGGCTCTCCACGTGGGTGCAAGGCGTGCTCATGGCGGTCTTCTTCTTCGGCGGCCTGCTCAGTTGGGCCGTCGTGAATTGGAAGCAGAATATGATCGCGCGCTTGCCGGAGTTCGCCGCGTTTGTCCCGCCCATCTGGTTCGGCGGACTGCATGAGACTATCGTCGGCAACCGCGATCCGTTTTTCGCGGCTATGACTACGCGCGCGGCCGCGGCCACAGCGGGCGCAATCCTGCTAGCTGTGGTCACTTACGCTTTGGCCTACACTCGTTACCAGGCGCTCCTGCTCCAAGCCCAGGACGTTGTCAGCCGGCGGCGCGCGCCCAGTTGGCGATGGCTTCGTCCTTTAGCCGGCGCAGGCGAGGCCGGCGCGCGCCGCGAAGCCATTCTCGAGTTCCTTGCGCAAACGCTGGCACGCAGCCGCACGCATCGGCTGATTATTCTGGGCTACTTCGGAGCGGCGGTGGGCCTCATGCTCAACAGCGCACTGGTCGTCGGCGTCGGCACCCGGTTTGCGGGCGGATGGCCATCCTTGCTGCACTTCATCTGCATCTATTGGCCGCTGGAATTTTCCGTGATCATTCTCGCCGGTTTCCGCCACGCTTTTTCCCTCCCCGCGGATCTGCCCGCCAATTGGCTGTTCCGGCTTACGGAAAGTCACGGCCGGGCCGCATGGATGTCGGCGCTCGAACGCTTCATGATCGCCTGCGTCATCGTTCCGATCCACCTCGTCATGCTGCCGATCGCCGCGAGCGTGCTTGGCTTGCCGGTAGCCGTGCGCATGACCGTTCTCGAGTTGCTGGTTTCGCTCACCATGTTTGAAGCCCTGTTTTATAGTTGGCAGCAACTGCCGTTCACGTGCTCCTACGTGCCCGGCAAACGCACGCTGGTCGAGGTGCTCGGCATCTGGTTCGCGGTTCTGACAATATTTGTGCCGTTTGTGGCCAAGATCATTGCCTCCATGAGCGAATGGAACGAGCTGTTCTTCATTTTCGCCATCGTCTTCGCGATGATCTGGCTATGGGCGCGGCGCCTGCGGCTTGAGGGATGGGGCGAAGCCAGGCTGATGTTCGAAGACCTGTCGGACACCGTGCCCCATCTGGGCACTCACGAAATGAGTTATCACTGGCTTCGTCATCTGGACAAACCGGAACAGGATGGCGATCTGCCGGTAAGCTAGCGAGGCTATGCGCGACGCGTTTTTGCTTGACAGAGCAATTGCGCACAAGGTAATGTAAAAGCGGCTTCGGGGATCAGTTCCGAAGCCGCGTTTTATCCCGTCCAAGCCCTCAGGCTCCCCGTTGGTGCCGGGCACCTCCCGCCGCGTCGCTGGGGTTTAACCGATCAACCAAGAGGAAAAAACTTAACATGCGAGTGTGGTTGTGTCTTCTACCGGTAGCTGCCGGTGTTTTGAGTGCCCAATCTCCCGAAGCCGCTTCGTCCAATTTCTTCGAAACCAAAATCCGGCCAGTACTGGCCAGTAATTGCTATTCCTGTCACACCGATTCCCAATTGGGAGGTCTCCGGCTGGATAGCCTGGAAGCAATGCTCAAAGGCGGATCGCGCGGTCCGGCGCTCGCGCCCGGCAATCCAAAAGGAAGCCTGCTGATCACCGCCATTCTGCAAACCGATCCGAGCCTGAAGATGCCTCTGGGCGGCAAACTGACCGAGGCCGAAATTAAGGACCTGACGGCATGGGTCGCGGCGGGAGCGGTGTGGCCGAAAGCGGAGCCCGGCAGTGCGCCCAAAACTGCTACCGCCGCCGGGAAATATGTCATCGCGCCGGGGCGCAAACAATTCTGGTCGTTCCTTCCGCTAACAAACCCGGCCCCGCCGGCTGTGAAGGACGCCAAGTGGGCGAAAACGGATATCGACAGATTTGTTCTTGCCAATCTCGAAAAGCAGGGCCTCAAACCCGTACCATTCGCGAGCAAACACGACCTTATCCGCCGTGCGTCTATGGACCTCACCGGCCTGCCGCCCACTCCCGAAGAAGTGGCGGCGTTTGAAAAGGACACCTCGCCGGATGCATTTGCCAAAGTAGTGGATCGCCTGCTTGCCTCTCCGCATTATGGCGAGCGCTGGGGCCGCATCTGGCTCGACGTGGCGCGCTACGGGGAAGACGATTACCGCAGCTTGAATCCCAACCCCAAGGGCTATCGGCCCTATCCGAACGCTTTCGAGTACCGCGACTGGGTCATTCAAGCCTTCAATGACGATCTGCCGTATGATCAGTTCGTCAAGGCGCAACTCGCCGGCGATCTAATGCCCGAAAACGTGCGCTACAAAATGCTGCCGGCCACGGGCTTCCTGGGACTCGGTCCCTGGTATTACGACAACGGATCGAATGAAGTCACCCGTGCTGACGAACGCCATGATCGCGTGGATGCCGTCACGCGCGGCTTCCTCGGCCTCACCGTGGCATGCGCGCGCTGCCACGATCATAAGTACGATCCCATCCCGCAGACCGACTACTACTCGCTGGCGGGCGTGTTCTTCAACACAACTTACGAAGAATACCCCCTGGCTCCGAAGAACGTCGTGGACGCATACGCCAAGTTCGAAGACGACCTGGATATGAAGCAGAAAATCCTGCAGGAGACGCAACAGGATCTTTCGACTGAGCTTTCGCGCTCGCTCGCACTGCAAATCTCCAACTATTTGCAGGGCGTTTACGAGGTGACAGGGAAGCCGAAGCGGGAAATGGCGCAGGTGGTGGAGCAGCGCAAGCTCGATTACGAACTGTTCGATCGCTGGATCAAGTACATGGCCAAACCCACCGACAAATACAAGAACAAGGACGCGTGGCAGGCCATGATCAAGAAAGGCGGAACCCCGCAAGAAGCCAAGAAGCTCGCCGATCAATTCCAACAGGAAGCCATCGAAGCGATGCTGGCCAAAAATGACATCGACGCTCAGAACAAGGTAATTGCCGATAAAGACATCGACGGCACCAAGCCTAAGAAACGCACCGATAAGCCGAGCAATTTCGTTTCAAACAAGGACTTCAATCCGGGGTCCTGGTTGCGCCTGTTAAGCCTGCCGGAAGAACAGAACAATTTCTATACCGAGATTTTCCAGCGGGAGCTGAAAGACGCGGAGGACCCGAATGCCATGATGGCGGCCGGAGCGCGGCAGGGCAATCCCGGAGTGCTGCTGTTCCGCGGCTGGGGCTTGCAAACAAGGCTTGGCCCGGAGGATCAGGCGCGGCTCAAGACCATGCAGGATGACGTGAATGCAGCGCGAAAGAAGCTCGAGCCGCACTATCCGTTCCTGCATGGCGTGAAGGATTCGGATAAGCCGGTCAACATCCAGCTTGCCATTCGCGGCAACCCGGAAAACCTCGGACAGGAAGTGCCCCGGCATTTCCTGAGCGTCTTCGCGGAAGGTGATCCCAAGCCGTTCGCGCAGGGCAGCGGACGGATGGAGTTGGCCAACGACATTCTTAACCAGCCGTTGGCGATGCGAGTAATCGTTAACCGCGTGTGGAAGTCGCACTTCGATACCGGAATCGTGGATACGCCCAGCAACTTCGGGCAGGTGGGAGAACGGCCCACCAATCCGGAGCTGCTTGAATACCTGGCGAGTTACTTCGTCAAGAGCGGAATGTCGATTAAGAAACTGACGCGCGAGATGATGCTGAGCTCGGTGTATCAGCTTTCGACGGATAACAACGAAGAGGATTTTGCGAAAGACTCCGGCAATCGTTTGTACTGGCGGTTCAATCGCCGGCGCATGGATGCCGAAGAGCTTCGCGATTCCGTCCTGGACGTCTCGGGAAACCTGGACGATTCGATGGGCGGACCATCCGAGGATTTGACCCCGGCCAATAAACGGCGGACCGTTTACGGGAAAGTCAGCCGCTACAAGCTGGATACCTACCTGCAGACTTTCGACTTCCCGCCGCCCAATATCAGCGCGGAAAAGCGCTTCACCACTACGGTCCCGCTGCAGCGTCTGTTCCTGATGAACAGTGACTTCATGCAAATTGAAGCGGAGCAGCTTGCCAAGCGGGTGGCGGCCGAGACCGACAACCGCGCGCGGATCCAGAAAATCTACCAACTGGTGTATGCGCGCGAACCGAGCGAGCAGGAAATCAAGCTCGGACTCGACTATCTGCACACGGAGCCGCTGAAGGAATACGAAGAGAATAAGAACAAGCCGCGCGAGGGATCTGGCGGCGGCGGAAGGCGAGGCCGCGGCGCGGCTGCCAGTTCAGGCCCCAAATCAGACGATGCCAAGAGCGCTCCCGCTACCGAAGATGGCGCCAAGCCGGAGGGCGGAAAGGCCCAGAACTTAATCAGTAAAGTGGCCGCCCCCCCTGCGAACGAAGCCGATCCCGCCACCGAAGCAACAGCGGATACCGGGGCAGCAGCGGAAGCTGAAGGCGGAGCGGGGGACGCGGAAAATGCCGGAGATGAGAATGCCGGCATGGGCATGGGAATGTTTGGAGGAGTTCCGGGCATGGGCGGCCGAAGAGGCAATGCGCCCGCGGCGGCTCCCGTGATCAAGTACGAACCGACCGCCTGGGGACGCTATGCCAAGATCCTCCTCAGCTCCACGGAATTTTTGTTCATCAACTAAAAGGACTGAATATGTTCGAACATAAGGCTCCTAATCCACTCACACGCCGCGAGGCTTTGTGCCGCGTCGGCAATGGCTTCGGCATGATGGCGTTTGCCGGAATGCTCAATCAGACGCTGCTGCGGGCGGGGATTTCCACGCCTGATGGCGGTGTTCTCACCGGCAAGCTCGACTATCCGCAGCGCGTCAAGCGCGTCATTTTTCTCTTCATGAACGGCGGCTGCTCTTCCGTCGATAGTTTCGATCCGAAACCCGCACTCGAGAAATACGATGGCCAGCCGCTTCCGGGCGGTGATATCAAAACCGAGCGGCGCACCGGCGAGCTAATGAAGTCGCCTTTCAAATTTCAGAAGTACGGCCAGTGCGGAATGGAACTGAGCGAGCTATGGCCGCACTTGGGCGAGGTAGCCGACGATATCTGCTGGATCCGCTCGGTCTACACGGAAATCCCCAATCACGAGCCCTCTTGCCTGATGCTCAATACCGGCGCCAACCAGGCGGGCCGCCCGTCTATGGGCGCCTGGATCACGTACGGGCTGGGAACGGAGAACCAAAGCCTTCCCGGATATGTGGTCTTGTGCCCGGATATACCGACCACCGTGGGTCCGCCGCTTTGGAGCAACGGATTCCTCCCCGCGATTTACCAGGGAACCTACATCTCCAACAAGGTGCAAAACGCGCAAGGCGACAGCGCGGAGGATGCCGCTGGCGGCAGGATGGAGAAGGATAAGGACGGCAAAGAGAAACTCAAGAAGGTCGCCATCGAACGAGGTTTTGACCCCAAGAAGCTGATCAACTACGTTAACAATCCGAAGTTCACACTGAGCGAACAAAAGCGCGAGCTGGATCTGCTCCAAAAGCTCGATAACATGCACATGGAAGAGACAGGAGCGGACCCGCAGGTGGAAGCGGTGATCAAATCCATGGAGGTCGCCTACCGCATGCAAACCGAAGCGCCGGAGGTGTTCGACGTCCGCAAGGAGTCGCAAGCCACTCTGGATCTGTACGGCCAGGGCCCGGTAGCTCGCGGCGCGTTGACTGCGGTGCGGCTCGCTGAGAAGGGTGTGCGGATGGTGCAGGTCTATTACTCCAAAGGCGACCCCTGGGACGCTCATGCCGACATCCAGGCACATAAGGTCAACGCCAAAAACTCCGATCAGGCTTTCGCGGCGGTCATCAAGGATTTGAAGCAACGCGGCCTCTGGAAAGATACGCTGGTGGTTTGCGGGTCAGAATTTGGCCGCACTCCTGTCCGCGAAGTGGGTGGTGGCGGGGGCGGCGGCGTGAAACGAGGCCGCGATCACAATCCGTTCGGGTTCACCATGTGGCTAGCCGGGGGCGCTGTGAAAGGGGGCACAATCTACGGGGCCACCGATGACTTCGGCTTTAAGGCCGTCGAAAAACCGGTTCACGTGCATGATATTCACGCAACAGTTCTGTATCTTTTAGGAATCGATCACAAAAAGCTCACTTATCGCTATAGCGGCCGGGATTTCCGCCTGACCGATGTCGCGGGCAACGTGCTCCACGACGTGGTGGCGTAGGAGCCAGATCGGGAGCTTCACATGTGGGTTGGCAGGCGAAAGCGCCT
>JASIAM010000305.1 GCA_030041985.1 Bryobacteraceae bacterium | reverse complement strand
CAGCGCGGCAGAATACCGCCCGCCGGTCTTCGCCTTGAATGAGCCGCACCGTCTCATAGCCGCCCGCCTCATCAATGTCAGATACGACTACCGCAGCTCCTTCGCGGGCAAACCGCCGGGCAATGGCGCGTCCGGAACCGGCGCTTCCCGAACCGGTGACAATTGCGACTTTGCCGGCCAGCTCCATAAGGCAGACGGGCGCTCACGTGCGCCGTGCGATAACCAAAGTGATATCGTCGGCCTGCGGCGCGCCCAGCGCAAACTGGTTTACTGACTCGATCACCGCGCTCACGATCGCACTGGCCGGCTCGTCGCGCCGGTTCCGCAGCACTTCGGTAAGCCGCTCTTCGCCGAACTCTTCGTCGGCAGTGTTCGTAGCTTCGGTAACGCCGTCACTGTAAATCACCAGCAGATCGCCCGGCTCGAGCTGCGCCTGTTCCTGTTTGTAGGAAATGATGGGAAGAATGCCCAGCACCGGGCCACCACCAGTCAACGCTTCCACTTGTCCCGAAGCCCGCACCACAAACGGAGGATTGTGCCCCCCATTGGCGTAAGCCAGTTGCCCTGTAGCCGGGTCGAGAATGCCGTAGAAGAACGTGATGAACCGGTTCGAGGGGCAGTTGTAGCACGTCACTTTGTTGAGCCGCGTGACCAGCGCCGCCGCGCTGTCCTCCACTTCCGCCAGCACCCGCAAGCGCGCCTCAAAGGCCATCACCATCAGCGCCGCCGGCATCCCTTTGCCCGATACATCGCCCAGCGCCAGGCCCACCCGGCCCTGCGGATAATTGATGAATCCATAGTAATCACCGCCCACCGTGCGGCAGGGAAGATTGTAGCCCGCAATGTCAAGCCCAGTTACCTGCGGCGCGTGTTCGGGAAGTATGGCCCGCTGGATCTCGGCGGCTTGCGTAAGGTCGCGCTTCAAAATGCGCTCGGCCTGCTCCGCCTCCGCCAGCAGAGCGTTCACCACCCGCGCCGCCGCTACGTTCGCCATCAGCGTCAGCAGGCTCAGATCATCCCTGGTGAATTCCCGCAGGATGAACGGCGAATCCACATACACCAAACCGATCACCCGATCCTTGGCCTGCAGCGGCACCGCCATCATGGTGTGGACCCGCTGTTCCACGATGCTCATACGCGCTTTGAAAGCTTCGTCGAGCGCCGTATTCTGGACCAGTATGGACTTCTTCTCCTTGATCACCTGGTCGCGGACCTTGGTGGAAATCCGAAAGCCTTCGCCCTTGTGGGCCCTGGGCACAAGGTTGTCGTTTTCGAGAATCATCACCACGCCGCGCTGCGCGTTCACCGCCTCAATGGCGAGGCCCAGGATCACCTGAAACAATTCTTCAAGCGAACGATTTTCCGAAAGCTGCTCCCCTGCTTTGATCAACGCCTGCAAGGGCGCAGACGCCTTGGCCCCGCCGCGCTCCAGCAGCAGGGTCTGGTTGGAAAGAGCGCCCTCGAGCGTCACCGCGGCCGAAGTAGTGGTATCGCCTTTCTGCTCTCCATCGAACACCACCACCCCCGGCTCCGCAGGCGCCGCTGCCGCCTTCTTCGATTCAGGGGCGTAGACAATAGTGAGATGCCCCGCTGTAATGCGATCCCCCGGCTGTAACACTAAACGTGCTTTGAGCGGAATGTTGTTGACGAAGGTTCCGTTCTTACTGCCGAGATCCTGGATGGTCCAGTCATCGCCTTGCGATTCGAATGCGAAATGCTGGCGCGAAAGACCAGAGTCATCCGGAAAACTCAGTTCCACGGAACTGGAACGGCCTACCGCCAGGCGCGAACCGTTCAGGGGCATCGAACTGACCCGGCCGTCGGGAGCATGTATGAGCAGTTCACGACTCATGAAGTATCTCCGGAATGTTCTGGTGCCGATCATTATACGATGCCCAGGCCGGATTAAGCCGCTGAGTAGTGAGTTCTATCGGGCTATGCGTTTCCGCAGCAGGGTACCAGAACCAGCGATATACTGTGGCGTATATGAAAAGTGCGCTGACTGCTGCTGCGCTCGTGGGCCGCAATGGCGGCCTCGCTCCGTTTGCCGGCGACTGCGCCCGCCGCGAGAACGGCATGCAAACCATCAGCAACCCGCCTCCGGCCCAGCCCATGCCTTACAATTCCAAAACAGGCTGGGAAGATTTAACAGGAAAGTAAGAAATGCCAATTTACGATTACAAATGTCGAACCTGCGGCCATGAATTTGAACTGATTGTGCTGCGCACCACCGTTGTCGCTTGCCCATCATGCCAAAGCGCAGAACTCGAGCAGTTGCTCTCCAGCTTTGCCGTAAGCACCGAATCGATTCGCCAATCCAACCTCAAGGCCGCACGCCAGAAGTTCTCTAGCAGCAAGAATTATAAAGATCAGAAGGTTGCCGAGGCCGAAGAGATCCGCGATCACGCTCCGCACTTGGTCAAACCCAATCCCAAGTGACACAACCCACCGGCCAGTGTGAGCGTTGTTACCGGCAGCCTGGACCAGATTCTCGTAATTGCCTTACCAGTCTTGACACAGCATTGGTCCATTGACACACTGGCTAAGGAATCTTAATTTAGCCACAGTCGATCGCATCAACAACACCGAGTAGTCAACTGGGTTTCTTTGCCGCCGGAGGACGTACTCACCAATGCAAAACATTTCCATGCAAAATAAATCTACCGATAAGCTGCCATTCTACCGGGAACCACTGCTGACCACAGCCGCGGTAGCGAAATGGCTGGGGATTTCCACGCGAGCCGTCTGCCTTTGGGCCGAGTGCAAGATAATCCCCGCGATCAAGATCGGCCGCCAGTGGCGATTTCGCCAGCAAGAGATTTGGGAGTGGATGCAGAGTCCGGAAGCAGCCAAGGTTCGGATTTGCACCAATCCCAAAACCACGGCCGCGAAATCCTGAAGGGTTTCCGGGGATTTGCCGCAATTGCGGAACTTGCGGCAACGGAGGCATACGGCTTTCGACAGTGTATGGCAATATCGGGCTCGTGGCGGGCGTTAGATGGGTGACGCCACACCACAACCAATCCCAAAAGAACTTGCGGGCGATTCCATAACGATTAATCCGCAAGTGGAGGCTAAGCAAACATGCACGATCCAATGCAGACTTTAGCTACGTTAGGGGCCTACCAAGGAGTAGCGACCCCGTTCGGTTTGCCCCAGACACCTGGAATCAACCCGTTGCTGCAAGGTGCGGGCTATTCCCAGCTTGGACAACAAGGTTACGCCGGTATCCCAGGATATGGCGGAATCTATCCGCAACCGCAGCAACAGTACAACCCCTGGCAACAGAATCCCTGGCTGCAGCACCCACTGAGCCTGGGCAATCCCAATCCTTTGATCGCGGCCGGCCTGCAGAATCCGCTCCTGCAGCAGAACCCGTTTGCACAGCAGAATCCCTTGCTCCAAAATCCTTTGGTGAATCCGCTCCAGCAGATCAATCCGATCCAGGCCCAGATAGTGGCGCAGCAGGTAGCTCAACAGGTAGCGCAGCAAGTAGCCCAACAGGTAGCGCAACAGTTGGCGGCACAGCAGTTCGGTTTGCATGCCTATGGTGGTCAGATGCAAGGCTTGGGATCACCCTACGGACAGCTTGGTGGGCAGCCGGGTCAGGGTGGCTTTCCCCTCGCTCCGCAAAGCTGGGTCGGACAAGGCGGGCAATTTGGCGGCGGCATCGGCTATGGGCCGGTGAATCCGCTCGCGCATTTAGGAGGCCGCGGCATACAAGGCGTTGGCCTCTCTCCGTGGGGAATCTAAAGTCTCACCACCTCGATGACACGGAAAAGGCGTAGGAGTGCCGGGGAAGATCCCCCGGCACGTCCCGATAAGGAACAGATGGAAGAGGCACTGCCGGAATCGGACGTAGTGCCGGAAGAAATGGCTGCCGAATTCCCCGAAAACATGGCTGCCGAACCCGTGGAAGAAAACTACAAGCGAGAGGAAACTAAACCCATGCCAGTCTACGAATCACGCACGCAAACCCATTCGGCCCAGTCGGCCGAAGGAGTGACCGTAATCGGAGAAGCCGTTCGCCGCGTATCCCCGGAGGGGGCTGAATTCCTGATTGAAATTGCCGCCAGTGCTCCCACGGCCGCCCAAGCTCTACGCGATAATCACCTCAAAACCTCGCAGGCGATCCAGGCAATCGCCGTCCTGGGAGTGCAGCCTTCCGAAGTGCAAACGGTTTCGTTCAACGTATACAGCTTGTTCGCTCCTGTCATGCCGGGGCTGCCAGGTTTCGGCGCGATGCCGCAGATCGGGGCGGGAGGCTACGCTGCGCCCTATACGGGCGCGAGTGCGCACGCCAATCCTGGAGCGCAAAGCGAAATCCAGTTTGGCTCCTATCAGGCAAGGAACACTCTGCGCGTCAACGTGCGCGAAGCTGGGCGCGTAGGCGAAATTGTAGATGCCCTGACCAAATCGGGCGCCACGCTGACCGGACTCTTTTCCTTTAAAGCATCCGATGAAGCCCATGCGCGGCGCGCCGCTCTGGAAGCTGCCGGAAAAGATGCACGGGCGAAGGCGGAAGCCTTGGCTGGCGCGGCGGGACGGCAGATCGGCGATGCGACCTCAATCACCGAAGAGATCATTGCCACCAACGGAGCCTACGCGGCCTTGCGGGCAGCGCTACCCTATTCGTTTGGAGCCGGGGCGCCTCAAGTGGCCGGTGAGCTGGAGTATTACGCCCGAGTTTCCGCCAATTTCCGGCTGGTTTGATGAAGCTTTGCTTTAACTGACTCTTACTCGGCTGTTTCCGATAGCGGAATAAACCCGATCCGGCGCCGGGGCTGCGCTTCCGGGTAGTTGCCGGTGTCGGCAAACAACATCCGCAACTCCGCAGTCTCCTGTTGGTGCCGTCTCTCGAGTTCGTCCAGTTTGCGCACCAAGTCTCCAGGCGGCGTATCGCCTTGGGCCGAGGACAAAGGGGGATTGTATGCCCGAATCAGTTCGTTCCGCAGCAGCCATCGCTGTGCCGTGGTGGAAAAAGGCATGGGAAGCGCGGCTGCATACAGCGCTTCCTGAGGCGCCAAGCCTGCCAGATTCGCCTGTTCGGCGCGCAAGGCGGGCAGGGACGCATTGTGACCAAATTCACCAAAATAAAGCGGCTGAAACGGCCTGGGGGCCCAATTGGGATCTTGTATCAGGATTACATACACACCCGCGCAGCGTGGTGGTGTCCATTGAGCCAAAGGAAGCGGCTCACTGAAAAGACAATCGTTAAAACGAATTCCCGGCTTGTCCATATGATTGTTCATACGAACGTAACCTGCTCACTTGTAATCTAGCTTACTTATTCCCCTCTTGCAACCCCGGCGGCGTACTTTCTAACTATTTCGATGCTGAGGTTGGCTAGTACGTTGCCTAGGGAAGTTCCCATTTTTCCCACCTCACAGTGGGTGCGCCGCTTGAGTGCCAAAGTGGTTGTGCTAACGGGCGCAGTTTACATAAAATTACATCAAGTCCGGCTCGGATCATCCCGCCCAATCGCATTCCCGGATGCAAGACCGTAGACGATCTGGCGGGCCTGATTCAGGAGTTCAGCAAGGTTCGGGAATCCAGCAACTAATCGGCGACATGGCAAACCCGCTCGATCTCACCGGTAAGACGATCCTGGTCACGGGAGCTTCCGGCGGCATTGGCCGCAGTGCCGCGGTGCTGCTCAGCGGGCTGGGCGGGCGGGTGATTGTAACCGGCCGAAATACTGCCGCCCTTGAGGAAACTGCCGCCGCCCTGAGCACCGGCGGGGCAAAGCAGGGATGCCATCGCGTGGCAGCTTTCGATCTCGCCAATCTGGAGGAAATTCCGGCGTGGTTTGCCACCTTGGTTGAGGAAGCGGGGCCGCTCGACGCCTTGGTCCACTGCGCCGGCGCCGCGTCCATGCTCCCTCTGCGAGCGTTGCGGCTGGAGCATCTCGACCAGGTCATGCGCATCAACTTCTATGCGGCGGCTGTTCTCACCCGGGAATTCGCCCGCAAGCGCGCATATCGGGAAGGGGCCAGCATCGTCTACGTTGCCTCGGTTGCGGGCATGTTGGGCGCCCCCGCCCGCGCCGCTTACAGTGCCAGTAAAGGCGCGCTCATCGCTTTCGCCAGATCCGCAGCTATCGAGCTGGCCAAATCCGGCATCCGCGTCAATTGCATCGCCCCATCCTACGTCCGCACCGATATGTACGAGAAAAGCATGGCTTCTGTGACCCCGGAACAAATGAATTCCCTTTTGGAGAACACCCAGCCTCTCGGGCTGGGAACTCCGGAAGATGTCGCCCATGCGATCGCCTTCCTGGTGGCCGGGACCGGCAGGTGGATCACGGGCAGCGTGCTGGCAGTGGATGGCGGTTATGCGGCACAGTGAGGTGGCACTTGGAAGCGTCGATTGCAGCCATTGAATATTACCTGCCCGAGCAGGTCCTTACCAACCAGGATCTGGCGGCCGAATTTCCCGAATGGCCGGTCGAAAAAATTCAGTCCAAAACCGGCATCGCCGAGCGCCACGTGGCGGCTGCCCAGGAGTGCTCCTCGGATCTGGCGGCTGCAGCGGCCCAAAAGCTGTTTGCGAGTGGCGTCGTATCGCCCGGCGAAATCGATTATCTGCTCTTGTGCACCCAAAGTCCGGATTATTTTCTGCCCACTACCGCCTGCCTGCTGCAGCACCGCCTCGGCATTCCCACCCGGGCCGGCGCACTCGATTTCAACCTGGGCTGCTCGGGTTTTGTTTACGGCCTCGGTCTTGGGCAAGGGTTGATTCAAACTGGCCAAGCTTCCAAAGTTCTGCTGCTCACGGCCGAGACGTACACCAAATTTATTCACCCGCGCGATCGCAGCGTGCGCACTCTGTTCGGCGATGCGGCCGCCGCCACTCTGCTGACCGCCGTGCCGGGAAGCGGGTACCTCCGCAGCAGCTACGTATTCGGCACCGATGGTAGCGGTGCTAAAAACCTGATCGTCCCGGCCGGTGGGATGCGTCTCCCTTCGTCACCCGAAACGGCCGAAGCACATTGCGATGCCAACGGAAGCTGGCGCAGCACCGGCAACCTGTTTATGGACGGCGCGGAAGTCTTCAATTTCACCTTGCGCGCCATCCCCCAGTGCGTGGCGGAATTGCTCGCGCGCAGCACCAGGCGCCTGGAACAAGTCGACTTGTTTGTGTTTCATCAGGCCAATCAGTACATGCTCGAGCACCTGCGCGGCAAGCTCCGCATTCCCCGCGAAAAGCTGTTTTTGTGGATGGCCTCTTGCGGCAATACGGTATCCTCCACCATTCCGATCGCTCTGAAACACGCGCTCGCCGAAGAGCGTCTGCGCCCCGGCCAAACTGTCATGCTGGTGGGTTTTGGTGTGGGGTATTCCTGGGGGGCGACGTTGCTCGAATGGCCGCTGCTGGGCTTTCACCGCGTGGAAATGGCGGATGCCGGGGAGCCTGCGTTATCGTCAAGCACGCGCTGAGTGGGTGCGCTAATTTGGAGTGGAGAGTACGATGTCCACACTATCGAAAACCTTCGTTACGCCGGAGCAATACCTGGAAAGGGAACGCCAGGCGGAATATAAGAGCGAATATTTCCAGGGCGAAGTGTTCGCCATGGCGGGCGGAACGGAGGCCCATAGTCTGATCGCCGTAAACATCGTTGCTCTGTTGCGCCAGCAGACCGGCAACCGGTCTTGCAGGACTTACAACTCCGACTTGCAGGTGCAGGTCAGTGCGACCGGGCTGTACACCTACCCCGATGCCTGTGTAGTTTGCGGTGAAGCGAAATTTCTCGACGAGGGCCGCCGCACGCTGCTCAATCCCACCCTCATTGTGGAAGTGCTTTCGCCTTCCACGGAGGCTTACAATCGCGGCCGCAAGTTCGAACATTACCGGACCATCGAGTCGCTCCAGGAATATCTGATGGTCGCTTCCGACCGCATGCAGGCCGATCTGTTCACGCGCCACCCGGAGGGCCACTGGATGTTTTCATCGTTTGGAGATCCGGGTGATGTGGTAGGGTTGAAATCCATCGGATGCCGGCTGGTGCTCGCCGACATCTACGAGAAGGTGGAATTCTAAGGAGCGCTTTTGGCTTCCTTCCAGTCCCGCTCCACGCGCCGTATATACTCCAGCGTTTCGGCGAACGGGGGCACGCCGCCGTACCGTTCCACCGCCCCGGGGCCGGCGTTGTAAGCGGCCAGCGCGTGACGCAACGCTCCACCGTATTTTTCGAGCAGCGAGCGCAGGTACCGTGTGCCGGCATCCACATTCTGCGCCGCGTCGTGTGGGTCGGCCCCAAGGGTTAGGGCAGTGCCCGGCATGAGTTGCATCAACCCCAGTGCGCCTTTTGGCGATACGGCTTGCTGCTGGAACCCGGACTCGGCTTTCATTACGCTCCGCACCAGATAAGGCGGTAAGCCGTACTTCCGGGCTGCGGCGTCCGCCAATTTTTCCGGAGAAGGTTCGGCGGGCGCGGCTGGAGCGGAAGCAGCCGGCGCTTGGGCAGCCGGCACGGTTTCATCCGGTTCAAAAGTGCGCACCTCACTTGCATCCAGTTCGATGGTGCCCGAGCCGAGATGTAGGGTAACTTTTGCCCCCGCAGCCTCGTGCCCGTCGATATGCAAGCGGCCACCGCTGGCCAGGATCGCGTACTCGCCAGACCAAGCGATTTCCGTGAGACATAGCAGTACTGGTAAACACTTGGTTAGGAAACGCATCGCGAATCGAATACACTAGTGTGACGCAGGCGGGGCCATGTGCGTGCAATAATCTGCTGTTCTTGCGGTGCGGCCTGCTGTTTTGCGGACAAAGCCCTACAGTCTCGGTAGAGACCTGCCGATTTGATATCTTGGAAAGTAGCTCTTGTGGTATGCCTTTTTACATTCAGCCGATCCGGGAATTTCTGGTTCGGCCCGCGCTTCCGCCGTCGCTAGTGCGGCTGTCGGAGCTTGCCTATAACCTTCTGTGGAGCTGGGAGCCCATCATCCGGGCCGTGTTCCGCCGGTTGGACGCCACGCTATGGCGCGATTGTGGTTACAATCCCGTACTGATGCTGGGGCGGGTCTCACAATCCACCCTGAAAAAAGCTGCCGCCGACCCGCGGTACCTTGGCCTCTATAAGCAGGCATGCGATACATATGATGCCCGGACTCGCAAACCCCAGCCGCCGGGCGACGGCAAACTGATTGCCTATTTTTCGGCCGAATACGGCCTTACCGAATGCCTTCCGGTATACTCGGGGGGCTTGGGGATTCTCTCCGGCGATCATCTCAAATCCTCCAGCGATCTCGATTTTCCGCTGATCGGGCTCGGGTTACTGTACCAGCAGGGCTACTTCCGGCAACTTCTCAATCCCGACGGTTGGCAGCAGGAACGTTACCCGCTGAACGACTTTTTTACGCTCCCGCTCATTCCGGTAAAAGCCGCCGATGGCGAGGATCTAAAGGTGACCGTCAAGCTGCCGACCGGAAATATATTCATTCAGGTCTGGAAACTTGAGGTCGGCCGGATTACACTCTACCTGCTCGATACCAACATCCCGGAAAATGGGCTGCCGCAAGACCGGGATATTACCGACTCCTTGTATGGCGGCGATAACGACACACGCATTCGCCAGGAGATCGTTCTCGGCATCGGAGGGATGCGCGCGCTCAAGGCGATGGGCCTGCGTCCCACCGTCTACCACATGAACGAAGGCCACTCCGCGTTTTTATCGCTGGAACAGATCCGCCTGTATATGCGCGACGAAAACATGAATTTGGAGGAAGCGCTCGAGGCGTCCCGCAGCAGTAACGTGTTCACCACGCACACCCCGGTGCCTGCCGGCATTGACCTGTTCGACCCCGGCTTGATGTATCACTATTTTTCGGAATACTGCGCGGAAGTGGGCTTGGATTTTCAGGTGCTCATGGGGCTGGGGCGGCGCAATCCCAACAATCGCGACGAGCGCTTTTCCATGGCGGTTCTGGCCTTGAACACTTCCGCTTACCGCAACTCCGTCAGCCGCCTTCATCGCCAGGTTGCGCAGGAAATGTTTCATGATCTATGGCCGCTGCTGCCGGTTTGGGAAGTCCCCATCACCTCCATCACCAACGGTGTACATCTGCCCAGTTGGCTTAACGGCGACTTGGCTACCCTCTACGATCAATATCTCCAGCCGGATTGGCGGGAGCATCCTGATGATCCCGGCATTTGGGCACAGATTGCCGACGTACCCGACGAGGAACTGCTCGAAGTACACCGCCGGCGGAAACGGCGGCTGGTGAATTTCGTACGCGACCGGCAACACGCTGCCGCGGTCCGCCGCCAGGCTTTGGCCTCCGAAGTACGGCGGGCCGCGGAGGTGCTGGACCCCAACGCGTTCACCATAGGCTTCGCCCGGCGATTTGCCACCTACAAGCGGGCCACACTGCTCTTCCGTGATGTGGAGCGCCTCAAGCGTATTCTGCTCAACAAGGACATGCCGGTCCAGGTGGTAATCGCCGGTAAAGCCCATCCTAAGGACCAGCCCGGTAAAACGTTTATCCGGGAAATCGTGCAGCTTTCGCGTGATCCGGAGCTTTGGAAGCACCTGGTGTTTGTCGAAGATTACGACATGAAGGTGGCCCGTGAATTAGTGCAGGCAGTGGATCTATGGCTGAACAATCCCCGCAGAGGCGAGGAGGCGTGCGGCACCAGCGGCATGAAAGCCGCCATCAATGGCGTGCTCAATCTGAGTATTCTCGATGGCTGGTATGACGAGGCTTACGAGCACCTGGGCGGCTGGGCTATTGGCGAACGGGAACCATATTCGGAAGATCAGGATGGCCTCCATGCCAGCGCCATCTATTATCTGCTCGAAAACGAAATCGTACCCACCTTTTTCGAGCGGAAAGAGCAGACACCGCGGGAGTGGATCCGCCGTGTGAAGCAGTCGCTTATGTACATCAGCCCGAACTTCGACTGCCGGCGCATGGTGCGGGAATATATGAACGAGCTATACGAGCCGGCGCATTCCCAGCACGTCCGCCTGGCGCAGTGCGATTTCCGCCTGGTGCGCGAGAAGGCGCACTGGAATTCGCGCATCCGGGAAGTTTGGGACCGTGTGCATTTTGTGGAATCCGGCCCTGGGCCGGGGGCGTCCGTCCTCAGCGGAATGCCGGTTCCCGTCAGGGCGGCCATCGATCTGGCGGGACTCAAAGCCCAGGATGTGCGGGTGGAGGTGGTGGTGGGCCGCGTGGATAACAACGGCAATTTGGAGGATACCGAAGTGCTGGTCCTTCCCCCCGTCCAGCAGCAAGGTTCTGTTGCGGTGTTCGAAAAGGACATTGTGCCGGAGCGCACCGGGAGATTGGGGTATGCGCTGCGCGTCAGCCCTAACCATTTTGATGATCCGCTCACACGCCCCTGTTCGAGCCTGCTGAAGTGGAGTTCGGTATAGGGCCAGGTCGCACCCGCGAAGGGTCAGCGCGTTATGGAAGTCCCAGTACCGGCCCCGAATTCCGGGGCTGTTTTCGACGACAGGTGCACATCGGCGAAAAATCTCTAGTGCAATGTTGCCCGGTTTTGTGGTAAATGTAGAAATGTACTAGTAGCGGGTTCGGCCTTCCCCGCAACTCCCTTTGGCAATCCCGAGAATCCTCCTGAAGCGTGGTTTGTTTCGCCGTACGTGTTCAGGGTGAGTTTCGGGGCATCGATAGGGCTAAAGAGCCGAACTCTGAGAGGTTTCTTGGCTCGTATCAGATAGCGAGCTTTCATCCCGCATGGATAATGACCGCAAGTACCGACAGCAGGGGTACATGGATTCGGACCGCGACGCCCGGGGCCCGCGCGAGGAGCGTCCCAAACCGCAGGGCCCACGGCCTCCCATCGATGTCACTGGCCCGCGCCTGCCGCGCCTCGTGCAGCACGTAGCGGCGTCCCGTTGTTTCAATTGCGCGACAGCGCTTCCTCCGGACACCGACTTCAGCGGCGTCTGCCCCAAGTGCAACGCGGATTTGCACTGCTGCAAACAGTGCTCTCACTTTGAACCCTCTACCCGGTTCCAATGCCTCAAGCCCATTCCTGTGCGGATTCCAGTGAAGGACAAACGCAACGAATGCGCGCTGTTCACTCCACGAGTGACGGTAGCGCGCGAGGGAACGGCCAATGGTCTCCCAGCCGGAACGCCGGCCGCGCCGCCTCCCGGACCAACCGGTCCCTCCGCTCCCCGTAATCCCGAAGATGCGCGCAGCGCCTTCGACAAGCTTTTTAAGAAGCCATAAAGCCAGCACGCTACTCACGGTTACGGCTCTGATGGGCCGTCAGCCCGCACCGATTGCTTCAGGGAACTGCTGCCTTCGTTACGGCGATTACGTTGTCGTCAGGTTTGCGGTCCACCATCTTGTTCAGCGGATCGATCCCCGCCTTGGCCGGCATCCGGTCCACCAGGAGGGTGAACCCCGTTTCCGGCCGGTCAATTTTGTGCTTTTTCAGGTAAAGCGGTTTGCTATGGTCATCGAGCACGCCGATATCGATCCAGTCATCCGGTCGCGCTTCGTGCTCATCGCCCAGTTCGCCGGATTTCACTTTTTTGGCGGCGACTTTGAGCGCCGGCAAACGAGCGCCGGGCAGAAGCCCGGCGGCAGCCCGGAAGGGCTGGCCCCACTAGGCGATCGACTTCCAATTTCTGACCAGGTGTTCCGCTGTGCGCCAAGCCAGCGCCTGAATGGTCAAAGTCGGATTGCGCGCTCCGAGTGTTCCCATCACTGATCCGCCCAGAATGCCGAGATTCGGCGCTTCATGCGAGAATCCCCACTTGTCCGCGACGTTGGCCGCAGGGTCATCGCCCATGCGCGTCCCGCCGATCGCGTGCCAGGACTGATTGGGTCCCTCCGCGCCGAGCGGAACTTTCGTTACAGCAACCGCCCCGGCCGCTCGCAGCCACTCTTCGGCCTTGGCGGCCACGTAGGCCCGCGCTCGCGGCTCGTTCTCTTTTGCGCCGCTGGTGATGCGGCAAACCGGGTCGCCGAGCGGGTCCTTCATTTCCGGGTCCAGATCGAGATGCGTGTTTTCGTAGGGAAGGGAAGTGCACTGGGCGTAGACACCAACCCATCGGGCGGCGTTGCGGTTCACAAACGCCTTCCATGCAGATCCCCAGGCGGGCGCCTGTTCGAACGTGGGCATGGCAGCGGCCGCAATGGGATGCACTTCGTGGCCGACGGTCAGACTCGCGCCTCCGATGAATCCCAGTCCGGTATGGTCAAAGTTATCATCCGCCCAATTGTTCACCACAACTGCCTGCGCGTTGGCGCCGTACCAGATATTCAAGTCGCTCGGAAACAATCCATAAGTCTCGCGGCCGTCCCAGTGAGCAATATAGTGCCTGCCCACTTGGCCGTGGTTATTCGATAAGCCCGCCGGGTATGCTTTCGATTTGGAGAGCAACAGCAGGCGAGTATTCTCGTAGGTGTACGATGCGAGCAGCACCACTTTGGCCGGCTGGAAGTACTGTTTGCCGGCACGTACATATTCGACCCCGGTCACTTTGCCACTCGCATTAGAGAGGATGCGAGTCACTTGCGCGTGATCGGTCACTTTCAGTTTGCCTGTTTTGAGCGCTTCAGGAATGGTAGTGACCGCAGTCGAGTTCTTCGCGCTGATGTGACATCCGCCGGTATCGCAATAGCCATGATAGGCGCACGCCGGCCTGCCCTGATACGGCTGGGAATTAATGGCGGCCGGCGAGCGATGCGGATTCCAGCCCAGTTTTCGCGCGCCCGCCGTTATCAACGCCGTGAAGTCTGTGTCACGCAGCGGGGGCATCGGATACGCTCGTCTTCGCGGGCCTTCAAAAATATTACCCAGCGGATCGATCTTTCCCTGAAGATTGCCGGCCTGACCGGAAACCCCGATTGCGTATTCCACCAGGTCGTAGTAGGGCTCCAGTTCGTCGTAACTCAGCGGCCAGTCTTCAACCGTCGATCCTTTGGGAATCGCACTGGCGCCATATCTGCGGGAAACCAGCGAGCGTATTTGAAAATCCCAGGGGTGGAAACGCCAGCTATTGCCGTCGTAATGGGTAGTAGAGCCGCCGATGGCATTCATCATCGTCCGGCCGCTGGTGGCGGGGCGGGCACGTTCCTGTGGGGTGGTGCGGAAGGTCGGGATCTCGTTCCTGGTTTTGGCGACGGAGGTCACCAGCATGCGGACATTGTTGTGAATTTCGTCGGTATGAAAATCCCGGTGCGGATCGAGCCAGCCTCCGGCGTCAAGCGCAACAACGTTGAGGCCCGCGCGCGCCAGCGGCAACACGGCCACTCCACCAGCCCCTCCCAGCCCCACCACCGCGACATCTACCGGTTTCAACTGTATGGCCATGTGCATTCTCTCCAGGGCTAACGCCTAGCCGCCGTGAATATAAATGAGGGCCGCTTGCGGAGCGGTCTGTCCGCCAGCCTGGTAGATGTCAAGCTTGAGATCGTAGTTATTCGCCGTCAGGTAGGTGATGTTGGGAACCACTTGGGCCTGCGCGAAGAGCAACCAAAGCGCGGCCGCCGGCACCACACAAACCGCCCTTTTCATGGGGCAGATTCTATCACGAGTAAGGATGCGCCAGCGCGGCCAACACCGTTACTGCGGAGGGTGGATAGTGCGGAGATAGGCTTGCCATTCACGAATGACTTGGTTGACGGTCTCACGGAGCTCATCCATCCGTGTTTGCTGGGCGACGGCGGTACGGTAGAGTTCAGAGATTTGCTCCTGTTGAATGGTGATAGCGCCGCGCACCACAGTTTCGAATTTTTCCAGGTTTGCGGCGGTGCGTTCGTTGCTGCGCTCGATGCGGCCCAAGCGGTCGTCGGCGAGTTCGCGGGCCCACCGTTGAATTTGGTCTGCGGTTTCGCGGGTTTGAGCTTCGAGGCGATCGAGGCGCTCCCTATCGGCTGCGGCGCTGCTGCTTGGCTGGCGTGGCTTATCCATTGGATTCCGTCCTTTCTCTCATAGTAGCCGGGTAAGCGCCTATCTTGCCGACCCTTAATATAAGTCTGCGCGTTTCCGTTCCCACGCGCGTCCTACGATTAGTGACTGACTTGAATTGCGCGCTACGAGGCCTTCGCAAATCGCCCGCGCTCGTCGCAATAGCGGTTTCCTCTTTGGCACTGGGGATCGGCGTCAATGTGACCATCTATAGCGTCGCCCGCGAAATGATCCTCGATGACCTGAGCGCCCGCCAGCCAGACCGGTTGGTCACACTCGGCGATGGAGTGAGTACCGCGGTATATCGCGAGCTCCGCCACGCGGGGGTTTTTCAGGATCTCGCATTCTTCAGCTTCGGTAATGGGGATTGGGACGCGGGCGGGCACAAGGAAGTCGTTTGGCACATGACCACCAGCGCCAGCTTCTTCGATGTCCTCGGCGTCCGCACGTCGCTCGGCAGGCTGTATTCGCAATCCGACGAGGGCCGCCCCGCCGCGGTAGTGAGTCACGGCTTCTGGCGCGGGCGCCTGCACTCGGATCGCAATGCCGTTGGCCGTCCGATCACGATAGGCGGGAAGCTGTATACCGTGATGGGCGTGCTGCCGGCCGATTACCGCAGCGCCATGCGCCGTGGAATCGCGCCGGAAGTATACTTATTGGCCGATGAAGACCCCGCTCGCAGCCGGCTGTTCGGACACCTTCGCGATGGGATCACGCGGGACCAGACGCAACAGGCACTAATCGCCGCTGCCCGAAGAATCGGCGGCGAAGATTTCGCGCGGCGGATCTCCATCCTGCGGCCGATGGCCGGCTGGAGCGCCAATGCGGCAGGCGTGGGTGAAGATCGCCAGTTCTTCGTATTTTTTGTGATGTTGTATGGAACGGCCATCCTGCTTCTCGTCATTGGCTGCTTCAATGTGGCCGCACTGGTTCTGGCCCGCGGGGTCACCCGGCAGCGCGAACTCGCGATTCGCAAAGCAATGGGCGCGAATCGTTTTCAACTAGCGCGGCAGCTCCTGGCGGAAGGATTGGTGCTTGTAGCTTTGGGTTCGGCTGTCGGTTTGATCATCGATGCCTTCCTGCGCAACCGGCTCAGCTATGTCCGCTGGCCGTCGGCTTACAATCTGCCTTTCGAGTTTCACTTTCAAACTGATCGCGGCCTCCTTCTCTACGCTGTGGCAAGCGCCTTCGCAACGCTTCTCCTATCCTCGTTGCTCCCTGCGCTGCGGGGCTCGAATGCCGATCTCGGACTCGCCATGAAGCAGAGCGAGCCGGCATTTTCGGCCCGGCGCTGGAATCTGCGGAATGGTTTCGTCACGCTGCAGGTAGTTCTCTCCATGGTGCTGTTGAGCCTCGGTGTCCTCTTCTGCCGGACGTTCTGGCGGATCACCCACATCAATCCGGGCTTCGATGTTTCTCACTCCATCATGGCAACCGTCTGGCCGCCGCGGCCTAACCTACCCGAAGACCAGGAGTGGAGCTTCCGTGACAAGGTGGTCACTCGCGTGAAAGAGCTACCGGGAGTGACCGGGGTCACTTCCATCGGCACACTACCATTTATGGGAGAGCTGCCACAAGCTCCCATCCGGCGAAAAGGAGATTCTGTCTCGACTGCCCGCGTTGCATACGAGATGGGCGCGGGGGAAGAATTCTGCAAAGTACTTGGAATTCCCCTTCTGCGTGGCCGCGACTTTGTTGTGAGTGACCGCACACGGCGACCGGCGCCGGCTCTGGTGAATCAGACCCTCGCACGGCGTTTGTTCGGCGATGCCGATCCGGTCGGCGCACAACTCGTGGTGGGGCGTGAGAACGAGCGTATCTTGGAAATCATCGGTGTGGCCGCCGACACCAGAATGCGAAACCTCGGAGAAGATCATGCTCCGATATTTTTCACGCCGTATGCATACTCCCAACTGATCGTCCGCACCGCCGGAGATGCGGCGCAATGGATCAAACCGGTGCGCGACATGCTGGCGCGATCGGAGAGCGGCTCGGCGCTCGATGTGCGGACATTATCAGAGGGTGCCGCGGGCGCCATCTTTCCCATGCGCGTCGCAGCCGGATTCATCGGCTCGATGAGCGCGGCAGGCATGCTGCTGGCCCTGGCCGGCCTGTACAGTTCGGTCTGGTACGCCACCCAAAGGCGCACGCGCGAGATGGCAATCCGCGCAGCCGTGGGAGCCACTCGCTCCGCCATTGTTTGGACGGCGGCTCGAGATGGCGTCGCGGTTCTTACGTGCGGGATTGTTGCGGGTCTCCTCCCTGCGATTGCCGCCATCCGCCCGCTCACTGGCCTTCTGCCAGAGGGCTTGGACCCATGGAATCCGGCTATGTTCGCCGCTGTGGTTATCGTCCTGCTCGGTGCGGGTGCCGTCGCGGCGTGGATTCCGGCTCGAAACGCCGCGATAGTGGACCCGGCATCTGCGTTGCGGGAGGAATAACGAACACTCCCCCAACAATCAGGGTGCTACCATCGTTAACAGATGAAGACCGCTGAGCGGCAGTTCACGACTATCAGCGGCGTGCCCATCCAGCCGGTCTACGGGCCCGAAGTTCTTCGCGACCTCGACTGGACGCGGGATGTCGGTGAACCCGGCGAATTCCC
Organism: Bryobacteraceae bacterium; assembly: GCA_030041985.1. Taxonomy (GTDB): domain Bacteria; phylum Acidobacteriota; class Terriglobia; order Bryobacterales; family Bryobacteraceae; genus PSRJ01. The sequence goes on along the minus strand of JASIAM010000305.1, from coordinate 8,465 downwards.
TTATAAACGCGGTATTCACCGCGATATGTACCGCGGCAGGCTCTGGACCATGCGCCAGTTTTCGGGGTTCGCCACGCCCGAAGAAACCAACCGGCGCTACCACTATCTGCTGGAACAGGGACAAACCGGCCTGTCGGTAGCCTTCGACCTCCCCACTTTGATGGGCTACGACGCGGATCACGCACTGAGCGAGGGCGAAGTAGGCAAGTGCGGCGTATCGGTTTGTTCGCTCGAAGACATGGAAACGGTGTTTCGCGGCATCCCTCTGGGCGATGTCACGGTCTCGATGACCATCAATTCCCCGGCGGCTGTCCTCTGGGCCATGTATCTGGCGGTGGCGGAGCAGCAGGGAGTGGATTGGGCGCGCCTTTCGGGCACCCTCCAAAATGACATCCTCAAAGAGTACATCGCGCAGAAGGAGTACATCTTTCCGCCGCAACCCTCCATGCGGCTGGTGACCGACACCATCGAATTCGGCGCGCGCCACGTGCCCCGCTTCAATCCGATTTCGGTCAGCGGTTACCACATCCGCGAGGCTGGATCGACCGCGGTGCAGGAGCTCGCGTTCACTTTGCGGGACGGCATCGAATATGTGGAATGGGGGCTTGCGCGCGGCCTTGCGATCGACGAATTTGCGCCGCGGCTAAGCTTCTTTTTCAACGCGCACAGCGACTTTTTCGAGGAGATTGCCAAATATCGCGCGGCCCGCAAGATCTGGGCGTATGTGATGCGCGACCGCTACGGCGCGCAAAGCGAGCGCAGCCAGAAACTGCGGTTCCACGCGCAAACCGCGGGCTGTTCTTTGACCTGGCAGCAGCCTTATAACAATGTGGTGCGCACGGCTTTGCAGGCGCTCGCGGCCGTGCTCGGCGGAGCGCAATCGCTGCACACCAATTCGCTCGATGAAGCCTACGCCCTGCCCAGCGAGCACGCCGTCACCATCGCCTTGCGCACGCAGCAAGTGCTGGCTTATGAAACTGGGGTGCCCAATTGTCCCGATCCGCTGGGCGGCAGCTATTTTCTCGAGTCGCTCACTCTCGAAACCGAACGCGCAGCGAATGACTACATTCGCCGCATCGATGAGATGGGCGGCATGATTGCGGCCATCGAAGCCGGTTTTCCGCAGCGCGAAATTGCCGCGGCCAGCTATCGCTATCAGCGCGAAGTGGAGGCTGGCGAGCGCACCATCGTGGGCGTGAACCGTTTTCAAGGAAACGACGAACCGATTGAAGTGCTGGAAATCGATGAATCCACGGCCTCGCATCAATGCCGGAAGCTGGCCGTGCTCCGCAAACGGCGGGACAACGCCAAAGTTCAAAAGAGCCTGGACGCGTTGCGGCGCTGCGCCGAAAAATCAGACAATACCATGCCCTTGCTCCTCGATGCGGTTCGTGCTTACGCCACCCTCGGCGAGATTTGCGACGCCCTGCGATCCGTATTCGGTTCTTACCAGGAGCAGGCGCACCTTTGAACATGACGAGGCCGATTCGAGTCCTGGTGGCCAAGCCGGGTTTGGACGGGCACGACCGCGGGGCCAAGGTGATCGCCCGTGCTCTGCGCGACGCCGGAATGGAAGTCATCTACACCGGCTTGCGCCAAACGCCGGAGATGATCGTGAATGCGGCCTTGCAGGAAGATGTGCAGGTGATCGGCCTTTCGATTCTCTCGGGCGCGCACAATGCCATCGTTCCGCGCGTCCTCGATTTGCTGCGCGAGAAGAAAATGGAAGATGTCAAAGTAATCGTGGGCGGCATTGTTCCCGATGAGGACGCGGCGGAGCTGAAAAAACAGGGTGTGGCCGCCGTGTTTCAGCCGGGCGCTTCGCTCGAGAGCATCGTGCAGTTTATCCGCTCCGCGATCGGGAAGGCGCCCGCTTCCCAGAGCGTGTCCTGAACGGCTGCTACTTCTATCCGGGCAGCCTGAAGGCAATGAGTTCGGCCGGAAAGCCTGGTCCTGCAATAGCTAGCACGATGTACTGCTTGCCTCCGAGCATATAGGTCATGGCAGTGCCGGTCTCTCCGGCAGGCATGAATACAGCGCCCGCATCCTTACCGGTAGCCTTGTCATAGGCGCGCAGCATGGCGCCCTTTTCGCCAGAGGGCGTGGTGAACGTGCCGCGCTCGCCCGCAATGACCAGGGTTTTGGTCACTAAGACGCCGAACACACCCGGCCGGCCGGTGCGTGGAATGTTCACACCTTTGAGCGCCGGACTATTGCGAATATTGTCGGGCGTTTCTCCGTGGGCTACCTGCCAGAGAATATCGCCCTTGTCGAGGTCAATGGCGCTGATTTGCGCGTAAGGCGGTTTGTCCAGTGGCAGGCCTTCCACCGTGAGGCCGGGGCCTGCGCCCTCGCCGCCTCGCCCGCCACCCGTACGGGGAGCGGCGCTGCCGGAGATGTAGCGCATGTCCGATTGGCCACTGGATGGTGGGACGAGGCCCAGCGACGTGAGCGATTTTTGCGATGGGATATAGGCGATGTGCGTTTCCGGATCGAACGAACCGCCCGCCCAATTGGTGCCGCCGCCTGCGGTGGCCAGCGCCAGCGTAGCATAAGGGCCTTCCGGTTGACTGACAACGGGGGGCGTGAAGATCGGCCCGAGCTTGTACTTCGAAACGATCTTGAGAGCCTCGGCTTTCAACTCGGGGGTGAAATCGATCACGTCGTCCGCCGTGAATCCCTGCTTATCATAAGCGGGCGGCTTGGTGGGGAAGGGCTGCGTGGGGCTGGTCTTCTCACCGGGCACGTCGGACTGCTCCACCGGGCGCTCCACGATCGGCCAGATGGGTTGGCCGGTGACGCGATTGAATACATAAAGGAAAGCCTGCTTGGTAGGCTGCGCCAGCGCTTTAACCGTCTGGCCATTCTGCGTAATGTCAACCAGCATGGGAGCATCCGGGATATCCATGTCCCAGATGCCGTGGTGGACCAATTGATAATGCCATTTTCGCTGGCCTGTTTTGAGGTCGACCGCAACCACCGTCTCGCCGAACAGCCCGCTGCCGGGGCGGTGGCCGCCGTAGTAATCACCGGTTGGCAATTCTACGGGTAGATACGCCATGCCGAGTTGTTCATCGACACTGATCTGGCCCCAAACACCGGTGTTGCCCGTATAGGTTGCGGAATCGTTCTCCCAGGTGTCATAGCCGAACTCGCCAGGTTTGGGTATGGTGTGGAAGATCCAGAGGCGCTTACCGGTGCGCACGTCGAACCCGCGCACATAGCCTTTTACATTGGTTTTGCTTTTGGGCACGCCGCCGGGCCGGTGGGCCGCGCCGACAATCACGGTATTACCGGCCACCACAGGCGTCGCGTGGAGGCCGACTTCACCAGTGACGAGATCGATCTGCTGATCGTCATCTTGCTTGAGGTCCACCGCGCCGTCCTGTCCGAAACTGGGGACGCGATTCCCGGTGTGAGCATCCAGCGCAATGAGGCGATAGCCGGGCGTGACATAAAGGATGCGCTCCTCGCGGCCATCGGTCCAATAGGCCAATCCGCGGCCGGAGAGTTGGCGGGGCGCATTGGTTCCGCGCGCGCCTTCGTTTTCGCCATGAACCCACAGCAGCTCGCCGGTAGCGCCGTCAAGGGCCACCACGTCACGGCGCGTGCCAGCGGTGGAATAGACCACCCCGTTGGCCATGAGAGGAGTGCCCTCGAAATTGAATTCGGGACGGGGGCCAAGGTTGTCCGTCTTGAAACGCCAGGCTATTTGGAGCGAGTTAAAGTTGGCGGCATTGATTTGATCGAGGGGCGAATAGTGGGTGTTGCCAAGATCGCCGCCGTAGGCGCGCCACTCCCCATTTTTGGCCCCGGTTTGCGCGGCCGCAGGCAGAGCAGCCCAGAGCAGCAGTGCCCAGAATCTGGAAGAAACGGTTCGCCTCATGTGATCCCTCCCCGACGAAGAGGTCAATTATATATGTGTCGGGAAGGAAAAGCACTGGGCAGGGGACTGCCGCTGGGGACTGGGGATTGGGGGCTGGGCCGAATGCGCCAGATGCGCAATGCAAGCCCAATGAAAAGCCGCCAGCCTGGCGCAAACGAACGGCGGAAGCGGGGCAGAAGCCCCGCCTCGCTGATAGCTGACGGCTAACTGCTGATAGCTGAAGTTCTAATTCGCCATCGCCAGGATGTGTATCCGGCGGTTTTTCTGCCAGCAGGCTTCGTTGTGCTCGTCGCAGACCTGCTTTTCTTTGCCGTAGCTGACTACTTTCAACTGGTCGGAGGGAATGCCCACGCCCACCAGGAAGTCTTTGGCAGCTTTGGCGCGCGCGTCCCCAAGCGCCATGTTGTATTCGGCAGAGCCGCGCTCATCGCAGTAGCCCTCGATGGTCAGCTTATAGCTGGGGTACTGCACGATGATGTCGCGGAGCTCCCGCGAATCGGACTGGAGGGTGCTGAGGGCATCGGGACGCAACGCATGCTTGTCATAATCGAAGTAGGCGTCCTGGATGCGCGCCAGCAGCTCGTCAATACGGGCCTGGGTTTTGGCATCAGGCAAGCGGCGCGTGGCCGGGGTTGCAGGAGGCGGTGTCTGGCGGGCCACCTGGCGGATAGGGGAAGGGGGCGGAGTGTTGCGCGCCGTGGTCGCAGCGGCGGGCGGGGGCGGCGGCGGAGCGGCAGTCACCGCCTTTTTCGAGCAACCGGCGATCATCAGCGGAGCCAGTGCCGCAGCCAACCAAGCGAGTTCGCGGGAAATCTTCATAACAGGAATTGTTCCTCCTTTCTCAGTTGACGCGGTTCGGGGACGAAAATCCATCCTGTGTGAACAGGATTTGTGAAGGCCCGCTGTTTGATTACACTGTCCTTTGGGGGGCCGCATAGCGGGAATGTATCTAAGACCCGAAGGCAAGCGGCGGAAAGCCTCCTGGGTGGTCCTGTTTCTGGGCTTCGGAGGGTTGCTGCTGTTTCTGGTGGCTGCGGCCGCGGGCACTCTGGTGGCTCTGGACCGCACACGCCAGGAAGAGACCGTGATGCGGAAGGCGTTCCTGACCCGGCTGGGGGCGCTGGACCAGATTCGCGCGCAGATCTACCTGTCCGGCACGTATGTGCGTGACTTTCTGCTGGCTCCCGATCCGCGCAGCGCCGGGGCGCAGGCAGCGCGGCTGGGCACCCTGGAGCGCGAGATCCGCACGGCTGTAGACAGCTATGCCAGGTCTCTGGAGCCCGAGGAACGGCAGCCTTTTGCTTCGCTCCAGAAGGAAATCGAAGCATATCGGCAGGTGTTGGATCGAACCCTATCCTGGTCCGATGATGAGAGGAACAAGCTGCGCTATCCGTTTTACCTGGACGAGGTGGTGCCGCGCCGCACGGCCATGCTGCAGATTGCCGACCGCATCAGTGAGGTCAACGAAGAAGGCTTGAGCCGCGCCGAGGAGAAGCTCGCTTTATCCAGCGGGGCGCTGCGCCGTTCGCTGCTCCTTACTTTCGGCATCACGCTCGCGGGAGGATTGTCGTTAGCGATATTAACTATCAGCTTCACCATTCGCCTGGAGCAGGAACTGCAGCGGCGCCTGCAAGAGAATGCCGACGCCAAAGCCGATTTGCAGGAGCTTTCGAGCCGGTTGCTGCGGGCGCAAGAGGATGAGCGGCGCCTTCTCGCGCGCGAACTGCACGACGAAGTGGGCCAATCGCTGTCCGCGATCCTGATGGAAACGGGCAACGCGGAGTGCGCCGAGGAGCGCAACGAACTGGCCACGCATTTGGCCTCGATTCGCACGCTGGCCGAAAAAACGGCCAACGAAGTGCGGGACCTGGCGCTGCTGCTACGCCCTTCGATGCTGGACGATTTCGGATTGGTCCCGGCCCTCAATTGGCACGGGCGCGAGATGGGCAAACGCACGGGGCTGAAGATCGTGGTCTCGGCAGAGGAAGCGTTAGATCAGCTTCCCGAAGAACATACCACTTGTATCTACCGCATGGTGCAGGAGGCGGTAAACAACGCGGCCCGGCATGCGCATGCGCGCACGGTGGAAGTAGTCGTAAAGCGCGAGGCGGAGCGGGTGGTGTTTTCCGTGCAAGATGACGGAGCCGGATTCGATACACGCGTGGTGCGCGGATTAGGGCTGCTCGGCATGGAGGAGCGGGTGCGGCGCCTGGGGGGACAGTTGCGCCTCGATTCGCAGTTGGGGCGTGGCACACGCGTTTCCGCCGAGCTGCCGCTGGTGGAACTGGCCTCCGTGAATGGACATGACTATTCGCATTCTGCTGGCTGACGATCATATCGTGATGCGCGACGGCTTGCGCGCGCTGCTCGAAAAGCAGCCGGACATGACCGTAGTAGCCGAAGCGGCCGACGGGCGGGAATGCGTGCGCCTGGCCGAAGAACAGACGCCGGACGTGGTGGTAATGGATATTGCGATGCCGAACATGAATGGCATCGAAGCCACGCGGCGCATCATCGGCGAGCGTCCGCGCTGCGCGGTGGTGATTCTGAGCATGCACCAGGATGAAAGTTACATCTTGCGGGCGATGAAGGCGGGGGCGAAAGGGTATCTTCTGAAAGACTCGGTCCGCGCCGACCTTTTGGAAGCCATCCGCGCGGTGGCCCAGGGGCGCTCGTTTCTGACGCGCAAAATCGGCCGCATGCTCCAGGAGGATTACGTGCGCCAACTGGAAAACCGCGGGCTGGACGATACCTACGACCGGCTGACGGACCGCGAGCGCGAAATCCTGCAGTTAATTGCCGAGGGGAGAACCGCCAAAGAAGTGGCGCAGGTGCTGAACATCAGCCCCACGACTGTGGAAACACACCGCACGCACATACAGGAAAAGCTCGGGGTGCACAGCGTGCCCGAGCTGGTGCTGTACGCGGTGCGCAAGGGGATCATCGCATAGGGGCGCAGCAACGGCTGTCTGCGCCGTTAAGCACAGATCGGAGAGTGGCCGGAAACTAGCTGAGTCTTTCGCCGGAGAACGTGCCAAGCTGGAGCAACAATGGTCCACCGGCGCCGAGGTCTCCACGGAAGATTTGCAGCGGGCACTACAACTCTATAAAGCATTCTTTCATAGGCTTCTTTCTATTTGAACTGCTCATTAGGATGGGGCTACTGGCCCGCCCGGCTCTGCTGCGGCGGGCTTTTTGCGTTTAGGGCCAAAGTCCCACACGTTCAGGGGGCCGCGCTCCGCGAACGTAGCGTTTCTATTTCCGCTTGCTCCCGTGCGGCAACGCTCGATTCACCGTTCCCTGCGTTTTAATGGCAGCTTGCTCGAAGCTGCGGTCGCGCAAAAATCGCCACAGCGCCGTCACCGCCGCCAGCCCGGGCCGTCATCTGATATCATTTCCGTCACCGTAATAGAGGGGAGTTGTCTTCACATGGGCCGGTTCTTGCATACAAAACGGATCTTCGTCATTGCTATTGCGTTCCTCACTCTGCGTTTCGCCGCCAATCTGTTTGCGCAGGCAGGCGCAACTTCCCAGATTTCGGGCGTGGTCAGAGATCCCTCGGGATCAGCCGTGCCGGAGGCACAGGTCAAGGCCACGCAGACCGAGACTGGCATCGCTCGCGTCACCCAGACCGGCCAGGATGGCGCCTACGTGCTGCCGAATCTTCCCATCGGTCCCTATCATCTCGAGATCAGTAAACAAGGGTTCACTACCGCCGGCCAGCAACTCACGCTGCAAGTAGCCACGAGCCCTACCGTCGACGTGACTTTACAGATCGGCGCTGCCACTCAGGAGGTGCTGGTCGAAGGGGCCGCAGCGGGAGTAGAAACCACGACGTCCGGCGTGGGGCAGGTTATCGACCAGCGTCGAGTGGTCGATCTGCCATTGAATGGCCGCAATCCCACCGAACTGATTTATCTCGCCGGCGCCGCCGCGCAAGCTCCCAATGCAGATCTGGTCTCTACCAAGGCCTATACCAGCGAGGTTCCAATCTCCATTGGCGGCGGTCTCGCGAGCGGCGCTCTCTACCAGCTCGATGGCGGCAACCACAACGATCCTTCTAACAACCTCGCCCTTCCGCTGCCCTTCCCGGACGCCATGCAGGAATTCAACGTCCAGACCAGCGCCCTTCCCGCGCAATACGGCCAGCATTCGGCCGGAGTTGTAAACGTAGTTACCAAATCCGGCACCAACGAGTTTCACGGCGATCTCTTCGAATTTCTCCGCAATGGCGACCTGAACGCGCGGAATTTCTTTGCCACCTCGCGCGACTCTCTCAAGCGCAACCAATACGGCGGCACCATCGGCGGACCCCTTAAAAAGGACAAGCTCTTCTTCTTCGCCGGCTATCAGGGCACCGACATTCGCTCCGATCCCACCAGTTCTTTCACCTTCATCCCTACGCAGCAGATGCTTAACGGTGACTTCTCCGCCTTCGCTTCCGCGCAATGCCAGGGCACCAACAAGACCCTCACGAATCCCGTCCCCGGAGGGCTAGCGTTCGTAAATGACCAAATCTCTCCCACGGCCTTCAATCCCGCCGCCATCAAAATGATGAGCTTCTATACGCTCCCAAGCA
>JASIAM010000304.1 GCA_030041985.1 Bryobacteraceae bacterium | reverse complement strand
TCTCGTACCCCTTCAGCAGTTCGTCTACCAGATCGGGCTTGATTTCGTCCATACGTTCTCCTTCAGTATTGCGGAAGAACGTTTACACAAAAAATCTTAAACCCTCGCTGGATCGAGCTTCGTGGACGGCAAGCGGACAACCGCCGGGGCAACTTCGCACCGCCTCTGGCGATAACCAATTTCGCAAACCGCAAATTCCCTGGTCTCACGCCAATTTGACACCAAAAGCCAGCCGGGAGTTCCCTTCAGTTACTTCGCATCGAACCGCGACCAAATGGGCGCTCCACACATTAGCTTGTAGCTCTTTGCGTCCCAACTATTGCTGCCTGGGATCCCGACCTCGATATCCGGATACCGAAAGTGCGTCATTGCCATGCCACCGAATAGGCACGACCTCGTCCGCTATCCTGAATTGGAAGGTCAACTTCTAAGCTAATACACCTGAGGCGCGTCACGCGCGCGCTTCCGACTCCACATTGAAATACGTACAGTCGGGGTGATGGAACACCATCGCGCTCACGCTCGCTTCCGGGTCCATCATCATGCCCTCAGTAAGCGCCACACCGATGTCTTCGGGACCGAGCAGCTTCCACAGGCCTTTCTGATCGTCCAGGTTCGGACATGCCGGATAGCCAAAACTGTAGCGCTCCCCGCGGTACTTCGAAGTGAACCGGTCCTGCATAGTGACCGCCGGCGGGTCCGGAAAGCCCCAGTCTTCACGGATGCGCCGGTGCAGCCATTCAGCGCAGGCCTCGGCCGTTTCGAGCGCCAGCGCCTGTAGCGCGTGAGCCTTGAAAAATTCGCCGCTCCGTTTCCATTCCTCCGCCTGTTCCCGTATGCCCGCGCCGGCCGTAACCACAAACAGAACCAGGTGATCGCAGCCTTGGTCTTCCGCTTCCAGAATATAGTCGCTCAGGCAAAGCCCGTTCTCGCGCGCCTGGCGCGCAAAGTGAAAGGTGTGCAGCGGCGTCCCGCCATGCTCGCCTGACGCGCCGTATAGCGCAATGCCATTGCCGTCGCGCCGCGCCGGAAAGAACTGCCACACTGCTTTTACTTTCAGGAACCCGGCGGCTTCCTCTTTCACTTCCTCCACTTTGTGAAACAGCTCCATCGCTTTCGGCTGATGCTCCGCCAGATCTTTGTTGAAGTTGCTCTTATAACCCAGATGGCGTCCGTAAAGCATGTGCGGATTGATGTAGCTCCACACCTCGGCAAGCTGCGGCACTGCACGCACCTTGCGGTCCAGGTAAGGCGCGGGAGGAACCCGAATATCGGCGCGAACACGATTGCTGCGCCGTGTTTCGGAGGAAGCCGTCCCGCTCGCTGCCGGCTCTACGACAACCGCCGCCTCCTCGCCCGCCGGCCGGTGTGCCTCAAGCACCGCTTCCCGTCTGGCCGGGTCCATAAGCTGATTCATCAGGTGCAAACCCGCCATGGCATCCTTGGCGTAGCACACCGCTTCTGTGTAAGCGGGCGCAATTTTCGACCGCGTAAACTTATCCGATAAAGCCGCGCCTCCTACCAGCAGCGGCACGCGAATACCGGCCGCGCTCAGATCCGCCGCCGTTGTCGCCATCTGCTGCGTGCTTTTTACCAGCAACCCGGAGAGTCCAATGGCGTCCGGGCGATGCTCCGCATACGCGCTGATCAGCGTTTCCGGCGGTACTTTGATACCGAGATTCACCACGCGATACCCATTGTTCGCCAGAATGATCTCCACCAGATTCTTGCCGATATCATGGACATCGCCCTTCACGGTCGCCAAAATCACCGTGCCGCGCATCGCCGCATCGGCCTTTTCAAGAAACCGCTCGAGATAACTCACCGCCGCCTTCATGGCCTCCGCGGATTGCAGCACCTCCGCCACAATCAGCTCGTTATTATTGAACAGGCGGCCCACTTCCGTCATGCCGGCCATCAGCGGGCCGTTAATAATGTCCAAGGCAGCAGCGCCTTCCGCCAGTTTGCGGTCAAGATCGGCCTGCAGACCCTCTTTGGTGCCCTCCACAATGTACCGGGCCAGCCGGGCATCTAGCGGCAAATCCTCCGCCGGCTGCCGTGCCGTACGCCGCATGGCCTTGCGAAAATGCTCAGTGATCGCCCCGATGTGAAACTGGTTGATCACCATCCGCTGTTTCGGTTCCTGCTCGCGCCAATCCTCCGGCGCCGTGCGCAGCGATTCCTCGGGCGAGTCCACCGGCGGCGTATTGAACAGCAGATTTTCCGCCAGGCGCCTTTCCGCCTCCGGAATCGAAGCGAATCGCTCCAGCCTCTCTGCGTTCACGATCGCCAGGTCCAGCCCCGCTTTGGTGGTGTGATAGAGAAAGACCGAATTCACCACTTCGCGCGCCGCCGGCGGCAGGCCGAAGGAAATATTCGAGACCCCTAGCGCTGTCTTCACAGGCAGGCTCTGCTTGATCAGCCGGATCGCCTCAATCGTCTCCACCGCGCCGCCGACATAATTGGCATCGCCCGTCGCGCAGGGAAACACCAGCGGGTCTATGATGATGTCCGCGGGCGCAATCCCATACTTCTCGGTGAGCAGCCGGAACGAGCGCTCCGCTACCGCCAGCTTGCGCTCGCGCGTGAAGGCCTGCGCTTGGAGCTTATCCTCATCGATCGTTCCTACAACGACCGCCGCCCCGAATCTCCGCGCGATCGGACAGATCCGCTCTAACTTTTCTTCCCCATCCTCCAGATTGATGGAGTTGATGATGCTTTTGCCCTGGCAATACGTCAGCGCCAGCTCCACCGCCTTCGGATCAGTGGTGTCAATCATCAGCGGCGCTTTGATTTTTCCGATCAGTTTCTCGTAAAACTGCGGGATATCGTGCAGTTCGTCGCGATCGGAGTTTTGCAGGCAGACATCCACCACATGCGCGCCATTGCGCACCTGCGCGCGCGCAATTTCCGCCGCTTCTTCCCACTTTTCGTCCGCGATCAGCCTCTTGAAAAGCTGCGAGCCAATCACATTCGTGCGCTCCGCCACTACCAGCGGCCGATTGCTCTCTTCGGCCTCCACCAATTCCAAACCCGCGTACCATGCGCGCTGCGACAGCCCCGGCACACTCCGCGGTTTCTTCCCCGCCGCCATTTGCGCAATCATCCGAATGTGCGCAGGCGTGGTGCCGCAGCATCCGCCCACAAGGTTGAGCCATCCATGATCGGCAAACCGCTCCAGTTGCGCCGCGAGCGATTCCGGCGTTTCCAGATACTGCCCCTCTTCATTCGGCAGACCCGCGTTGGGGTGGCAGGAAATGCGCACCGGCGCCATTGCCGCGAGCGTGCGTAAATGATCGGTCATGAACTCCGGGCCGGTGGCGCAATTGAGGCCGATCGAGAGCAGACCGCCGTGCAGGATCGAAGCGCAAAACGCCTCCGCCGTCTGGCCCGCGAGCATGGTTCCCGTCGGCTCGATCGTCCCTGAAACCATGGCCGGAATAGGCCGTCCCAACTTGCGCCGCAGCCGCTCCATCGCGATCAACGCGGCCTTCACATTGCGCGTATCCTGGCAGGTTTCGACCAGCAGAATGTCTGCGCCGCCCTCCACCAGTGCCGCAGCCTGCCGATAAAACTCCTCAAGCAACTGCGGGAACGTCACTCCGCCAGTCACACTGATCGCTTTGGTTGTCGGGCCGATCGCTCCGGCCACGAAGCGCGGCTTGGCCGGAGTCGAGAATTCGTCCGCCGCCTCCCGTGCCAGCCGCGCGGCCCTGACATTCAATTCGTGCGCATCATCCGCCAGCCCGTATTCCGCCAGCACCAGCCCCGTTCCCCCGAACGAATTGGTCTCGATTATGTCCGCCCCCGCTTCGAGATACGCCCGATGTATGCCTCGCACCACATCCGGCCGCGTGCGTACCAGGTTCTCATTGCATCCCTCCAGCGCCGCTCCGCCGAAATCCGCCGCCCCGAGCCGCATTTGCTGCAGCATCGTGCCCATTGCCCCATCCAACACCAGGACACGTTCCCCCAAGCATTCTTCGAGTGCCCGCCCGCGTTCTTCGGGAGTGATCATAATAAAAAAGACGTCGTCACCTTATTTTAGCTGATCGCTGATAGCTGATCGCTGATAACTGATAACTGACAACTGTTAGCCTAAAGCTATGGTTCGCCCCGCAGTTTTCTGCCTCGTGTTATGCGCGGCCCTGCCCCTGTCCGCCGATATCCAGTTTCACGCCGCCTCTTCTCCCAATAGCGCCCCCCGCGGCAAAGGTCAGTGCGACATCCGCCTGATTGTCGGCGGTGAAGTCGAAGTTACCGTACGCGGCGATTGGGTCCAGGTCCGCGCCATCCACGGGCCCGAAGCACGCGACGATGGCTCCCAATGCAGTGGACCTTTGCCCAACAGCGCCCCCGCCGCTTTTAGCTTCGATAAGAAAGAGGGCCGCGGCGAAGTGCGTCTTCTTGAAGAGCCTTCCACAAGTTCTGATTACAAGGCAGTGGTGTCTATCCGCAACAGCGGGAGCAGCGAAGAGAAATATCACTTCCGCCTCTCCTGGCGCCTGGACACCGGCCGCGGCTTCACGGATAGCGGCCATTTCGACGGCGATCGCAACCCAATTCCCAGCTTCGACGATGAGCACAAAGGCGGTGGTCTTGCGTGGAACAACACCTTTCATTCCGCCGGCCACGGTAAAGGTACTGCCACGACTAATGGCGCAACTCCGCAAATCCTCTCCGCCGCAACCGTAGATATTGACCGTGGTGGCAAAATCCTTATCTCTTTCCGCACCGATCATGGCAACCCGCTAACGTTCACCGGAAGCATGATGGCCCCGGAAGGTCAAACCCTGAAAGCCGCGGTTTCCTCTGGCCATGGCGGCGAACTGCAAGGTCCCGCCTACCTTTCGCGCGATGCCAAAGGCGCTATCTACCACATCACCCTCGACGTCACTAACGGCCAGAATCGTTTGCACCTGGATTGGGACCGGAAGTAAGTCATGCCAAACCGCGTGGGACGGATCCTGACAGCCTGCTTGCGGCGCGTAATGGCTGGCCTCGCTCGATCTGCCCCTTCCATTCGCGTCGATTACGGCGGACAATTTCAGGAACAGCACAAGTCATTTCGCGATCTCGTATTCGTGCTGGTTCTGGCCATCGTGCTGGTCTTCACCGTGCTGTTGTTCGAATTCGGCGGTTTCTCAGCGCCGTTCGCCCATGCTCCGTTCTGCCCTGCTCTCTACCTCCGGAGTTTTCGTGGCCTGCTGCTCACCGGCGCCACCTTCAATCTGTCATCTTTTATGGGTTAATCATGGTAGTGGGCATAGTCGCCAAAAACGGTATTCTGCTGCTCGATGCCGGCCAGAAATTCCGCGCCTCGGGCATCGGCGTCGAAGAAAGCATGATGCGCGCCGGCGAACGCCGCCTGCGCCCCATTATGATGACCGCGCTCGCCACCGTGGCCGGCATGATCCCTTTATCGCTCGGCTGGGGCGCTGGTTCGCAAATGCTCCGGCCTCTGGCCATCGCCATCATCGGCGGCATGCTGGCTTCTATGATCCTCTCACTGATCGTCACTCCGGCCGTCCACTATTACCTGGCCGGCCGAAATTAAGGAGTCCGAAATGAAAAAGCTCATCACCCTTTCTTTGGCGCTCGCAACCGCGGCTCTGGCGGCTGAGGGCTACCACATCATCACCAAAATCAAAATCGGCGGTATGGGCGGCTGGGACTATACGGCCATGGACAGCAATGCGCGCCGCCTTTACGCCACGCATAACAATGAAGTCGACGTGATCGATCCCGATAACGGCAAGATAGTCGGTTCCATCCAGCAACTGCATTTCGTCCACGGTGTAGCGCTCGCTTCAGATCTTGGCAAGGGCTTCATCAGCAACGGCCAATCGAATAGTGTCACCATTTTCGATTTGAAAACGCTGCAGAAAACCGGCGAACCGGCCGTCGGCGGTATGAATCCCGATTCCATTTGTTACGAGCCCAAAACGCAGCGCGTGTTTACTTTCAACGGCCGCTCGAGTAATTCCACCGCCATCAACGCCGAGACAGGAGAGCCGCTCGAAACCTTCCCTGTGGGCGGAAAACCCGAATTCTGTGCCGCTGATGGCAACGGCAAACTGTACGTGAACCTGGAAGACAAAAGCTCGATCGCGGAGATCGATGCCGCCAAACCCGCCGTCCTGCGCACCGCGCCGCTTGCGCCATGTGAGTCACCCTCCGGCCTTGCGATCGATACGAAAGATGGAGTGCTGTTCTCCGTCTGCGATAACAAAATGATGGCCGTGACCGGCATCAAATCTCTTAACGTAATCGCCACGCCGGCGATTGGCGCCAACCCCGATGCCGCGGGCTTCGATCCGGGAACCGGCCTGGCGTTCAGCTCCAATGGCGAGGGCAGTCTAACAATTGTGAAGAACACCGGCGGCAAATGGGAAGCGGTCGAAACCGTGCCTACCGAGCGCGGCGCGCGCACCATGACAGTCGACCTCAAAAACCACCGCGTCTACCTGCTGGCCGCCGAATACGGCGAAGCCCCAGCGCCCAAAGCAGGCGAGAAAAAGGGCCGCGCTCCCATCCTGCCAGACTCCTTCCACGTCTTGGTAGTCGGCAAATAGCAGGTTTTCCACCGCCGAGACGCAGAGGCACAGAGAAATCCAAATTCAAATCCAAAACGATTTCCTCCGCGGCCTCTGCTACCTCCGCGGCCTCAGGTTTTGATCTTAAATTTAATCTTTCTCTGCGTCTCTGCGCCTCTGCGGTAAAATCCAAACCAGATGGAGTCGACTGTCGCCTCTCAAGCTCCCGTGCGGCTGGGTCTGGAATTTACCCCCAGACCCCTGCCCGGCATGGTAGCCCTGCGCGACGACGCCGAGGAAGCCGATGCCCGCGGGAAACGCATCGGCATCCTCATTGTTGCCTACAATGCGCTCTCCACCATCAAGCCCGTGCTGCAAAGGATTACACCCAATGTGTGGCGCAATGTGGAAGAGATCGTGGTCTTTGATGATGCCAGCCACGACGCAACCTATGAGCTGCTGGTGGGAATTAAAGCGCTGCGCGAGCTGCCGAAACTGCGCATTCTGAAAAATCCGCAGAACCTGGGCTACGGCGGCAATCAAAAGAACGGCTACCGCTATTTCCTCGAGCGTGGTTTTGACGTGGTGGTGTTACTTCACGGGGATGGGCAGTACGCCCCGGAGTTGCTTGCCCACATGTATCACCCCATCGTTAAAGGCGAAGCCGACGCGGTCTTTGGCTCGCGCATGATGAAAACCTATGGCGGCGCACTCCATGGCGGTATGCCGCTCTATAAATATGTTGGCAACCGCATCCTAAGTGGCCTCGAAAACAGAATGCTGGGCATGAACCTTACCGAGTTTCACAGCGGTTATCGTGCCTACAGCCTCCACGCGCTGCGCCAGATCGATTTCACTCATATGACCGATGATTTCCATTTCGACACCGAGATCATCGTCAAGTTACACCACCAGCATTTTCGTATTACTGAGGTTCCGATTCCCACTTACTACGGCACGGAGATCTGCCACGTAAATGGGATCAAATATGCGTGGAACGTGACGCGTGCCCTCCGCCGCTACCGCAAGACTTGCCGCTCGGTGGCGCGATCCCCGGAATTTCAAGAGTACTTCGTTCTGTACCCGCCCAAGAAAATGAGTTACTCCAGCCACTACTGGGCGCTGCGCCTCGTGGGCCGGAATAAGGATGTACTGGATATCGGTTGCGGAGACGGGTTCCTCGCGCAGGAACTGGCCGAGCGCGGCAACCGGGTTACTGGTGTAGACGCGATTGAGAGTCCCTCCGAACAGGAAGTTTTCGAGAGCTACCATCAGCAGGACCTGAACAGCGACTTATCGGGCCTGGCCTATCAGCTTCGCGGCCGAAAATTCGATTACATTCTGCTGCTCGACGTGCTGGAGCACCTGAGATCTTCCCAAGACTTACTTCGTCTGTGCGCTTCGCTGCTCCAACCGAATGGGCGTATCATCGTCACGCTGCCCAACGTTGCCAATATCTCCACCCGCGTCATGCTGCTATTCGGTAGATTCGAGTACACGGAACGTGGCATTCTGGACCGCGCTCACCTGCGGTTCTTCACCTTTCGGAGCGGGCGGCGGTGCCTCGAAGACTGTGGTTTGGAAATCCTGGAGACTAAGGCGACGCTGATTCCCATCGAGCGGCTGCTTCCCTTCGACCCGGACGGCCGGCCCATGAGGGGCCTGAACCGAGTGCTGGCCGTTGCCACTCGCGCGCTGCGACGGTTATTGAGTTACCAGATGTTGTTTATCGTGCGCCCGCGCTCTACTTCGCTGCCTACTTCGCGCTAAGCATGTTGGCAAACAGCCGGTACGCTCCCGGCACACCCGCGGGAAGCTGCCGGAACCAGGAATACGCGGTGAAAATGTAAACGCCTTTGCCGTAGCGCGTCCACAGTTCGCCGCCCGGCTGTTCGGCTTCGCCGGGGTCCTTGGACGCCATCACTGTCTCGTAATGAGAGTCCCACTTGGTTGAGAAATACAACCCGCGCTCCTGCACCCAGCCATCAAAATCCTTCGGCGTAATCCGGTTGGGCATCTGCAGCAGCCTGCTGTCGGGATGGGGCAGCGCGACCGGCGCGTCCTCGTAGGTCACGCGATAGCGTGTTCCCGGAGGCACCGTGAACGGATACGGCCCCATGTTGAGCGAGTTATCGCCGGTGTTGTACTGGACCACGTAGGTGCCGCCGTTCTTCACGTAATCGAGCAAGCGCGGCTGGTTCGCCCGCACATCGGAGCGAACGTTGTAGGCGCGCACTCCGGCCACGATCGCGTCAAATCGGGAAAGATCCCCCTGCTCCAGGTCCGAGGGGCCGAGCAGTGTGACATCCAGCCCGAGCTGGCGGAGCGCTTCGGGCACGTCATCGCCGGCGCCCATGATGTAGCCGATTTTGTGCGCGGTCGTGCGAATATCCGCCCGCACCAGCTTGACGGATGCAGGCAGCAGTAGCGTTTGATCGGGAATATGCGGATACGAAATCACCTGAACTCCCGAATCCACTTCCCGCCCGCCCACATTGGCTACGGCACGCAGCCACGCGGTGCTGTCGCCTTGCGGCGGAGTCACAACAAACGACGATTCCTGCTGCTCGCCGGACGTCTCGATCTGGAATGGCCGGGATTTCGGTTCGACCTTCCAGCCGGCCGGAACATCGAGACGCAGTTCACCTGTAGCCTTGGCGACGTTAGCCTTGACCGAAATCACCACCCTGCGCGCTTCCGCCTTCGGGAAGATGGATACGGACTCGGGCAGATCGACCGCGACCGGAGGTATCACCACCAGCGGCCGTACGCGCGCGCCCTCCGCACGGTCGGCGTAGCGATATTCGACGGGCCGCACCAGTTCGAACGGCACACCATCGATCGCCATGCGGAAGCGCACACTGAGGATGGGCGGGTTCTCCGGGAGGCCGATCAGCGTCTGGTCCTCCACGGTGTACACGCCATCACTCGGCGGTTTCACCAGCCAATAGGGCTGGGTGTAGGGCTGTGATACGGGCACCCGCCGGTCGGCTTTGACCACTTTGCTTTTGTTGAACTCGAGCTGACCGGCTTCTACCGGCAGCGCATCCTGAAACATGCCTTCGAAGGATGCGCCCTGCCAAGTCATGTTGAGCGGCGAACGATTCAGTAAAGTAGCGGTCACGTTCAGCGCCGCTCCGGGAATCACTTCGGGTTCTTTCGCTTGCGCCTCGGCCCACACGCCCGCGCATTCGCCAATGGCTTCGTCCAACTCACGGAGCTTGATGCGGGCCAGCGGATCGGTCATGGCGGCAACCAGCGGCCTGGCTTTCAGCAACTGGGGTACAGCTTTTTCCGGGTGCGAAGGATCAAACTCGCGAATGGTATCGTTCAGAATCGCCGCGACAGCCGCCCCTCCGGGGAGCCTGTTCCAGGAAGTATCGATGCCGTCAAACAAATCCTGGGAAGCGGTTTCGCCACCGATGATGATAAATTCGCTTTCCACCGCCCCTAAGCGGCCCATGTTCCCCATGCCTTGGCTGCGGTGCATGCTGCGGCTCATACCGGCGATTTCCTCGTAGGAGTAGCCTAGGATCGGATTGAAGGCGCCGGTATCGACTTTCACATGCGGCCCGGAAGGCAACGGCGGCGGAGGCGGCTCTTGATCTTGATTGGCGGCTTGGGCGCCCGCTCCGCCGCGCCCTTGTCCACCGCGTCCCTGTCCCCCTCTGCCATCTCCGGCCGCGTTGGGGTTCGGCGGTGTGAAAATGCTCATGGCCAGGCGGCGCGCGCGCCAGGGCTGTAGGTAGCGCAACTGTTCGGGAAAACGATTGGGATCGGCAGCGGCCTCAAACGCTTCTTTGCCGATAATCGCCGAGGCTTGGTGATGGCCATGCCCGTCGCGTGACGTTCCGGTGAAGCAGAGAATGATCACATCGGGACGGTAGCGGCGGATGTCCCAAACCATATCGGAAAGTACGCGTTCCCGTCCCCATTTTCCGAGCGTTTCGGTGGGGGTCTTGGAGAAACCGAAATCGATGGCGCGTGTGAAGAACTGCTCTGCGCCATCGATGTGGCGCGCGTCCAGCAGTTCCTGGGTGCGGACGATACCGAGCTGCGCGCCCTGCTCCGAACCGATGAGGTTCTGGCCGCCCTCGCCGCGGGTGGCCGAGAGATAGGCGGTGCGCATGTGCCGGCCGCGGGCGAAATAGGCCAGCACCGGTGTGCGTTCGTCATCGGGATGGGCACCGATCATCAGCACCGAGCCGAGTTCATTGAGCTTACGCAACGATTGCTCGATTTCCGCCGCACCGGAGAAGGTAGGCACCGCGGGAACGCTTAAGGGCGCCGATAAAACTGCTACTAACAAAAGCAGCAAAATGCGAAATCTGGCACGCGAGATGCACGTCGAAGTCATTGAAGTCATTCTACGACGGGGCGTCCCCTGAGGGCCAACCCGTCTCTGGAGGAAGGGCATGAGGGGAGCTCGCCCGGTGGGGAGCTTCTGGGCAGCGGTGCGCCAGCTTGCCCATTTGCCCGCAGCGAGGCTAAAGCCTGCCACCGTTGCGGCGGCGCCGAAGATCGGCCTGGCGCTGGGCGGTGGTTTCGCCCGCGGCATCGCGCACGTGGGCATTTTGCGGGTTTTCGAACAGCAGGGCATCCCGATTCACTGCATAACGGGAGTCAGCGCCGGCGCGATCGTGGCCGCGGCTTACGCGAGCGGGGCAACGCCTGCCGAGATCGCCCAAGCCGGCTGCTCCATGCGCTTCGGCGATGTGGGCCGCTGGAGCTTGGGACGGATGGGTTTCGTTGCCAGCGAGCGCATGAAGAAGTTTCTCGAGCGGCTGTTGAAGAACTATCGTTTCGAGGAAATGCGGATTCCGCTGGGAGTTGTCGCCACGGATCTTGGCACAGGCGAGCCGGTCCGCTTTCATGGCTCGGGTGACGTATTGCTGCCCATCCGCGCCAGTTGTGCGTATCCCGGCCTGTTCCAGCCGATCCACTACCGGGAGCGGCTGTTGGTGGATGGGGCGATGAGCGTCGAGGTTCCGGCGCGGCTCGCGCGCGAGCTTGGCGCTACACATGTGGTCTCCGTGCATCTGCCGAATTGCCGGGGTCCGCTGCCGCAGAACGTCTTCCAGGTGGTGAACCGCTGTTTTCAGATCCTGCAGAGACGCACCGAAGAAAGCTGGCGGCGGGAAAGCGACCTCGTAATCGTGCCCGATGTGAAGGGAGTGGAGTGGGACGGCTTTGGTTGCGGACCCGACCTGCTGCGCGCCGGTGAAACCGCGGCACTAGCCGCAATCGCCAGCATTCGAGTGTGGCTTGCGCCCTCACCACAGAAGCCCAGCACACTTATGCCAGGTTCAGTACCTGCTTGACGGTTCCGCTCGATTCGTCGATTTTTTTCTGTAACAGAAGGATCGAATAAATGAGTTGTTCCGGCCGCGGCGGGCAACCCGGCACGAACACATCGATGGGAATCACCTGGTTCACCGGAACGAGTGCGTAATTGTTGAACACGCCGGTAGAGGTAGCGCAGGCGCCCATCGAGATGGCCCATTTCGGCTCGGGCATCTGCTGATAGAGATGCCGGATGACGGGGGCCATCTTGTTGGACACGCGGCCGGCGATGATCATCAGGTCCGATTGCCGCGGCGAGCCACGAAACACTTCCGCTCCGAAGCGGGCGATATCGAAGCGGGAAGCGCTCATGGACATCATTTCGATGGCGCAGCAGGCAAGCCCAAAGCTCATGGGCCAGATGGAGTTCTTGCGCGCCCAGTTCACGGCGCGATCGAGCGTGGTAAACACGAACCCTTCCGACGCTGCGGCGGCCGCATTGCTGGCCACGTAATCGTCCACGCGTGCGAACAGTTCAGGAGGTCCACTGGCTAACGGCTTTTCCATAAATTTCATTTTCGCATGAGAGGGGCGGTGGGTGCCGGTGACATGGGCCATACGTTGGAATCGCGGCCTACCCGAACGCGCTCGACGAGAACGGCGACGATGCCGATCCGTTGCCGTGAAGTCATGTCCCGGTGGGCGGGCGCGCGGATTACGCGATGAGTTTGCCGTTCAGCCAGCGGCGGCCGTACATGTCGAGCCACTCGCCGTCGGGTTCGCCGGTCCGCCCTGGCAAAGAAAGAGGCCGCAGCGGCCGGGTGAAACAGAGGCGAAGTAATCCGGGTGCTCGAAATCCACCTTGAAGCCGAGAACCTGGACGTAGTAGTCCCGGCTGGCAGCGACCTCGCTGACGCGGAGTACAGGAGTGACTCCGCCAAAAAGGACGGGAGGATTCCGGCATAGTCAATTACTCGATGGCCTTTCTACGCTCTCGATTACGAATGTTTCTATCGGGGCTTTGGTCGCTTCTAGTTTGAGCCCGAGCCGGTCGAAGATGGTAAAAATCGAGGGACGGGCAAGATCTTCGGCAGTCGGTTCGGCGCCGGGCGGGCGTGGCGGCTGGGGAAGGAGTGGCACCCAACCCTCGGTCCGGAGATTGTACAGACCTTGGAGGCCCGTGCGGTCCAGCACGGGGCGGTCCGAGAAAGTTTCCATCATGATCGCGAGGTCCGCCATGTCGGCGTTGTCGACGTGCAGACCACGTCCCGGATCGCCATTAAATCCATGGCAGGGGCTGGAATCGTTGCCGTCCTCCGCGAGTTTCTCACAATCTGCTTCCGTGAGCTTCGCCTTCTCGAGCTTCGGGCCACCTTTGGCGACGGTTATGGCATAAACCGGGGTCTCCTTGGTTTCGTGGCGTATAACGAGTTTGAAACGGTCCGCAAGCAGCGCCTGAAGCATCAACTTCATCTTGTCTATGCGCACTTTCTCCGAAGCGCCGGCTGGAATGGCGCCGGCTTCCGCCGTCGCTTCGATATCGTACCGTTCACTGCGTATCCAGCCGGGGCCGCCCGAAAGCCTTGCCGGTTGAAAGGAAAGCCCGTACGCCATGACGATGATCGCGCGGAGCGGCATGTTGTGCGCGGTCAAACGGCCGCCGAGCAGATACTGAATTCCAGCGTTGAAGTCCGTGGCCGTGCTTGGCTTGATCGAAGCCACCTCAAACGCCGGTGGTTTCGTAGTTGGCGATTGAGCGAGTAGGGATACCACAGCCACTGCCGCCGCCGCGGTGATCTTGACAGGCATGCGACGTTGGACACCGGGGCCTGGGCGCTGGTTCCCGAGTATCAGAAAAACGCACCGCCCGTGTGGACATGCCTTGCTAGAATAATCGTACGGTGTTTAAGCGCTTCATCCTTTGGGATTATCCACGGGCGAGTTGGCAGTACGACGTGATGGTGGGGATTATTCTGGCGTTCATTTTTCTGACTCCCCGTGCCTGGTTTCACGATTGGCCGCGTGTTCCCAATACCAGCAGCATTGCATTGCTGCCCAGGGAAAAGGGCGACTCGGTCTTTTTCGTGAACTCGGAGTTACTGGCGGGAGTTTCCGACGAACAGCGCGTTTCGAGACTGACCGAGTTCCTAAAGGTTCGCATGAATGACCGGCACCTGGTAGTCATCCGGGTAGAGCCGGTTCTGGATTCGGAAGGCGAACTGCAAGGTTATATGGCCTTCGCGCGCTCCTAGCGAAGATTATTAAAAACTGTACTCTATGTTACGAGCTGTTCTGATCGGATTTCTCAGCGCGATTTGCGCCTTCAGCGCCGGTGGAGAGTTAGAAGCGGCACTGGCGAGAATGGATCAAGCCGCGAAAACCTTCAAAGATCTTACAGCCGATCTGAAAAAAACTCACCATACGGCGGTAATCGATGAGAACGCCGTTGACTCGGGAACCATCTTTATAAAAAGACAGAAACCGCACGAATTGCTGATGCGTGCCGATATCACCGAGCCGGACGCCAAGCAATACGCGGTAGATGCGCGCGAGGCAGCGATCTATTTTCCCAAAAGCCAGACAGAACAGAAGTATAAGATCGGTGATTATAAAAAACTGGCGGACCAGATTCTGCTTCTCGGTTTTGGCACAACATCCAAGGAGTTGGCCGAAGCCTATACCATCGCTTTGGGCGGCTCGGAAGCACTGAACGGCCAAAAAACGACGTGGTTGGAACTGACACCAAAGTCTGATGAAACGCATTTGAAAAAAGTAGATCTGTGGATCTCGGACACAACGGGCCTTCCCTTGCAAGAGAAGCTATATTGGCCCGGTCCCAGTGGTGGGGACTACGACGTGTTCACTTACAGTAACATGAAGATCAATCCCAACCTTCCCGATTCGGCATTCAAGCTTTCCCTGCCCAAGGGCACTAAAGTCGAATATCCCCATTAAGAATCCGGATGAAAACCAAGGCCAGCGCCTACCGGCTGCAGTATCTCGATTGGCTTCGCGGACTCGGGGCATTGATTATGCTCCAGGGGCACGTGTTCCACTCGTTCCTCAAGCCGGAGCTGCGGGGCGGCGGTCCTTTCATGCTCTCGCAGTTTGTGGGAGGGATGCCGCCTGCAATATTTCTGTTTCTGACGGGCATCACTCTGGCTTTTTTGATGGACAGTGTCGAACGCAAAGGGCTGCCGGCTCACGCGCGATTTTTCACCGTGTGGCGCCGCGCGGGTTATCTGTTTTTGTTGGCATTTGCGTTCCGGCTGCAACTTTGGCTATTTGCCTGGCCTTCTCCCTGGACGGACCTGCTGCGAGTGGACATCCTGAACTGCATGGGATTTGGCGTAGCTGCCATGTCGGTAATGGCGCTGTTCCGAACGGAGGAACGAGCACGCCTGGCGGCGGTGCTGGGTCTCGGAATCGCTTTCGCCTCTCCGTTGATCTCGCAGTTGGATTGGTCCTGGGCGCCACCGCTGGCACGCAGCTATATTGTGCCCGACTATAACTTCTTTGGTTTTTTCCCGTGGGGAGCGTACCTGGTTTTCGGCATTAGCGCTGGAAGCATTTTAAGGACGCTGCACCCCGAAGCGATTGAGCGAGCCATGCAGTGGGCAGCCTTGACCGGCGGTGTGATTGTTCTGGCAGGGCAATACTTTGCCAATCTGCCTTTCTCGATTTATGCGAAATCGGAATTCTGGCTGAACAGTCCCGCGCAGGTAGTGATTAAGCTGGGAGTCACTCTGCTGTTACTGGCGCTGGGTTATCTGTGGACACAAAATGTTTCGCACAACCGGTGGAGTTGGGTACGGCAATTCGGCACGACGTCTTTGCTGGTGTACTGGGTGCACATCGAATTGATTTACGGCCGATGGCTGGGATATCTCAAAAATAACCTGACCGTGGTGCAAACAATAGTGGCCGCAGTGCTCGTGATTCTATTGATGCTGCTTCTGAGTACGATCAAGACTTACCGCCATGCGCTCTGGGCGCGTGTGACACCTACTCTGGGAAGTTGGGGCTGGGCATTGCCGGTGAAGCCGCAGCGAGTGACGGGAGACTGAGATCCCGCGCTACCTAGCTCCCGGCTCGCGCCGGCCCGATTTGCCTCGGAAGCGAGGCTCCACGAAGCGCGGGTCGACCGCCGCTTCGACCACGCGGCTGAAATCCTCGACCGGGCAGGAATAATCGGGGTCTCGACCGCTGCAGCCCGGAATGAAGACGGGGACCAGTGCGGGTTGCTCGGCGCCCGTGAGTGGTTTCAGGTATCGAATCTGATCCAGAGTCTGGCTTGCGAATAGGGCGCGCACGCGGAATTCGCCCGTGGTGCGATTGCGCCGAAGCTCGAAGACTAACCCGCTCCCTGGCGGAGTGGCGTTGAAGGTCTCGTCGGGGAGGAGCCAGTCGAGCCGCAGCAGGCCACCCAACCATGTGAGATTGGAATCGTGGCCGGCCAAAATCACGATGCGGCTGCGCGTGTCACCCAGCGCGCCTGTGGTCTCTTTGCCGGAAGCAGCCTGGCGCAGGGTTGCAGCGATGCGCCAAGCAAGATCGGAAGCGGCGATCTGCGCATAGTAGGGTGTGCGCAGCACGAAATCGTGGTATCGCGTATTCATTTCCATGAGCCGGTCGAGCGCCGGACGCGAGACGCGTCCCCAGCCGACGCTCTCCATAGGCAGGCCTTCGATGTACTGGAGCAGGAAATGTTCGGCGAAATCGGCCCCCATGGCCACGGGACCGTCCACGTTCACCAGCCCGCGCGTGGCCGGAGCGACGATAGCGGGCGCGGTGAGGAGACTCTTCTTCGTGTGGCCGCAATCCGGTTCTGTACAGTCGAGCAGCACGTGGCGCATCTCTTCGAGCGGCTCCCGGAACGAATGGGTCCACCAATCGGGATGGGCACCCAGGCGGCCCTGGATGGCGTTGGCGAGTTTTGCCGGGTCGGCTTCGGCCGCGAGAGCTGGCCCGAACAGAGGATTAGACTGTCCGGCGGGGCTGGTGATGACATTGGCTTCACAGCCCATACCGAGTCCTTCGATGAGAGCTTTCGCCGAGGCGATGGTGCGCTGGGCACTGTTGGCTTCGGCATACACCGTGTGCGGCCGGCACCCATAGCGCGCCCGATACCACGCGCCCATCAGACGCAGGGCGGCCGTGCCGTGCTCAGTCAGCACGCCCGAAGGCACGGACCACCCCGGCCACGGCTGCGCATTGTAGACACTGCTACGGATCTCGCTCGAGAGCGGCGCCCGTACACCGTGGCGAGTCAGGATGACTACTGCGCGAAGTTCGTTCGCCGGGTCATTGGTCGCAGTGTCCTGCGCGAAAGCGAACTGCGGCGGGAGCGACAGCGCGCCACATAAAAGAAAGAAGAGAATCGATCGCATCAGAATCGCAGACGGATTGCCATCTGAACGATGCGGTTATTGCCAACCGTTGACGTGATCACACCAAAGCTGGAGGTGCCGAAGGTTGTGCCCGGATTTCCGAAATTGGTGTGATTCAACGAATTGAAAGCCTCGAAGCGCACTTCCATGCCCATGCGCTCGGTCAAGGAAGCCTGCTTGGCAAGGCTCAGATCCAGATTGAAGAAGCCGGGGCTGAGGGCGACGTCGCGGCTCGCGTCGCCGGGTGTGTTCAGTGTCTGTACCTGGAAGCCGGCTGTATTGAGAAAATCATTGCGGTTGACTTCGGGGCTGATGCCAGTCTGCGGATTCCCTACGAGATTCGGTCGGAGCGTTCCGCCGTTGGTCGAGAGGAACTTGTAATTCTGATTGTTGGCTGGGTTCACACCCGAAGAGGACAAGGTGACGTTGAGGGGCAACCCGTCGTGCCAGGTAAGGATATTCGCAAGACGCCAACCGCCGAGGATGGCATTGGTGACGCGATTCCAACTCGTTCCGAAAGAGCGGCCGCGGCCGAAGGGCAATTCATATACATCTGAGAAGACGAGGCTGCTGTGCCGCGGCGTCTGTGCTTGTGGGCCTTGCTCCAGATTGAAGTCTGCGGCGATCTGCGGCTGTGTGTTGGCGCCCCAAGCGCCGGCTTCGTCGATCGCGCTGGCGAAAGTATAGGAGAACAACGCATACCAGCCTTTTGTCAACCGCTTGTCGTACTTGAATTGAAACGCGTTATACCAGGAGCGTGCCACTTGGGATCCCACCGTGATGCTGTTCCAATCAGGATAGGGGCGATTGGCGGCCACAGTGCCATCCAGTCCGAACGGAACCTGATTGCCGGCGTTTTCGGCAAACTCACGATAGCCACGGTTGCCGACATAGGCGAACTCAACTGTGGATTGGAGCGGCAACTGGTATTGCAGGGCGATGTTGAACTGCTCGATCAGCGCGGCGTGGTAATCCGGCTGGCGCGCAGTGAGCGAGATTGTGGTGGTGTTATAAGTATCGAAAATGTTGGACGGCACCGGCTGCGAGAGCGTTAGCGGTGGGGGACCGCTGCCGACTTCTGTCAGGTTGACGGAGATCAACTGCGGGGGATTGGCGGCGAGATCGACGTCCGATCCCGAGACGTCTTCGCCCGAGTAGAAGATGCCATAGCCTCCTCGCAAGACCAGCTTATTGGGGACAGCCTGCCAGGCGAGGCCGAAGCGCGGACCGAAATCGCGGTGGTCGGGGTGGACCATATAGTCGGCCGGGTTGTTGCTGTAGATGAGTTGTCCGGTCTGGAAATTAAAGCCGATGTTCCGGTACGGGTTGGCGCCGTAGAAGGGCGTTTCATATTCCCAGCGCAGTCCCATATTTATCGTCAGGTTCTGCGCGACTTTCCAGTCGTCCTGAACGTAGGCGGCATAGGCCTTCTGCAGGATGGTTTCAATCTCCTGGGTGTTGGCGGTCAGGTTATAGACTTGACCGGTTAGCATGTCGGCCAGAGCCTCGCCTGTGAAGTTGCCGTTGAAATCGTACTCCGGCACGGTGCGGTTGGAGTTCAGGTTCGTGTTGCTCTTCTGGCGTGTCTCGAAGCCGATGCGGATGTTGTGCGTGCCGCGAACCAAGGAGAGATTATCCAGCACCTGGTAGAGATTTGGTTTCTGATACTGGGGCCGGAAACCACGGGTACCAAGGTTGTTGTAGCCGGTTGGATTAATCAGGGGAAGGCCTCCATTGGACGGCAGAAGGGCCACGCTCGGAATCTGGAAGCCGAATGCGGCAGCTCCTTCGCCGTTGACGGAAGCGTTGCTGAAATTGGCGTTGGTACTGGTATAGCCAAAGCGGAAAGCATTGATCATCGAAGGAGTAATGATGCGGGTCCAGCTTCCGCCGTAGCTTTGGTTGGTATTGAACTGAGCGCCCTGGTTACCTACGCCGTCTGCGATGCCGGGGAAGATCGCGCCATTGTAAATATCCTGGCGCAGGTAGCTAAAGCGCAACGACAGGACGTCTTGGTTGGTGATATTGTAATCGCCCTTGATGTCGCCTTTGTGATCCCGCTCTGTGCTA
This sequence comes from Bryobacteraceae bacterium, assembly GCA_030041985.1. Classification (GTDB taxonomy): domain Bacteria; phylum Acidobacteriota; class Terriglobia; order Bryobacterales; family Bryobacteraceae; genus PSRJ01. The sequence goes on along the minus strand of JASIAM010000304.1, from coordinate 16,167 downwards.
GGCGCCTGGATCGAATAGTTGTTGATTGTTTGACCGCTGGAAGAGATGGTGCCGAGGATATTCGCGGCAGGATAAAGCGCCATCAGCTTGACGCCCATCGGATCCATGAGCGAATCCGGAATGGTGTTATTGGGGATAGGGGTTTTCGTGCCCGGATAGTCGATCGTGCGATAGAAGATGCCCTGATGTTCGGCCGCCGTGGGAACGGTCTCGATGAATGGTGTACTGTAGTCCTCGCGGAAGCCTTCGTAGTCGGCGAAGTAAAAGACTTTGTTTTTTACGATCGGACCGCCGACTGTGCCGCCAAACTGATTCCACGAAAGATTGGATTTCGGTGCTCCGGCGAGATTCGAGGCCCACGCGTTCGCGGCAAACAGGGCATCGCGGTTGTAGTACCAGGCAGAGCCATGCAACTGGTTAGTGCCTGACTTGAGAACCACGTTCACAACCGCGCCGGCGGAGCGGCCGAATTCGGCCGAGTAGCTGTTGGTCTGTACCTTGAATTCGGCGATCGCATCCGGCGACGGAGCTACGACCTGTGAAGACAGCGACTGTGCGTTGTTCGTCCCCTGGTTGTTATCGACTCCATCCAGGATAAAGTTATTCTGCGTCTGGTAATTTCCATTGACCGTGAACCAGCCCACGCCGCGCGTGGTGGTGTTATCGAGCGTGCTGTCGGTGGCTCCGGGCACGAGCAGTGCGAGCTGAGCGTAGCGGCGAGCCGCGAGGGGCAGATCTACAGCGACAGTGCCCTGGACCACCTGGCCGAGCGAAGCTTGTTCGGATTGCACGGTGTTGGCTGCCGCAGAGACGTCAATGGTCGAGGAAACTTCCGCGACCTTCAAGGCAACGCGCACTAACTTATTCTCGTTGACATCGAGAGAAAGATCCGTAACGTGTGTGGCGCCGAAGCCGGTTTTGTCCACGTCGAGCGTATAGCTGCCGCCTGAAATAGGACCGAAGGTGGCATACCCATCCGCGTCCGTGGATCGTGAGGTCACGATGCCGGTCGCGGTGTTCGACAGGCGCAGCATTGCATCGGAAAGGGCTGCGCCGGAAGAATCGGCCACGAACACGCGGATCGAGCCGGAATCGGTTTGCGCCAGGAGAGCGCAGGTGGCCGTTAGAAGTGCAAAGAGGAGGCGTTTGATCATTTTGTTCCGTTTTCTTGCATGAAGGTACGTAGATCTTCGTACTGGTCGGTGGCGATGAGATCCACTCCGGCATCGATGGCCGCTTTCCAACGTGCGCGAACACGCTCCGGACTGCCGAAGTTGTAACCCGCTCCCCAGCCCTGCCCGTCAGCGGGCGCAAAGCCATCGAGCGTGTAGAAGCGAATCCAGTAGCCGAGACTATGGGCGTAATTCACGAGCGAGCGAAGACGCGCTTCCGTGGCAAGAGTCCATTCGCCGGCTTTCGTCTGGCCGCCTTCCTCGACTTCGTCCCATGAGTTGTTCCACCAGCGGCGAAAGTTGGTGGGGCGGCCCACGAGCAACTTTTCCGGAGGAAGCGTGGCGGCAAGATGCTGGCGCTCCTGACGCGAAGAGGCTTCGATGCGCGCGGTGGGCATGGAGCCGAACAACCGTAAGCGCGTGCCTTTGGGGAGATCGCGGAAGAAGATCTTGTCCTGAATATCGGCGTCTTCGGTAAGTACGAGCAGCGGCTTCGGATCGAAGGGTGCAAGCTCGTGGGGGTCATCGGTTGGGGGCGCTGTGGTGATCCAATCCTGATATTCGCCGAGCAGATCCCAGACCGCGTGTAGCACAACCGGATCGACCGACTTGAAATCGAAATGCAGAATAATCAGCGGCCAGTGGGCACGGTCGTTTTCTTTCAGAGCTTTTTCGACGATGGGCCGAACGTGTTCAAAGAAGTGGTCCTTCAATGTGGGCTCAGTGCCTGTGGTCTTGGGCGTGTGGGTCACAACCGGGCGGCCCTTGCCTGTCACTGGATCGATGCCCCATGCGATGTCCTGCTCAATGCCAATGGGGAAGCCCGTGCTGAGCGCGCGATCCAGACGATCGGTCCATTTGCCGTCGTAGGGATAACAATTGTGTGCGTCGAGTACGGGATGATTGTGATTCAGAAAATCCAGTTGCGCTGCATGGGCGCACACTCCCAGCGCGGCAACGACAAAACACAGCGTTCGTTTCATTTAAACGGAAGTGTAGCGGCTGTGTGTTACATCCGAATATCAGCGGTATATCAATGAGGCAACAGGAACCCTTGACAGCAACGATCCGTCACTGGCTGGCGGTGTTTATACAGACACGCGAGAAAGAAATATAGTGGAAGGAGCTACATTGAGAGGAGTCAACGGCAAATGTCCTGGTAGAGCCGCTCCATACGCCGGGCGAATTCGCTGGTGCTGTAGACGGGCGAAGTTTGGAGGCGGGATCGCATGCTGGAGCGGAGACCGGCGAAAGCTTCGGGAGAGATGCTAATTGCTCGAGAAATGTAGCCCTCCGGATCAAGTGCGACAAAGTCCTCCAAGCCCGCGGCGCGCAGAATCGAAGCGCTGGTTCGCGACACCCAACGATCGCCTGTGAACGTAATTACGGGGACACCTTGCCAGATCGCCTCGGACGTGGTTGTGCCGCCATTATAAGGAAATGTATCCAGAGCTATATCGATCCGGTTATAAGTTTCTAAATACTCGAAGTGTTCAGCAGGCCCTTCGAGTAAGACTCTGCTCGAATCTTGGAATAGCTTTTGTACATACAGTTGGTTTTTCGAGGAACCAAGCTGTGCATTTTTAAGCAGTAGCTTACTGTCCGGTACCTGCTCCAGAATCCGGTTCCATGCAGCGATCACACCCGCATTGATCTTGTAGAGCGGAGCCAGGCAGCCGAAGGTGATGAACCCATTCGACAGGTATGGAGCGGGACTGACCTCAGGCACGGGGTAGTTTACTTCAAAGGTGAGATAGCTCTCTTCCACGCGCAAAATTTTCTCTGTGTAGAACTGTTCTTCGGGGGGCGGGATCACAGTTTCGTCGCCGATCAGATAGTCATAACCATCCATGCCCGAAGTAGCGAACATGTTGAACCATGCCGCGACTACCGGCGCAGGGTGCAGCGCAATCAGCGGGAGACGCCGCATGGCGCTGTAGCCGTTCAGGTCGATCAGCAGATCGATGCCGGTTCGCTGGATCAGAGAGGCGGCATCTTCATTAGAAAGCGCGCTGATGTCGTGGAAGATTTCCCGGCTCTGATAACCGAATTGAATGGCGGATTGCGGGCCATCGGAGAACAGATGTATATCGAATTGTTCGTGGCCGTGATGATTGATCAAGCCCCAAACAGGCTTCATCCAGTTGCGATCTGCGAAAAATGATGAGAGATAGCCGACGCGCAAGCGATCGTTCCTTGCGCGCGGCGCCAAAGCCCGGCGAGGCGGTAATGTTCGGGCGAACGCCTGGCGAGCTTGGAGGATTGACTGATTGGTGGCGGACGGGCTGGCCGGGATGGCGGAAGCGATCGCCGCGAGCGGAAGTTGCGGTTCGGGCGCGCGCGCGGCCTGCCGGAACAGATTAAGGGATCGATCAGTCTCACCGAGCCGATAGAGAGCCTGGCCGAAGTTATGGAGGGCTTGCGGCCAATCCGGAATCTGTGCCAAGGCTTTCTCAAAACATCCACAGGCCGACACATACTCGCGGCGCGCGTTCTCCGCACATCCCGCGGCATACCAGGCCCGCGTGAGGCCGGGATCGATTTCGATCGCCTTGGCATACGCCGCAATAGCACGCGGTACCTGGCCAAGAGTTTGGAGCGCATCGCCAAACTCACTGTGCAATTCGGCATTGCGCGGATCGAGGGCAAGGACCCTTTCATAGATGGGAAGCGCTTCCGGGATGCGGTCCTGGCTTTTTAGTAAAACGCAGAGATTACTATGCGCGGCCACGCTGCGAGAGCTGAGAGCGATCGCGCGGCGCAGGCTGGCTTCTGCTTCGCCAGATCGCCCCAGAGCCATCTGCGACAATCCCAGGACGTTATAGCAGCGCTCCTGATTGGGCACGATTTCGAGAGCGCGCTCCAGACGCTCGATCGCTTCTTTGTGCTTGCCAGCCTGATGCGCGATGATTCCGAGGAAATAAATCGCATCGGCGTCACGGGGCTTGCGCTCCAGAATCTTCTGATAGACTTGGGCGGCATCGGCCAGGCGCCCGGCCTGAAGATGGGCCAGGGCCCGCTCGAACATCTCTTCAGTGGTTATCGGATCACCAGCTTCGCGAGTTTCATCTTGAGATCTATAGCAGTGGCGCGCCAACTCCGCCGGAACGAGATGCCTTACCGAGCAGTTCTGAGACCGCATTGCCCACGGTAGTCAGGAACTCATCGAGAGTAGATGGCTTGTGAATGTACGACTTCACGCGGAGCCGCTGGGCCTGCTCGAGGTCGCGCGGAGATTGGGACGAAGTGAGAATGGCGAGCGGCACATTGCGCAGACGCTCGGAGGCGCGGAGCGTTTTGATCACATTCATGCCTTCGCCTTTGGGCAGATTCAGGTCCATGAGAATGGCATCGGGAAGCGGACTGCTGGGATCGTCCAGACCGGAAATAGCTTCGGGGCCGTCCGGGTAAGAAATCAAATCTACAGCCAGCCCTCGTTCGCGGATAGCCTCACGAATCAGGAGGACATCGGCGGGATTATCTTCAATCAAAACGAGGCGGGAACAAATTACAGTCATCTAACTCCCTTCGGATAAGGTACCGTGAATCGAAAGGTAGCGCCCTCACCTAGCTGCGAATCCACCCAGATACGCCCACCCCAGCGCTCCACCGCGGCCTTAGAAATCGCCAAGCCAATGCCGGTTCCGGTACCCTCGGCGTGCAGACGCTTGAATACGCCGAACACGCGTTCGTGATACTCCGGAGCGATCCCAATTCCATTATCCTGCACCGCGAATGCCCAATCCAAACCATTGGGCGCAGCGCTTATGTGAATCTCAGGAGCGACAGCTTGCTTGGCGTAGCGGATGGCATTGGCAATCAAGTTCTGAAATACCTGCACCAGCAAAACGGGCACGGACAGCACCGCCGGCAGCGGCTCGGAGGTGATGCGCGCGCCCGATTCCTCGATGCTGGACTGCAGGTTGGAAAGAGCGAGCCGCAAGGATTCCTCGGCATCGGTCTTGGTCAATTCCTCGCCGCCGGAATCGGTAACTTGCATGTAATCGCGCAGAGCGCCCAAAAGATTATTCATCCGGACCCCGCCGGTAACGATGAAATCGAGAAACTGGCGCGCGTCTCCCTGAAGCTGATGGCCATGGTTCTTCATGAGCCATTGCGAATACGCAACCACCATGCGCAAGGGTTCCTGCAAATCGTGGCTGGCGGCCCAGGCAAACTGGCGAAGAGCATCGTTGGAGCGGATCAACTCTGCGGTGCGGCTGGCCACGCGCTCCTCGAGCTCCGCGTTGAGCCTGCGGATTTTCTCTTCGGCCTTGCGGCGCTCGCTGATATCACGGATGACGCTGGTGATCAGCAGGCCCTCTTCGGTTTGCAACGGGCTCAGGCTGATTTCAATGGGGAAACGCGTGCCGTCTTTACGGACCGCATACAGATCCGGCGTTCCGTCGGCGCCATTGGAGGAGCGCAAGGCAACGCTCGGGAGGAACGGAAACGACCAACCAGGCACCAGCATGCGGATATTCCGGCCGCGCACTTCGCCGCGCTCATACCCGAACAAGTCGTGCATGTGGGCGTTCACCAGCACGATGGAGCCATCCGCCTGGCTGATGAGCATGGCATCGGGAGCAGCTTCGAGCAGAGAGCGGAACTTGAGTTCCGCCTTGGCCAGCGTATCCGCCTGTCTGCGCAGAAGCTGATTGGTGCGCGCCAGTTCGACAAACACAGCCACTTTGGACCGCAGGATTTCGGGCACCACCGGCTTGAACAGGAAATCGACAGCGCCCAGGTCATATCCGCGGAAGAGCTGTTCATCGTTGCGGAAGCCGGTCAAAAACAAGATGGGAGTGTTACGATTTTGACGTCGCGAGCGGATCAGTCCCGCCGTTTCGAAACCATCCATGTCCGGCATCTTGACATCCAGGAGAATAGCGGCGAAATCCTGGTGCTCCAAAACGTGGCGCAGGGCTTCGCGGCCGGAGCGCGCCAGAACCATCTCATCGGTAATGCCGTGAAGCATGGCTTCGAGCGAAATGAGGTTGTCCGGATTGTCATCGACCAGCAGCAGACGAATCTTGTAGTCTGCGGGGAAAACCTGGTTCAGCGGGGATGGTGAAAATGCAGTCATTGTCACTGGGGGCTGGGAACTCGGGGCTGGGGACTGGGTTGACGATTAGTGGTTATGAGAAACATGGCAATTAATTCGATGTGGTGAACCTGCCGGGCGCATCGGATTTGGCAACCCAGACGCGGAGCACACTGAACAGGTGTTCCAGATCGACCGGTTTGGTTACGTAGTCACTCGCGCCGGCGTCGAGACATTTTTCGCGGTCGCCTTTCATGGCTTTCGCGGTGAGTGCGATGATGGGCAGTCTGCGGAATTTGGGGATCTGACGGATGGCGCGCATGGTTTCGAGGCCATCCATTTCCGGCATCATGATATCCATGAGGACGGCATCGACATCGTCCTGCGCCTGCAAGGCCTCAATGCCGGCGCGCCCGTTTTCCGCGTGAATCACGTTGAGGTTATGTTCTTCGAGCAGGCTGGTTAGGGCGAAAATGTTTCGCAAATCGTCATCCACCACCAGTACTTTGCGGCCGGCCAGCGTACGATCGCTCTGGCGCAGCACTTTCAGCACATTGCGCTGCGCATCCGATAAATCCGTCTCCGCACGGTGCAACAGCAGCACGGTTTCCTCGAGCAGACGTTCGAGCGAAGGCGCATAACGGACGGTGCTGGTGCGCGAGAGCCCGCCGATTTCGTGGGCATCGGCATCAGTCAACCCCTGGCCGTAAACGATTACGGGCGGAGTATAGGGAGTGACACGGCGCTGCAGTTCCTGAATCAGTTGGGCCGCCCTCTGGCCCTCGAGACGGTAAGAGATAGCCAATCCATCAAGGTATTGCTGAGTGACCACCGCCAAAGCTTCGGAAACACTGTTGGCTCCCAGAATTTCGATATCCACTCCGGCCACCGCGGTGCGAATGGTTTCGAATTGATCTGCGGAATCGCTGACCACCAGCAGCTTGCGAATGCGCCGCTGGGCCGCGTCTCCGATGACACTGAACACCTGCGAGAGGCCCTCTCTACTTAAGGATTTCTCGAGATAAGTCATAGCGCCCAGTGCGAGGCCACGGCGGCGATCCTCATCGCCGGAGATGATGTGAACCGGGATATGGCGGGTCAGAGCGTCGTGCTTCAGGCGGTCCAGAATGGTCCAACCGATCATATCGGGCAGGCCGATATCGAGCGTGACGGCTTCGGGCTTGAATTCGCGGGCCAGGTTGAGAGCGGTGTTGCCGCGCAAAGCCACCACTGCTTTGAGATTGCGTTCGTGGGCCGCATCGACGAGGATGCGAGCGAAGGTAGGGTCATCTTCCACGATGAGAACAACCGGATCACCGGGGTGAATGGAATTGCGGTCGTCATCGATCATCTCGTTCATCTCGTCGGAGATAGGGCCGGAGATGGTTCTGCGGCGCGCGCCCGTAACATCGGAGCCGGAAGCCGGAGAGTCGAGAGAGGCGGTGAGCGCTTCATCGCCGGAACTGATCCAAACCCGTAAGACGCTGAAGAGATGATCGAGATCGACTGGCTTAGTCACATAGTCACTGGCCCCCGCTTCGAGGCATTTCTCGCGGTCGCCTTTCATGGCCTTAGCAGTGAGCGCGATGATGGGCAGGCTGCTGAATTGCGGAATCTGCCTTATGGCGCGCATGGTTTCGTAGCCATCCATCTCGGGCATCATGATATCCATGAGCACCGCGTGAACATCCGGATTCTGACGCAACAATTCGATGCCTGCGCGGCCATTTTCGGCGTGCATCACGTGAATGTTGTGTTCTTCGAGCAGACTGGTAAGCGCGAAAATGTTGCGCAGGTCATCGTCTACCACGAGCACTTTGCGGCCCGCCAGAACGAGATCCTTCTGGCGCAGTTCGGCCAGCAAGCTGCGCTGCCCATCCGACAGATCCGCTTCATTGCGGTGGAGCAATAGCACACTTTCATCCAACAACCGCTCGAACGAACCGGCGTAGCGGACCACGCTGGAACGCGCCAGGCGGCGAATTTCGCGGGCATCGGAATCAGACAAGCCCTCGCCGGCGAAAACAATTACGGGAGGCACGTGGGGCAGTGCCTGTTTTTGCAGGGCTTCAATAAAGGAAGGCGCGCTGGCATCGGAAAGCTGCAGCGTCATGGCGATGCCATTGACATTCTGACGGCCGATGAGGGCCAAGGCTTCGGCTTCGGTGGAGGCCTGCACAATCTCCAAGTCGGCGCCGCCCGCCGCCATGCGGATAGCATCAGCTTCCGCTTCGTTGCCGGCAAGAATGAGCAGCCGGCGAGACTTGCGGCGCGCAGTTTCACCAATGAAATCGAACGCTCGTTCGAGACTGTCCTTGGTCAGGGATTTTTCAAGGTGAGTCATGGCGCCGAGGCCGAGACTGCGCCGCCGGTTCTCATCGCCGGAGATGATGTGCACGGGGATGTGGCGGGTGGCCGGGTCGTGCTTGAGGCGATCGAGAATACTCCAGCCCACCATATCGGGAAGAAGAATGTCGAGCGTAATGGCGGCAGGCTTGAATTCCCGCGCCAGGCTCAGCGCGGTGTTGCCGCGGAAGGCAACAAGGGCCTTCAGATCGCGCTCGTGGGCCATGTCGAGAAGGATGCGGGCGAAGGTGGGATCGTCCTCAATGATCAGCAGAATCGCATCACCCGATTGAACATTATTGCGGTCATCATCGATCATTTCGGCGAGTTCTTCGTCCGAGAGAACCGTGGCCGGTTTGGGTTTGGCCGGGGGCAAAAGCAGGTCGATGCGGGCCTCCTGCGGAACGGTTTCGACGGCGCTGATCGGCGCTTGGCTCTCGGTCTTCGGCTGCACCACCGCGCCGAGATAGGTTTGCGGCAGATACAGCGTGAATGTGCTGCCAGCTCCGGGCGCGCTTTCGAGAGCGATTTCGCCGCCCAATAAGCGCGCTAATTCGCGGCTAATGGAAAGCCCCAGCCCCGTCCCGCCGTACTTGCGGCTGGTGGTGCCATCAGCCTGCTGGAACGCTTCGAAGATGATCTTCTGCTTTTCTTTGGGAATGCCGATGCCGGTATCGATGACGCTGAACGCCACCACTGTCTTGGCACGGCTCAGCACCGGATGAGAGGGCCGCCAGCCTTCTCCCGCGCGCTCGATGCGCAGTTTGACATAGCCTTGTGCGGTGAATTTCAAAGCATTCGAGAGCAGGTTTTTGAGCACCTGCTGAAGCCGCTTGGCATCCGTGTGAATGGAATCGGGCAGCTTGGGATCGACATCGATGGCGAATTCGAGGCCTTTCCCATCGGCCACGTGGCGGAAGGTGCGCGCGCAATAATCCTGCAGCTCATTGAAGCGCACGCTGCCCACTTCCACATCCATTTTGCCGGATTCGATTTTGCTGAGATCGAGAATGTCATTGATCAGAGCCAGCAGGTCGGTTCCGGAAGTATGAATTGTTTCGGCATACTTGACCTGCTTGGGCGAGAGGTTGCGCTCGGAGTTTTCCGCCAGCATTTTGGCGAGGATCAATAAGTTATTGAGCGGGGTACGCAGCTCATGACTCATATTGGCCAGGAACTCACTTTTGTACTTGGAAGTGAGCGCGAGCTGCTCGGCCTTCTCTTCAAGAGCGGCTTTGGCTTGTTCGACTTCGCGGTTCTTGGTTTCGACCTCGGTCTTCTGCTCCGCAAGGAGTTGCGCTTTCTCTTCGAGTTCGAGGTTGGTCTTTTGCAACTGCAACGCCAACGCCTGAGACTGCTTCAGAAGCTCCTCGGTGCGCATGGTAGCGGCGATGGTGTTGAGCACGATGCCGATGGACTGAGTGAGCTGATCGAGGAAAGCGAGGTGGACATCGTTGAACGACTGGAAAGAGGCCAGTTCGACGACCGCCTTCGCCTCGCCTTCGAACAGTACAGGCAGTAGTACGATACTGACAGGCGCGGCTTCGCCGAGGCTCGAATTCACTCGCAGGTAGTCCTTGGGGACGTTGGTAATGAGTATGCGAGCTTTGTCCCGCGCGCACTGGCCAATGAGCGACTGACCGATTTTGTAATTTTCAGGCGCCGCAGCGCCGTCCAATCCAAAAGCGGAGAGGAGGCGCAGCACGGTTTCGTTCTCTGAAGTCTCGGCCATGTAAAAGGTGCCGAGGTGGGCGCCCACCACCGGCGCTAATTCCGAGAGCAGAAGCTGCGCCACGGCCATAAGATTGCGCTGGCCCTGCAGCATTCCCGTAAATTTTGCAATGTTAGTTTTGAGCCAATCCTGGTCTTTATTCTGGCGGGTGGTTTCCGCCAGAGTACCGATCATCTGGTTGATATTGTCCTTGAGGGCAGCGACTTCTCCTTGCGCTTCGACAGCGATAGAGCGGGTTAAATCGCCGCTGGTGACCGAGGTGGCCACGTCGGCGATGGCGCGGACCTGAGTCGTAAGATTAGCGGCAAGCTGATTAACATTGTCGGTCAAATCTCGCCAGATACCGGCGGCGCCGGGGACGCGGGCCTGCCCGCCTAACTTACCTTCAATACCGACCTCGCGGGCGACACTGGTAACCTGGTCGGCAAAGGTGGCCAGAGTATCGATCATGCCGTTGATCGTGTCGGCCAGTTCGGCAATTTCTCCCTTGGTTTCCAGAACCAACTTGCGTTTTAGATCGCCATTGGCGACTGCAGTAACTACTTTGGCGATACCGCGAACCTGCGTGGTAAGATTCGCCGCCATGATATTGACGTTATCCGTGAGATCTTTCCAGACGCCAGCGACACCTCTCACTTCCGCCTGGCCGCCGAGCTTACCTTCGGTACCGACTTCGCGCGCCACACGAGTCACTTCGCTCGCGAAGCTATTGAGCTGATCGACCATGGTGTTGATGGTATTTTTCAGCTCCAGAATTTCGCCGCGGACATCTACTGTGATCTTGCGGGAGAGATCACCCATGGCAACGGCCGTGGTAACCTGGGCGATGTTACGAACCTGATTGGTAAGGTTCGAGGCCATGGAGTTGACTGACTCCGTCAGGTCTTTCCAGGTACCGGCAACACCATAGACATCGGCTTGGCCGCCCAGCTTGCCTTCGGTGCCAACTTCACGCGCCACGCGAGTCACTTCCGAAGAGAAAGAGCTGAGCTGATCGACCATGGTATTGATGGTGTTTTTCAGCTCCAGAATCTCTCCGCGCACGTCTACTGTGATCTTGCGCGAAAGATCGCCCTTGGCAACAGCGGTGGTGACGTCGGCGATGTTGCGTACCTGGGCGGTAAGGTTCGAGGCCATGGAGTTGACCGATTCGGTAAGATCGCGCCATACACCGGCGACGCCCTTCACATCAGCCTGGCCGCCGAGTTTGCCCTCCGTGCCGACTTCGCGCGCCACACGGGTCACTTCCGAGGCAAACGAGGAGAGCTGATCCACCATGGTGTTGATGGTGTCTTTGAGCGAGAGAATTTCGCCGCGGACGTCTACTGTGATCTTTCGCGAGAGATCGCCACGGGCGACCGCGGTGGTCACCTCGGCAATGTTACGAACCTGGTTGGTAAGGTTCGAGGCCATGGAGTTGACTGACTCCGTCAGCTCTTTCCATGTGCCAGCGACACCGGGTACGTTAGCCTGACCGCCAAGCTTGCCTTCGGTGCCGACTTCGCGCGCCACGCGAGTCACTTCCGAGGCAAACGATGAAAGCTGATCCACCATGACGTTGATGGTGTCTTTGAGGGCCAGAATCTCACCGCGCACGTCTACTGTGATTTTGCGGGAGAGATCGCCCTTAGCAACAGCCGTGGTGACGTCGGCGATGTTGCGCACCTGAGCCGTGAGGTTCGAGGCCATGGAGTTGACGTTCTCGGTCAAGTCCTTCCAGACGCCGGCGACGCCCTTTACTTCGGCCTGCCCACCCAGCTTGCCTTCGGTACCGACCTCGCGCGCTACGCGTGTTACTTCACTCGCAAAACTGTTGAGCTGATCGACCATCGTGTTGATGGTGTCTTTGAGCGAGAGAATTTCACCGCGGACGTCTACGGTGATTTTGCGGCTGAGATCGCCGCGCGCGACAGCCGTGGTGACGTCGGCGATATTGCGCACCTGGTTCGTGAGATTGGAAGCCATGGAGTTGACCGACTCGGTTAACTCTTTCCATACACCCGCTACTCCGGGCACATTGGCTTGTCCGCCGAGCTTGCCTTCGGTTCCGACTTCCTTGGCCACGCGGGTGACTTCCGAGGCGAACGACGAAAGCTGATCGACCATGACGTTGATGGTATCTTTGAGGGCCAGAATTTCGCCGCGCACGTCTACTGTGATTTTGCGGGACAGATCGCCCTTAGCGACGGCGGTAGTGACATCGGCGATGTTGCGCACCTGGGCAGTGAGGTTGGAGGCCATGGAGTTGACAGATTCGGTAAGATCGCGCCATACACCCGCCACGCCCTTTACATCGGCCTGTCCGCCGAGTTTGCCTTCGGTGCCAACTTCTTTGGCCACGCGAGTGACTTCCGAAGCGAAGCCGTTGAGCTGGTCCACCATTACGTTGATGGTGTTCTTCAGCGCCAGAATTTCGCCGCGCACATCGACAGTGATTTTGCGGGAGAGATCGCCGCGAGCGACTGCCGTAGTCACGTCAGCGATGTTGCGCACCTGGGCGGTAAGGTTGGAAGCCATGGAGTTGACGGATTCCGTAAGGTCCTTCCACGTGCCCGCCACGCCGCGCACATCGGCCTGTCCGCCCAATTTACCTTCGGTTCCGACTTCGCGCGCTACGCGCGTCACTTCCGAAGCGAAAGAACTAAGCTGATCGACCATCACGTTGATGGTGTTCTTTAGCTCCAGAATTTCGCCACGGGCATCCACCGAGATCTTGGTTGTGAGGTCGCCTTTGGCGACGGCGGTAGTCACTTCGGCGATGTTACGTACCTGGGTAGTGAGGTTGGCGGCCATGAAGTTGACGTTGTCGGTGAGATCTTTCCACACACCGGCTACACCCGGCACGCTGGCCTGTCCGCCCAACTTGCCTTCGCTACCTACTTCGCGCGCTACCCGAGTGACTTCGCTCGCGAAGCTGTTGAGCTGATCGACCATGGTGTTGACGGTGTTTTTCAGCTCAAGGATTTCCCCGCGCACGTCCACGGTAATTTTGCGGCTGAGGTCCCCGCGGGCCACAGCCGTGGTCACGTCGGCGATGTTGCGCACCTGGGCTGTGAGGTTAGAAGCCATGGAGTTGACCGATTCGGTAAGATCGCGCCACACTCCGGCCACTCCCTTCACATCCGCCTGTCCGCCCAGCTTGCCCTCGGTGCCGACTTCGCGGGCCACGCGCGTCACCTCCGAGGCGAAGGAATTGAGCTGGTCCACCATGATGTTGAGGGTGTTTTTCAACTCCAGAATTTCGCCGCGGGCAGTGACTGTGATCTTGGTAGAAAGGTCGCCTTTGGCAACGGCTGTTGCCACGTCGGCAATATTGCGGACCTGATTGGTGAGGTTGCCAGCCATGCCGTTCACGGAGTCGGTAAGGTCTTTCCAGGTGCCCGCTACGCCGGGTACGTTGGCCTGTCCACCGAGTTTGCCCTCGGTACCTACCTCTTTGGCCACGCGCGTAACTTCCGAGGCAAACGAGGAGAGCTGGTCCACCATGGTGTTGATGGTGTTCTTCAGTTCCAGAATTTCGCCTTGCACATTGACGGTAATTTTCTTCGAAAGATCACCGGTAGCTACCGCGGTGGTGACGTCAGCGATGTTACGCACCTGAGCGGTAAGATTGCCGGTCATGGAGTTGATCGAGTCAGTAAGGTCCTTCCATACACCCGCGACACCTTTTACATCGGCTTGGCCGCCTAACTTACCTTCGGTGCCGACTTCGCGCGCCACGCGAGTCACTTCGCTGGCGAAACCGTTGAGCTGGTCCACCATGACGTTGATGGTGTTCTTGAGCTCCAGAATTTCACCACGGACGTCCACGGTAATTTTGCGGGAGAGATCGCCCTTGGCTACCGCAGTGGTCACATCGGCGATATTACGCACTTGCGCTGTAAGATTGCCGGCCATCAGGTTGACGTTATCGGTGAGATCCTTCCACACGCCGCCTACGCCGCGCACATCAGCCTGTCCGCCCAGCTTACCTTCGGTGCCGACCTCGCGCGCCACGCGAGTAACTTCGCCCGCAAACGCGTTCAACTGGTCGACCATGGTGTTGATGGTATTCTTGAGTTCCAGAATCTCGCCCTGCACATTGACAGTGATCTTCTTCGAAAGATCACCATTGGCGATGGCCGTGGATACTTCGGCGATGTTACGCACCTGGGTAGTGAGATTGGCGGCCATGAAGTTAACGCTGTCAGTCAGATCTTTCCAGACTCCAGCTACGCCTTTCACGTCGGCCTGCCCGCCCAGTTTGCCTTCGCTGCCTACTTCGCGCGCCACGCGAGTGACTTCATTGGCGAACGAGTTAAGCTGCTCCACCATGGTGTTTACGACGCGGGCTGTGTGGAGGAACTCGCCCTTCAGAGCGCGATCGTCCACTTCGAGGGTCATGGTTTGCGAAAGGTCACCCTCGGCGACCGCGCCGATCACACGGGCGACTTCGATCGAGGGCCGTACCAGGTCGCCAATCAGCTCATTTACGGAATCGACACAATCGGCCCAACCGCCAGCGCTGGCGCCAATGGAAGCCCGCTGCGTGATGCGGCCTTCCTTGCCGACCGCGTTGCTGATCCGGCCGAACTCTTCGCGCATGCGGTCATTCATTTCGAAGATGGCGTTCAGAGTGTCCGCGATTTTGCCAGGCACACCAGTCTGGTCGACCGGCATACGAACGGAGAAATCGCCTTTCTGGAAAGCTACCAGAGTTCGCAACAACAGGCCCGTGTCCAGGGCGTCGGGGGGCTGGTGACCATTAGCGTGGGCACGCGCACGCGAAGAAGCTGACTTAGTCGAAGTGGGTTGCGCAGGCATAGGAGTACGGATCTTCTTGCCAATGATAGCGCCGCGGGTATGGAATCCAGCGGAGCGATGTTGAAAAACGCACAAGTGAGGCAGCGGCCGGTCACTGCACCCGGCTCACTGCGGAATCCACAGGCGAAACTCTGCGCCGCGGGGCCGCGGAATCGCTGAGATTTCTCCTCGATGCAGTTCGGCGATGTGGCGGCAGATCGCCAGCCCCATGCCGGCTCCGGAGCGATCCGAAGCTCTTGCCAACGGCTTGAAAATACGCCCGGTGGCCGAGTCATTGAGACCGATGCCGTTGTCGGTTACGGAAATGACACACGCACCTTGCTCAGTCAGTTCCTCGGGAGTGAGTTGGGCGGCGACCTCGATTCGAGGCGGATCCTCCGAGCGAAATCGCAGAGCGTTGGCGATGAGTTCCTCGAACAGCGCAGTCATCTGCACCATGTCGGCATGCACGTTCGGCAGGGCACCGTAGATGACGTGCGCGCCGCTATCGGCAATCGGCCTATTGAGCCGCGTCAGCGCCGATTTCACTGCAAGATCCAGATCAAAGGGGGCAGGCCGGCAGGACCAGTTCAGGGCCTCAGCATAGCGGCGCAAAGCTTCCAGCACATTTTCGGCGGAGGCTGTCGAAGTTTTGATATGGCCGAGCAGGACTTGAATTTCCGGTTCCAGGCCAGTCGCCCGCCGCTCGATCAGTTCCCCCAGCATGCGGACTCGCGATACCGGTCCGATGAGATCGTGCAGCAGAGCGTGCAGAAAGTCTAAATCCACGTTGTGGGGCAGGTCTCCGCCCGCCTCGAACTTACTTACTCTAACGCACATCGCAGACACGCGATCCAAAAGCTTGCCGGCCGCGCTCTGAAGCAAGGTCAACCAACGGTTTGGCTGCGCAGAGTGGAGTGCGTGGCGCGCAAATGAAACGCCACTTTCTCGCGCAGACTTTTGGCGGTGAACGGCTTTTGCACGAAACCCGATACCGCCAGCCCTTCAGAGCGTTTCCGCATTTCAACTTCGCTATAGCCGCTGCACAACAGGATCGGCAGGTTGGGGTTCACAGCGCGGATTTCGGTCAC
>JASIAM010000303.1 GCA_030041985.1 Bryobacteraceae bacterium | reverse complement strand
GACATCGGTGGCGCCGGAAGTAAGCGTGACTCTCGCCGTGATGGGCCGCGTACGGTGATTTTCGATCAACGCGCGCACGCGCGGTTCGACAATGTCATAACTTCCTCGGCCATTCGCAAAAACGCGCAGCCGGTCGTGCATGTCCTTTGGCCCGTCCATACTGACTGTGACACCAATCGATTCGTCCGAGAGAAATTTGATAATCGCTGGCGTCAGCAGCGTGGCGTTAGTGGTCAGGCTGAAATCGATCGCGCGCGCCTGCTCGGAGAACCGCCCTTTCGCATAGTGAACAACCCGCTGGAGGAGCGGGAAATTCATGAGCGTCTCACCGCCGAAGAAGGTGATGTGCGCATGGCTGCGTCCCGCCGATTGCTGCGCCAGAAAGTCCACCGACGATTTCGCGGTTTCGAAATCCATGAATTTGGGCTTGCCATCGGGCGTGGCGATCTTGTCCGCTCCATACTCATAGCAGTACTGGCAGGAAAGGTTGCACTGGTTGGTGAGATTCAGCACCAGTG
The DNA here is from genome assembly GCA_030041985.1 of Bryobacteraceae bacterium. GTDB lineage: Bacteria > Acidobacteriota > Terriglobia > Bryobacterales > Bryobacteraceae > PSRJ01. The sequence continues at coordinate 14,998 of JASIAM010000303.1, read as the reverse complement.
TTTGCAGGGGGAAATCCACGGGCGGATTCTCAGCCCCTTCGAAACTCCTTTCCGCGGTCACCAGGACGCGGGACCAACACATCTCGTCGAACGCGGTACCGGCATCCTCCGAAGGAATTCCCCGGTCTGTAAGCTCCCGCAGCAGTTCCTCGCGCGCGATCTCACCCTGAGCTACTATCTCGATTATGGCTGCGGCAGCGTCATCGATTTCGAAAATTCCACCGCTAGGTACGAGATACAAAAAACGCCTGCCCGCGGCGGAAAACGCGTGAAACTCATTCAGCCGGTACGTGCGCGTATCCACGGCAGTCACGGAGTGATCTCCCGGTCCCAAATGATGAAGAGCGGCGGACTCACCACCAGGTACGATTTGGCTGTCAGCGGTTTGCCATCCTTATCTTTATCGCTTTTCGAGGTGGCCACTACCCATACCGTGCCGTAGTTGTTGCGCATCTGTTGGCGCTGCGGATTGGGTCCATCGAGCGCAGGGGTGAACAATCCCGTCTGGCTGAGAGATCCTACGAACTCTTTGTCGTTATCGCCAAACATCTCGTGAAATTCTTCTACGGACCAATCGACAGCAACGGGGCCGATTTCGAAATCGTCCGCGGTGTTGTCTTTGCCGTCAGGGCCGTGACTATAAGCCATAACCTCAAACTGCTCGTAGCCCTTGGGATGCGCCGAACCGCCACCCAGACGCGCAATCGAGGTTCGCGGCAGCACCTTAATATAGTCGACTTTGTCGTACACGGCGGTCGCATTCGGTAGCACGGCTCGTCCGACGGCCACATCGCGCCTCCCGAGGATCGCGTTTGCCGCAACGTCCACCTCGGCCACTACCTCCTGCGCTGTGTGCGATATGATTCGCCGCACCGTGACGCCGGATCCGAAATCGATATCGCTGGCCGCGATCTGCGCAGGCAGGCTGTCGCCGAGAATGCGCACACGTTGCGCTTGCGTCCCGGCTTTCAGGCTCGGCCTGTCGATCGTAACCAACGTCGCGGCGCCCGTCGCCCGCCACAACTTCACATCGATTCCGAATTCGTCGTACGAGCCCCAGAACCAGCGCCCTTCCGCCGAGGATTGATCGGGTGCGAGGAACATCGATTCGCGCCACTCGGCGGGAAGGTCGTCCGGGCTGGAACCCGATGCCTGGCCCGTGGAACGTCCGCGCCATGCGTAACCGCCGAAGACAACTACTTTTCCGGAATGCTCGATCGCCTGTCCGCCAGCAATCGGAGTGATTCGAATGCGCGTGTTGAACTCATCCGCGGAAGAGCCGGGATCGATCGTCAATTCGCCTGAATAAAGACCTTTCCCCACCACATGCGCCGAGACCAGCCACTTGCCAGCGAGTTTGGGCGCGCGTTCCCGAGCGCGCCACGAAGCCCATTCCGGAGTCATCAGCGGATACGTCTTCGTCAGAAACTCAATCGCTTGATCGACCGGCTGCGGGGTCTGGGGTGTCTCCGGAGCAGTCGCCCCCTGTCCCTGTGGACCACGCCCCGGCCGCCGCCGGAACACCGTAAGTTCCACCACCGGATACAAGGCCACATGCAAATCGGCGAGCAGCTTCCATTCCTCCGGCGAACGGCGGAAGGAAGCCGCCCGCCCGAACGGATGACAGGCCGCACAGGTCGCGCGGATGTTGTCGTTCGGGTAAGTCTCATCATCGCTTCGATGTTCGGACATATACGCCACGGCCTTCGCTTCTTCGGGAGCAAGTCCATGGCTCGCGCTGAGAGATTTCACAATGGCGCGCGCCTCATCCGGTGTGACGCTCAAGCCGTTGAGCCGCACCATGCGCTTGATGACTTCCTGCCAGCCTTCCGGCGTCGTGCGTTCCCAGGAGATCCGCGTCAGATTTCCCTTGCTGTCCTGCTTATGACACGTCCCACACTTCGAGATCACAAGTGGGTCGCTGACGGGGATTCCATCGACCGGTTTCTCTTCGGATGCGGGCGGGTTGGGCCGACTAGGCGCCTGCCCCAGCAGGGGCACTTGCGGGACTAATGCCAGCACCGCTACCACAACGCCAATCGAAGTTCCTCGAAAAACCGATAAGGGGTGCTGCGGCATTAGTCAAAATTATGGGTGTCGGGAAATACCTTTGTCAAGCTATTGCCAGTTCGGGTAAGGTCTTTCGATTCGATGAAATACGGGGACGGCGATCCGGTTAAAAACCGGTATCTCACCGCGTTTTGGATAGCAGGCGTGCCGCTGTCGCGCTCAGCGCAGCCCGGATGAGACCTCGCTCCTGGCGGCCTTGTACCTCGCACGCACGCACCACGAAGCCTGTCATATTCGCAACGGCGAAACTGATGCCCTGTACATTGCGGCTGCGCGGCACACCCGGGGCCGAGCGCGGGTACCCGGATGCGTAATAGGCCGTACCGTCTCGCTGGTGCTCGCATCGAAAGCAATTTCGCGGACAACTCCAGTCGAGTCCGACGCTAAAAACTCCCGGCAGGCACCCCGGATAACAGAGCTGCCCTTCGATTTCGCGAGCCGCTACCAGCAATGTGCCCGTTTCCTCCGCATTTGCCACTGCCCGGGCGAATCCCTCGGCGTGGGCTTGGTTCGTGGTCCCCAAGCTCAGGTTCACGACATCCATTTCCTGTTCGATGCACCAGTCGAGCGCCGCCAGCAGATTCACCGCCTTGGTGCGCAATGCCGTCTCAAAGACTTTCACGGCGAAATAATCCGCAGCGGGCGCTTTTTCCTGAATCGCCGCCATGACGGCGGTCCCGTGGCCGAGCCGGTCAATATAGTCGCCCTCCTTGATCGTGCCGTCGGCCTGAACGCACACGCCGCCGGCAACCCGCGCAATGTGCGGATGCCGCGGATTGACGCCGCTGTCGATCACCGCTACCCGCACACCTCTGCCGGCCGCGCCCGAGAACGGGAAACATCCGGCTTCTTCTTCGTCAGGCACGAGTGGCGGATGCGAAGCCATAAGACATCCGGGCGTTTCCGTCTTCAATTGTGATGATGGCGTCGGCGATCTCCGCCAGCGCGGGCCGGTGGGTAATCACGATCAGGGTCGCCTCCGGCAACGCGGTACGCAAGCCGGCCGCCACCACTTTTTCCGTCTGCGCATCGAGGGCCGAGGTCGGCTCGTCCAGTATCAAAACACTGGGGCGGCGCAACAGAGCACGCGCTAATGCAATGCGCTGGCGTTCTCCCGCCGATAATGCCAAACCGCGTTCCCCTGTCTGCGTGTCAAGGCCTCGCGGCAGACGCTCCAGCATTTCCTCCAGCCCCGCGGCCAGTGCAGCGTTTTCGATCGCGGCGCGGCCCGCCTCAGGCCAAGCGAATCCGATATTGGCGGCTATTGTATCGTGAAACAGGTACGGCGATTCATCCACCAGAATCGCTTCATGGCGCAAGTCGCGCAGCGGCACTGCGCGGATGTCACGCCCATCCACCAGAATTCGTCCTTCATCGGGATCAAGGTAGCGGACCATCAGATCCGCCAGCGTCGATTTGCCGGCGCCGCTCGACCCCAGAATCGCGCAGAAAATCCCCGCCGGAATTTCAAAATTGACGTCCTCGAGCACCGGCGCGCGATCGTATCGCTTCGAGACATGTTCGAAGCGAATGGACTCGCGCACACGCGTAAAAGCCGGCGCGTTCGGGATCTCACTCACCTCGGCAGGCGTGTCGAACAATTCGAAAATGCGGCCGAGCGAAACGCGCGCCGAAGCCAGTCCGGACGTCATCCCCATCAGAGTTTGAACAGGCGATAGCAGGCGCATGTGATACGCCATAAACGCCACCAGTGTGCCGATGGTCATCCGCTCCCGCAGGATGAGCCATCCGCCGTACAGAAAGACGGCCGACGTGGCCGCAGTGAGGATTGTTCCCGGCGCCGCGCCGGTCATAAAGGATGCGACCTGCACGCGCAGCATGGTCCGCACATAGGCGTCATTGCGCTCCCGAAACCTCCCGGCTTCGTGTTCGCCGGCGTTCAGCGAAATCACGGTTCGCATTCCGAGAATCGTATCGACAAACAGACTTCCCAGGTCGGCGCTGCGTTCGCGTAGCTGTTTGGTGAGCGCGGTCAGTCTCCTCTGGTAATGGCGGAATGCAAGCACGCAGAAAGGAACGAGGATCACGCTTACCAGAAACAGGCGCCAGTTCAGCCACAACATCATTCCCACGCACCCGGCGAAGAACATGATGTTGCTGAGAACGGAGAGCAGCGAGTCCGCCGATACGCGCTGCACTTCGCCTACATCGTTGTTGAGACGCGACATCAGGTCGCCCATGCGAAATCCGGTATAGAAACGGGGAGAAAGCGTCTGCAGATGCCGGAACAGGGCCACGCGCATATCGAAAAGCATCGCGGCCGATATTTGCACGTAGCGGTAACTGGCGGCTATGTTGAGCACATAACCGAAGACGGTGGCGGCAAACAATACTCCCGCAATCCACAGGAGCGCATGCATATCTTTCTGCAGCAGCGCTCGGTCGATAAGAAGCTTCGAGAGATAAGGCTGAACCAGTCCGAGACCCGTCGAAATGAGGCTGATCCCGATCACTACGCCCAGCCGCCGCACGTAGGGGCGCAGAAAAATCCGCAGCCGGCCATAGGTCCTCCAATGAGCAACTGAGCCGGCGGGCGTCATTTGCCTCGATTGTAAACTGTTCCGCGCGCCTCTGTCGCCGCCACACGAGGTTCCAGAACGAAGTCCCGCAGTTGATAGCGTGGTTCGCCCGCTGCCGCAAGGCGCGCGGCACACCAGCGTTGCCCTTCCGTCAACGCCTCCAGTTCCTTCTGCCACCATGGCCCACTGCCTCCCGCGCGGTAAAACTCCGCGCACAACTCCAGGTGGCGCGCCATGCCGATGGTCAGACGCCCTTCGTAGTGTGCCCTTAGCGAAGCAGAATCTCCGCCATCCGCAATGGCGCGGATGACAGCCGCAGCGAGCACCCCTTCCCGCACCGCCTGTGCCGTCCCATCACCGCAAATCGGATCGAACGCCATGGCTGCTGTTCCGCATGCGAGCCATCCATCTCCGCAAAGAGGAGCAATGATCCGTGGGGCAGCGGGAAATTCCGCTGATCGGCCGCGTAGCCAATCGATTCGCGGTGCGATCACCCGGCTGCTTGCCAGCAAATCTTCGAGCGGAGCGCCCACACCAAGGAGCCAGGTGGATTCCGAGGCATTCGGAATCAGGAACAGCCAACCATCGTGCAGCGACTCAATCCAGCAACTGGAACTATCTCCGCGATCTTTGAGCGCGACCTCGGCCGCAATCGCTTTGCGCGTGCCGAACCGGTGTTCCTCCGCGCCCGGAGGTAGTGGCTTCGACGTGTAAATCACAAAATCCGGTGAAACCGGTGCATCCGGTTCGATCGCGCTCGCGAGACTTTTGAGAAGGACCCTATCTGAGACAACAACTGCGGAATGAGCTACCGTAATCGGGTCTGCATCCTTTCCCCAGGCAACCACGCGCCGATCGATTCGGCTCTCCCCAGAGAATAGAGTTGGTTGGCCGAAAACGTCGCGCATCAAAGCGACTGCCCGATCGCTCAGCATGATCGCGGGAACCCGGGCTCGGGCGGGCCGTTCCATCGCTGTCCGAAAGCCCGCATTCTTCAGAAGCCGTGCGCAGCAAAAGGCAGCGACGCCTTCGCCGCGTATCAGAACTTCACGCCCGGTGCGCACGTTTCCACTTTCTCCGCAGTGCCCGGTTCCAGAACATCAGCACGCCCGTTAGCGCAAGCAGCGGAAGCGAGAGACCGAGCGCGGCCCAAAGGATTTTCACCCCGAGTCCCCAGAATGTCCCAAAATGCAGCGGAATCTGCGACCAGACAAACCAGTCGCCCAAGCTTTGGTTAACTCCATATTTCCAGATGCCGAGACACCGTCCGTCCCAGGGATCGAAGTACAGCGTGTCCGCGAATTCTGCGCCCCGCGTGCCGGCGCGCTGCATCGAGATCTCGAGCGGCGCGCTACTGCCCGAAGGAAACAAGATCGTCCGCAACGAGGTGCCCGGATCGAGACGAGCGGCTTCGGAGAGCATGACACCGATGTCAGCCTGTAGCGCCTCCGGCCTCGGCACGGCCCGAATCGCCGGAGGGGCCGACGATACCAGAGGTGAGATTCGGTTGACAAAACGTCTCACTTCTCCTGACCACCCGAAGTAGATTCCCGATATGCCCCAGAGCGAAACGATTCCCAGTGTCCAGAAACCCGCCGCCCGGTGCAAATCGAAATTCACGCGCCGCCAGCCGCGCGCCAAATCGACACGCAGCGCTCGGGTCCATCTGGCGATACCTGGCCACCAGATCACGATGCCGGTCAGGTTGAGCAGGAGCAGGCAACCCGCCAGGACGCCATTCGCCTCACGCCCCACACGTCCCAGGAGCAGCGTCTCGTGAAAATTTCGAACCGTATTGAGCCAATTCCAGTTTCGCGGCAGCCGGTTCGGCATGCGCCCCAATATCTGCGCGGACACCGGATGAATCGCAATGCGGATCTGGCCGAAATATCTGCCCCTTGCGCGCAGAACCGCGACGTACACCGGATTTGACTTGGCCGGCGCCGCAAGCGAAACCACGCGAGCCTGCGGATACGCTCCCCGGACACTCCGTAGTACCGCCGCCGGCTCAGCAGCGGCGCCCGTCGTCTGGATGTAGCGCCATGGGTTCAATCCGGCCCAACTCTCCAGTTCGTCGCGAAAGACCAGAACCGATCCCGTGAGTCCGATCGCCACCAGATAGAGCGTCAGAATCAGGCCTGCCCAGAGATGGACCTGAAAACTGAACCTGCGGAGCCACACCTTCCGCGGACGGCGGACAAATTCTGCGAGCAAGCGCATTGCGCTACTGCCGTGCGAAAATCTGCACCGTGTGCATGACGGCGGATTGGCCGCGGGCGCTCGAATCGGACTCCGACCGTAGCGTCTTGCCGTCGGCGGAAACCGTCATAGTCCCCGAGGCCGTCGGCCGGTTGGGTCCCTCCAGAACAATTTTGTATAGGGATGCGCCGGACTTTGTAACCTTCACGCTTCCGATCTTCTTCCCGCTGCCATCCGTCACGTCCGCTTCGGTTCCATCCAGGCGAGCGGCAAATCGAAGAGAGACAAACTGAATATCATTCACGGGAGTGGAATAAGCGAACTCAAAACTCTTGCCTGCTGGATTGACCCGCAGCATCAAGTCCCCGGTGGGTCTCTTCTGCCCGCCAACCTCCTGGCTGACAAGCAGCCATCGGCCCGACAGGGGTTCCGCCGCCCGAATCGGCACTATCAAGAGCAGAACGATGACGAACCCAACTACACGGCCGCTCGCTCGGACCATTTACACGCTCCTTGGCGGCATCATAGCATTCGCGGCTAGTCAAAGATTGGCGGCCGGCCTTGCCGGCAGCACCGCCTCAACTCCCAGCTATGACGGTCTGGTGTCCCATTTTCGTGCCGGCTTCCGCAACCGCTTGGCTGAGTGCGGCCAGACTGGATGTGCCCGGCGATAAAATTGCGGTGCGCGGCGATAAGACTCCGGCGCGCTGGTACTCGCGGAGACGCCGGTTGAGAGTGCGCCGCGAGATGCCGACGCGAGCAGCCGCCTGGGTACGGTTCCCCCCCGCCGTAGTCAAGGCATGCAATATCAGTTCGCGCTCCGCCATAGCCAGAGTGCCGGGCGCTGCAGGGGCGGCGGGCTGAAACCTGGATTCGAATGATTCGGCCAGCACGCACCCATCGACAGCGCGCAGTGAGGCTGCCGTGATCGCGTTGCGCAATTCCCGAATATTGCCGGGCCAGTGGTAGCCCATCAGCGCATCGATAGCCGATGCGCTGATGCGGAGAGAGGGATCGATTTGCTCCAGGAAAAGATTCGCTAGCGGGACAATGTCTTCCGGGCGCTCCCGCAACGGCGGCACATGCAGGCGGACCGGACTGAGCCGGTAATAAAGGTCCGCTCGGAACCGGCCCGCGCGGACTTCGGTTTCGATCTCGCGATTGGTAGCGGCGACGACCCGGGCATCGGGCACAATTCTACGCACGCCGCCCAGCCGGGAAAACGGCGCTCCATCCAGGATACGCAAGAGCTTAGCTTGAATCGCCAGGGGTAGTTCCCCGATCTCGTCCAGAAATAACGAACCGCCCGCAGCCAGCTCGAATAATCCGGGCTTCGAACGCGTTGCGCCGCTGAAAGCGCCCGGCTCGTAGCCGAACAATTCACTCTCCAGCAGCAGTTCGGGGCAGGCCGCGCAGTTGAAATCGATCCACGGGCCGCCGGCGCGTTGGGACCGCGTATGAATCGTGCGCGCCAAAATCTCTTTGCCGCTACCGGTTTCGCCCGTGATGAGCGCGGTGGCGCCGAGAGCGGCGACTTTATCTACCAATTGCAGCAGGGCGCGCATGGATTGGCTGGCGAAGACGAATGAGCTATCGGGCGTTGGCATAATCGGCCTGTTCAGCCGCACAGAACCGGGGGTTCTCTCTAACCCGAAAGGTCTTTCCCCGCTTTTTGCTGGTGCGACTATTACATACGCACTTATCGGTAAGTATGAGAAGAGTTTGAGGCCGCGAGACCTACTGCTCGGCCTCCAATCTGCCGATAAGCAGAGCGTGCGTGGTTTGTCCATGACGGCCCGGGTTTACATTGCCGCACTTTGGCTGGCGGCAGCCGCTATCCTGTGGGCCGCCTGGCGTGCGGGAGCCAGCTTCCCTCCGGCCGTTTTCTTGTATATCGGCGGCGCCCTCGCGGCTTCCGGTTTCAAAGTCAAACTGCCCGGCGTCACCGGCACGCTTTCGCTGAATTTCATCTTTATCCTGACTGGAATTGCGGATCTCGATCTGTTTCCGGTGTTGCTCGTGGGCTGTTGCAGCGCTCTGACCCAGTCTGTGCTGCGGTCGAAGGGTAAAACTGCGCCCGTACAAACCGCATTCAACCTGGCCAACCTGGTGGTTTCGATTGCCGCCGGACACTCGGCATATAGGTGGCGCTGGCTTGCGGCCGTCCACGCAGGCATTCCCCTGCGGTTGCTGGCTGCGACCCTGGCATTCTATCTCTTTAATACGGCTCTGGTGGCGGGCGTTATCGCCCTAACCGAACGCAAGCCGTTCTGGCAGGTGTGGCGGGCCAGCTTCGGATGGGTCCTGACTCATTACCTCGTCGGAGCGGCACTGGCTTCCCTGCTGCACATCTCGCTGAACTCCCTGGGGTGGTCCTCATGGCTCCTCATCCTTCCGGCACTCTATCTGCTGTACCGCTCCTACAACCAGTACATCAGCAGACTCGAGCAAGCCGAGCAATTGGCTAAAGCTAAAGCGGTGGCGGAGGAGGCCAGCCGTCTCAAATCGGAATTCATGGCCAATATGAGCCACGAAATACGGACGCCCATGCATGGCATTTTAGGAATGGGAAACCTGTTGTTGGCTACGGGACTCACCTCCGAACAGCGCGAATATGTAGACAGCATTCACAACTCGGCCCAGGCATTACTGGTCATCGTCAACGAAATCCTGGATTTTTCGAAAATCGAAACGGGCAGGATGGAGCTGCATCCGGAGCCGGTGGACCTGCGCACGCTGGCTGACGGCGTAGTCCGCCTGGTAGCGCCCTCGGCAGCCGAAAAGGGGATCGCGGTCCGCTCCAAAATTGCCGCGCAGACCCCCACTCACCTGCTCGGCGATTCCGGCCGCCTGCGGCAGGTCCTGGTGAACCTGATGGGGAACGCGGTGAAGTTCACCGAGAAGGGATCGGTCGATCTCGAGATCACACTGACGGAGGAAGGCGGGGCTTCCGCGATGCGCTTCGAAGTCCGCGATACCGGGATCGGGATTCCGGATCATTTACATCACCGGCTCTTCAAACCCTTTGTGCAGGGGGATGGTTCCACCACTCGCAAATTCGGAGGTACCGGCTTAGGCCTGAGCATTAGCGCGCGCCTGGTGGCTCTGATGGGCGGGCAGATCGGAATGCACAGCCATTCCGGCGAAGGATCTACCTTTTGGTTCTGGATGCCTTATTCCGCTTGTGAGAGCCCCGCGCCAGCCCCGCGGGCGGACGGTCTGGGAGAACTGGCTTGTGGGGAGACGGCGAAACTGCGCATTCTGGTGGTCGATGACAATCTTACCAATCGCCTGCTGATCGAGCGGGTTCTCGCCAAGCTCGGTTGCGAATGCCTCAGCGCCACCAACGGACGCGAAGCCGTGGATACTCTGGGGAGCCACACGGTAGCCGCGGTATTTATGGACTGCCAGATGCCGGTGATGGACGGATTCGAAGCCACCGCGGAAATTCGCCGCCGCGAGGGCGATTCGCGCCACACTCCAATCATCGCCGTCACAGCCAATGCCCTGGATGGGGATCGCGAAAAATGCTTGCAAGCGGGCATGGATGAGTATCTGAGTAAGCCCGTGAATATGGCTTCCCTGCGAGCGCTGATCGAGCGGTTGCGCGCGGAAGCTTCTGCTCCTACTGGTCCGGAGACTCCAACTCCCCTTGAGAGTGCCTGAACGGTGGGCATTCTGTCCCATGCGGGCATTCCGGCATCGAACCGCCAGGTGCTTGCATCTATTGGCAGTAACTCTCGCCCTGCCTCCGACGTTTGGGCGCTAAGTCCCGCCCCTTAGCCGCTACAGCCAACTAACCTCTGTTTTATCAAGAGCCTGGCTCTTGGAAGGCGGCCTGCATTCATGATCGCGACTACGAATCTTACTCAGGAGCCTTGTTTGAAAAAGTTTCTAAAGTGGACTATCTGCTTTGTCCTGTTATGGGGCACGATCGCGAGCCGGCCGGCTCACGCCCAGACGTCCAAGCTTGCACCGGAACTCTTGGCTGATCTAAACATACCGAGCCTGTTGAAGTCACTCACTCCTCAAAGAGTCATTGTGCAAGCCACATCGCCGCTGGACGACCTTCTCGTGGCCCTTCTGGGCGGAACAATTGTAACGGATCTCAACTTTATCAACGGTCAGGTCATTGATCTGCCACTCGCTGGGGTACTTAGCCTGATCGCACTTCCCAATGTGACGTACATTTCTCCTGACCGGCCCACTGCTGCACTATCGGACTTCTATGAGTCCGCGGTAAATGCGCCCGTTGCCTGGAGCATGGGCCTGAACGGTGAAGGAGTAGGGGTGGCCCTCATAGACAGCGGAATTGCTACGAGTGCCGACCTGCCAAAGCCGGTGTACACGCAATCTTTCGTCGGAAGCAGCGGTGATCCCTACGGCCATGGCACCCATATCGCTGGCATCATCGCGGGAAATGGGACCAATTCGGGAGGCGCATACATCGGAATCGCGCAGGGTGTGAAACTGATCGATCTGCAGGTTCTCAATGCGAGTGGCATGGGCACCGATTCAGCGGTTTTGGCGGCCATCGGGGAGGCGATTGCGCTCAAAAACGTCTACAACATCAAAGTGATCAATCTCTCGCTCGGGCGGCCGATTCAGGAGAGCTACCTTCTCGATCCCTTGTGCCTCGCAGTCCAGATGGCATGGAAATCGGGCATTGTGGTGGTTGTGTCCGCCGGCAATGCCGGACGGCTCGGATATTCTACAATCCTGTCGCCTGGCAACAGTCCCTACGCTATTACAGTGGGCGTCATGAAACCCATGGGCACTCCGACGCGCACCGATGATCTGATTGCCAGCTACAGTTCCCGCGGCCCCACCGCGGTGGATGGGCTTATCAAACCGGACCTGGTAGCACCCGGTAATGAAGTGATTTCCGTGCTATCTCCCGGCTCCACTCTGGCTGCGGAGTATCCCGCCAACGTCGTTAGTCCTTCGACTTATGGCCGGACCGGGAGCCCCGAATACCTGATTCTGAACGGCACCAGCATGGCTGCGGGAGTGGTGAGTGCGGCGGCGGCTCTCATGATCCAGCACACTCCTGGGATCACCCCGGACGACGTCAAAGCGCGCATGATGAAAAGCGCTTATAAAACCTTTCCGGCGCAATCCTCCACCACAGATCCTACTACCGGTATCACTTACACCGACTACTACGACATCTTCACCGTCGGCGCAGGCTATCTGGATATCCAAGCTGCGCTGGCCAGCAATGACGTGGCTACAGAGCCGGCCACCTCTCCCAAATCCGTCTATGAAGGAACCACGGGTTCGATCTATATGATGTCTAACGCGCTCGCCCTTTGGGGGAGTTCGTCTACATGGGAGCCCACCGCGGTTTGGGGGCCCACGGTGCTCTCGCCCACCAGCGGCTCTTCAGTGATGTGGGGTTCGTCGGTACTGTGGGGTAGTTCGGCCATGTGGGGCAGTTCCGCGATGTGGGGTAGTTCAGCCATGTGGGGCAATTCCGCTATGTGGGGCAACTCCGCCATGTGGGGGAGCTCTGCGATGTGGGGCAACTCCGCCGCATGGGGAAACTAACGGCCATCATCCAGTAAACATTGCGGCGCAGGGCTGGCACAACCGCCCTGCGCTGCGAAGCAGGAACCAGGCGCTTTCTCCCCACCGGAGGCGCCGGAAGCGCTGTCTAGCTCTTAAGCTTTCTGATCCAGTATGAAGGTCGGGGCCAGCCCCGCCGCCGAAGAAAACCCGCTTTTCCCACTCGAAATCCAGCTTGAACAACCTTGAACTTTGCCTAGATAGGCATGCGGGTGCACATCCACTTGCATCTCGCGCAGCTCCAGTTGTCCAAAGCTCATCAGCGGAAACACGGAGAGCACCGGCTCCACCCGCTCCTGCACTACATAGGGAGCGCGCATGGCCTGTTTCAGCGCGCGCTCCCAGCCGGCGCTGTCCATTTCCCAGCCGCGATAGGTATGCAGGTCACTGTAGTCGTCGTTGGGCTTCAAGGCAAGCTTTTCCCGATTCTGCGCAATGAAATCCGGCAGGTCAATCGCTTGCTCCTCGTAAGTCGTCTTGGTGGCGGTTACCAGCCGCGTCCACGGGACGTGCTCCCGAATCGCCTTGCGCTCCGGCGCCGGAAACTTCTCCACCAGCCGTTCATCCGTGAGCAGCCCGAACATGGCCTTCTTATGAGCCAATTCGGCCCGAAAACTGTTTACCATGCACACCGTCCGCTCGCGGTAGGCCTGCACCAGCGGATGGGAGAGGTCGAAGCGCATTAAGAACTCCTGTACTCCCAGCCTTCGGTAAACCAGATCGATCGGAAACTTGTCTTTGCGCAGCACGTGGTTGCGATATTCGAGCTGTTCGGGCGATACGATTTCCGCGGCAAATCCTTCCTCGCGAAAATAATCACGAAATAGTTCGTATTCGCTCCGCCCGGAGTAATACGGCGCGCGGAACTCCACAATGGCAATATTTGGTTTTTGGGCGCCCCCAAACTGTTTATATGCTTTGAGGAGAGCCTGCAACAGGTATTTACGCCCTCCGACGCGGGTGAAGGTGTACCGCTTCCGCATCTCCTTCATCGGCGGCAGATCCCAAAACAAATCGGCTAAAGCGTCCGCATAGCCCGCGCCAGCCGGCGAGTCCGCGTTGTATTCCACAAAATGCAGATGACCGTTGCGCAGATGGGAGTCGAAGCGGGCCGTCACTTCGAGCGACGAATATCCCGGATCGATCGAGGCCAGCATTTTCTCCGCGGGAAGCAGTTCGAGACGCGCCAGCAACGCCGGGTTGCTTAGCACCATTTGCTCCATGCGATCGATGGCGGCGATCAGGGCCTCGCTGGTTTTTGCGAGAGCCTCATATTGCCGCTTGGAGATGAAATTTGGCCGCAGAAACGGACAGAGGAGCCGGCCTCCAGCGGAAAGCCCCTGCTCTTCCATACTCTCCTGCAGCGCGCCGACCCAGGAGAGGTCGTGTTGCGCCGCAGCTTCCAATAGCCTGTTGTAACGGGAGACAGCGTCGTCCAGATAGGACATTCTGAGTTGCAAACCTGTTCTACAATAGAGTATCCCACAGACGTGTCAAAAACGATAGCAGCCGACTGGCACCGGCTGCTGCAACTTATTGATAATTAAAATACTTATATCGTTTCAACGATCCCACCGGCAGAGCCCCTCGCCCCGGCAAAATCAATCGAAATCAATATCGCGCTTGGGAGGGGCAACGTCCGGATTCTCTTTGGCGCGCTTGAATAGCTCGTCAAACTTCTTTTCCAGAACTTTTCCGTGGCTTTTTTCCGCCTCGAATTGTTTGCGGAATACCTCTTCGCGCCGTGCCCCTTCGCCTTTGAGTTTCACCACCTCGGCAGCCAGATCCGAAATGGCGGGCGGCTTCTCCTGTACGGCATGGGCGATGACAGCACGGGTCTCCGGGTCGATTTTTAGCATCGCCTGGCAACACGGACAGGCGACCTCGAACATCCCTTTAGGCATAGAACTATGGTAAAACGACCTCGGCGCCCATGGTGAGACTCCCTACGATCCGTAGGGATTCAGGCCCTTGAAGAAATGATTGTGAGGAAATAGAGGAATACTACGGGGCTTAGATGCGAGGTGACTTTTTAGGCGGGTTGCAAAAAAGAGGCGCAATCATTTCTTCGCGGGCCTGGTTCATTTCAGTCACGCACTCTAATTAGCAATTGGCTCACCAAATTGTGATGCCTTGAAGCACCAATAACTTATGTGCCTGCCGGACCCGCAGGGCGGCAAAAATGAAACGGTCGCGGCAAAATCCCGTCTCACTGCGGGCCATAACGGAACAGCAGGACAACGCGATTGTTCCAGGTTGCTATAGTACGTGTTTATCCGGGGTAACCCTTTCTGGAACATCCCTAAAAGTATTCCGCGAACCGTTCGAAGAGTGCAAGGGGAGAAACAGATGCTATGGGCCGCGTCGCTGAGCGCGAGGTGGAGCAGTTGTGGCTTTTCGAGCCGGCCTTAAAATTAGACATGGCTAGTATTACAACGTTAAGTGCTATGGAATGCTGGCGCGGCCCGCGGGGCACCCGCAATATGCGCAGAAACCTGTCCAAGTGAAGAGCACATACTGGATCTCACGACGCATCTGTGGCAGGGTCCACCCAGAAGTTTTTTTTGGTGCGGAGACTTTCCAGGGTCAGGAAGGCGTGCGCCAACATGACCATGCTGACA
>JASIAM010000029.1 GCA_030041985.1 Bryobacteraceae bacterium | reverse complement strand
GACTAAACAAAGGGTTGGAGAATCTCGGGCGATTACGGCACCAGCTCGTCGGCATTCCAGACCGCTTCGCCGGTTGCGAAGCCCAATCCCTCAACGTACACGTGGACTTCCCGCTGTTTCAACGGATAGCTTTGCCGGTCACGGTAGGCAAAACCCAAATCGCCGGCATCAAGATTCAAGATATCCGCATGATGCGGCTGATGGAGGTGCTCCTGCATGGCGGCACGCAACTCAACGGATGGCGGTCTGCTGAGATCCAGCAAGCCATTCTCGCAACCTTCAACCTTGCCGCCAGCGCCTACACCCTCACGCAACTCCGTTACGACCTGCGCAAAATGAAAGCCCATGGTCTGATCGAGCGCATCGGGCGCGCCTACAGCTACCGTCTTTCTGACCAGGGCACCAAAGCCGCGCTTATGTTTATCCTGTTCCACAAGCGTGTCCGCGGGCCGCTGGCGAACTCATTGTTCCATCACAGGCCCGACGAACCCCTGAAGCCTGCCAGCAAAGTCGAAGCCGCCTATCACAAGGCTGACCAAGCAATCCAACAGGTTCTTGACCTGCTGGCTGCCTGAGTATTCTGCGAGATCAATTCTCAAAATACATGATGCTAGGAACTAAGCCATCCGGAAGATTCTCGTCGACCTCCGAGAGCCAGGCGATCACGCCGTAGGCGTGCGGGTTGCTTTTCCGTCAGCCCCGATGAGCGCGATTCATAATCGCGCTAACCATCTCCAGATCGCGAATCAGTTCGGCGCCGCTGCCCGGAGGCGCTTTCTCTTGCGCCTGCCGCTGGGTTTTGAAAAACAGCGCCGGATCGTTCAAAATGCGTTGGCGAATCGCCGCCGATCCTCGCCGCCAAGCCGCATACAGTTGCCCCGCTTCTCACGTATTGCAGTGATGCTCGGCAAAAACGGCCGCCATGCGCTGGCAGGCCTCCAGACTCTGTCCCGCCACCGGCACCAGAAACTTCATCGCTACCTGGGCTGCAATCCTGCCTTCGCGTACCTGCTGCTGGATCGATTCCGGCAACAGTTCCACCAGCGCCAGCCGCCCCGACGCCCAGCTCACGCTGCGATCAAACCGCCGCGCCGACTCCTCCAGACTGTAGCCGAACCGCTGCTCCAACTCGGCCAGTAGCCAGCCCACCTCCAGGGCGGTCTCGTGTTCGGAAAGGCGCAGCGACCAGTCCAACAACACGGCCGCCGCTTCGCTCATCGGCCACACCACCGCCTCCACCGTGTCCCGCCCTAGTTGTTCTAAAGCCGTGATCCGCTTGTGGCCGTCGATTACTACGTAGCGGCCAGGTTGGTTTTCCGCGGCCACCGCCAAGATGGGCGTTTGCTGCCCGCATTCCGCTAACGATGCCAACAACCGTCGCTGCCGCGCCGGATGGCGCACTCTAAGATGCTCCCAGCGCCTGTCGAGCTGATGAAACTCCAGTTGCATCGACAGGCTGAATGTTAGGGGACTCCTCGCTGGTGATCCATATCTCCGGATTAAATGTGCGCCTGTTTCCAGCGCCGCTCCCGCTCTTGAACCGCTCCGGCGCGCGCCGGCAGGCCGCGCAACAGAACCGCTGCAAGGGACTTCGCCGCTGCCGGGCGAATCGCTCGTAGCACTCTGGCCGGTCGCAGGCTGTGCTCGAAAATATGGTCCCTGAGTGATTACCCGCGGTCTCGCTAACTGGTTCTGGCTCTGCCGCTTTCCGCCTTTTGACCCGCTCCCGGTGGTGCCGGCTTTGGCCGTTGCGCTTCTGCTTTCCCACCCTTGTGGTCCGATATTTCTGCTGCGCTTTCCACTCCGACCGCTTCCGTGCGCCCTCCCGGCACTCGGGACTGCAATAGCGCTGACGCGCTCGCAGCGGATGAAAATGCTGCTCGCAACCTTTGAGCAGACACCAGCGAGCCCGCGGCTTCCGGACCGCGCCCTTCCGCCTGCCAGCGCCTTGCTTTTTGGGGACTCGTGTACGACTCTCGGGAGGGCCCACGGGAGGTGATGGCTCCCAGAAACTCCTGCCCTGGACGGGACTCGACTCCTCTCCAGGGCGCGGTAAACCTCCGGCTCAAAGCAAAATCAACACTGTAATGGAAACGGCGCCATCCCTTTTGCGGGGTTGACCACCCAAGCATCGTGGCTCAGCCACAGACTGGCTAGGTCCTTTTTGCAAATCAGGGGTAAGCGTCTCGTAAACCGCTCTTCCAAATCGGCCTGGCAATCGGCATAGTGGGCTACTGAGGGGTAGCCCGACATGGGAAAGAGTACTGAGGACCGAGAAGAATACTGGCGGGAGCGAGTTGCGGCGCACGAGCGCTGCGGCTTGTCGGTGAAGCAGTTCTGTGAGCAGCAGAAAATTTCAGAACAGTCTTTTTATGTTTGGCGGAAGCGGTTACGGAATCAGCAACCGGTGCGATTCGCCTTGGTGGAGAGTGGGAATGCGCGGCAGCCAGCACCGGAACCGTGCCTGGAATTGATCCTGACGACGGGCGAGCGGCTACGGATCGGCGCGGAGGTTGATGCGGCCACACTGCGCAGAGTGGTGGAAGCGTTGCGCGGATGATCCTCCTGCCAGCCAGCGTGCGGGTGTACCTATGCTTGACCGCGTGCGACATGCGCAAGAGCTTTGACGGGCTGCACGCGCTAGTGAGGGACCATTTGGAGCTGGATGTGTTTCAAGGACATTTGTTCGTCTTCGCCAGCCGACGGCGTGATCGCATCAAAATTTTGTATGGGGAACATGGCGGACTCGCCATTTGGAGCAAGCGGTTAGAGGAAAGCACGTACGCCGTGCCGTTAGGAGAGAGCGTAGCAGAACGCCGGCAAGAGATCACGGCCGAAGAATTGGGAGCGCTGCTGAGCGGCATCGATCTGAGCACCGCCACACGGCGGAAACGCTACCGACGCGCCTGAAACAGAAAACATTTCAATTACGTTTCGTTTTCGCTTGGAAACGAGCTGATTTTCCCTTAAGCTAGATGCACGGTGCCCCTCGATCCGAACAGCCTGCCATGGGATGCAGAGACGCTGCGGAAGATTGTGGTGGATCTGGCCGCACAGCTGGATCATTCGTTGGCTGAGCAGAATAAGTATCAGAGTCTGCTACGCGAACTGCTGGAGGCGCAGCGAAACCGCAAAAGTGAGCAGCTATCGAAAGAGCAGTTGGCGCTGTTCGAGGCAGCTTGGCAGGCACAGAGTTCAGAAGACGAGACTGCTGCTGACGAGGACGACGATGACCTCGACGGCGACGCGGGAGCCAGGCAGAAAACAAATGAAACCCCCGGTCGGAAACGCGGCGGACGCCAACCTCTGGCGCGGCATCTGAGGCGGGAGAGAATCGTGCACGACCTGGCCGAGGCGGAAAAGCATTGCCATGGCTGCGGTAAAAACCTTCGTCTCATCGCCGAAGAGACCAGCGAACGCTACGACTACATTCCAGCCTCAGTGCGAGTGATTGAGGATGTGTGCCTGAAGTACGCCTGCGACTGCACCATCCGGACAGCCACCAAGCCACCGCAGCCGATTGAAAAGAGCACGGCAGGGGCAAGTCTGCTGGCGCAGGTGATCGTAGCGAAGTGGGCTGACCACCAACCCTTGCATCGTCAGGAAAAAATGTTCGAGCGGCATGGGATCGAGATCTCGCGCAAAACCATGGGCGGGTGGATGGCGCAATGCGCGGCCTTGCTGGATCCTTTGTACCTGGTGATGAAGAAGGAGTTGCTGGGGTCCAAGGTGATCGGTACCGACGATACCAGCGTAAAGGTGCTGGACCGCAAGCTTTCCTTCGCCCGAATCGGGCGAATCTGGCCTTATGTGGGTGACGCCCACCATCCAGTGATCGTGTATGACTACACCCCCACGCGATCACGCGCCGGACCGGCAAAGTTTCTGGAAAGATACAAAGGATATTTGCAGGCGGATGCCTACTCCGTCTATGATGCGTTTTTCAAGTCCGCCCGCGGGATGACCGAGGTCGGGTGCTGGATGCACGCCAGGAGGTACTTCTTCAAAGCGCTGGAATCGGACGAGCCACACATGGGCCCGGCGCTGTACTTGATCGCGCGATTGTATGCGGTCGAGGACCGGGCCAAGGCGCTATCACTGTCAACGGAGCAGCGGTTCGCTTTGCGGCAACGCGTGTCGGCGCGGCTGCTGGGGAAACTGCACAAATACCTGCTGGAGTTGCAGCAACAGGTGCTGCCGAAGAGTCCTGCGGGTGCGGCAGTCCGATATGCGCTGAATCAGTGGGAAGCACTTACGCGCTTTCTGGAAGATGGCGAACTAGAGATTGATAACGGCGCCACCGAGCGAGCGAACCGGGACATTGCACTTGGCCGCGGCAACTGGACGTTCTTCGGCAGCGACACCGGTGGTAAGACAGCGGCGGTGCTGCGAAGCTTCGTTGCCTCCTGTAAACGCTCTGGAGTCGAGCCATTCACTTGGTTCTGCGACGTCCTCTCGCGCATTCCGGCGCACTCCATCGCCCGGCTCCGCGAACTATTGCCTCACAACTGGAGGCCCCTCTCTCCTCCCGCCCAGGCCTGAGATCCTCTCTACCACACGTCGCGGGACCGGTGGAACGCGGTTAACGAGCCGCTTACCGATGCAACGTGGGTCGCAAATCGATTGTCGAATCATGGAAACAGGTATCAACCTTAGTGATGAGCAATCGCGATTTCCAGAATTCTTTTATGCGACCAGATGATTGCTGGCTCGGGTTGTCGGAAGTGGATGTAGGCTGGCCGTCGGGCAGCACTCACGGACTTTGTGACCTAACAAGCCGGAGTTTTCGTCGGCAAACCAGTTTTACGACACGGAACTGATTGGCTGTCGTCGGGCGGGAGTCTGTTCTGACATCCACTTGCGTATCCAAGTCTTTGCGAATACCCAGTTCCTCTTCACAGTGGCTACCGATAAGCCGGTCGCTTTGG
>JASIAM010000302.1 GCA_030041985.1 Bryobacteraceae bacterium | reverse complement strand
GTTGTTGATCTTGTGGGCGCCGGTGTGTAGCAGGTCTTCGCGCTTGAGGTAGATGCGCGCGCCGCCCAGCGACTCGCTCAGGCGGCGGGCAAAATAGAGCGGCGTGGGGCGCCCGGCGTACGTATGCAGCAGGCCGGCCAGTTCCACGCGGAAGGAGGGATCGTCACGCGCGGCCAGGTAGGCGGTCTCCAACTCTTCGATCGGCGCCATGAGCACTTCCGGTACGAACCGGCCGCCATATGGTCCGAAGTGCCCTCGCGCGTCGGGTTGGGGTGTCATAGGGGAAGCCCGGCGTTTGCAGCCTGGCGGAATGCCGCCTGCGCGGCGTGGAGAAACGCTTTCATCTTCTTATGATCTTTTCTGCCCGGCGCTGATTCCAGGCGCGAGCACGCGTCTACGCCCCAAGGGCGGGCGAGCGCGATAGCGTCGGCTACATTTGCAGCATCCAGGCCACCTGCCAGAATGATCCGCTTGCGCAGGGAAGCGGCACGCCGCCAATCGAAAGGCCGTCCGCTGCCGCCGTACAGACTCCCGGCGGGGCCATCCAGCACCAGTGCCTCCGCCGGGCAATCGGCGAAAGAGGACAAATCGGATGGATCGCCCACGCGCAGCGCTTTCCATACAGTGATTTCCGCCGGATAGTTCGCGGCGATTTCGTCGCCATGCAATTGTGCGATATCGAGGCGCGCCATGCGAGCGATCTCCGCGACCCGTGTGGGGGATTCGTTCACAAAAACGCCCACGCGCCACACGCCCGGTTGCGAGACGATCGCCGCGGCGCGCTCCGGAGCCAAAAAGCGGGGGCTGCGCGGGTAAAAGTTGAACCCGATGGCAGTGGCGCCGCTTTCGATTGCCGCGGCGGCGTCTTCGGTGCTCGTGATCCCGCAGATCTTCAGAAGCGGACTCATGAGGCCACCAGCCGGCGTAAGGCCGCTGACGGATCGGCAGCCTTCATGAGATGCTCGCCCACCAGGAATGCCGTGTAACCTGCGCCGCGGAGCGTGGCGATATCCTGGGCATCCTGAATACCGCTCTCGCTCACACGCAGAACGCCTGCCGGAATCAGTTCGGCGAGCCGCAACGAGGTATGGAGGGAGACTTCGAAAGTAGTGAGGTCGCGATTGTTGACGCCGATGATGCGAGCGCCCGCGCCCAGGGCCGATTCCAATTCACTGCGCTCATGCACCTCGACTAGCGCGGCCATGCCGAAACGCTCGGCGGCCTCACGATAGTCGCGCATTTCGCGTTCGGTAAGAATCGCGGCGATCAGCAGAATCGCGTCCGCTCCGTGGGCCGCGGCTTCCAATACCTGCTCCGGGGCAATGGTGAAATCCTTCCGCAAAACGGGCAAGGATGTGGCAGCGCGAGCACATTCGAGATCGCGCAGACTGCCTTGAAAGAACTGCCTGTCGGTGAGAACGGAGAGCGCCGCGGCGCCTCCATGCTGGTACTGGAGGGCGATGCATGCGGGTTCGAATTCGGCTGTCAGAATACCTTTGCTGGGGGAAGCCTTTTTCACTTCAGCGATAATGGCGGGCGCACGAGCTTCAAGGGCAGCGCAAAAGTCGCGCCGCTGCTCGCGGTAGAACGCGGCGCGCTCTTCCCACTCATCAAAAGGGAACGCGGCGGCCGCGAGTTCCGCCTGTTTCGCTTCGACAATCCGGGCTAGAATGCTGGGAATCGCGTTAGTCAAAGGTATTTTTCATCGTATCAAACCGCTGCCGCCGCCATACCTTTACGCGTCCGCAGTCGCCGCCGCGAACAACCGGCGGGAGTTTTTTAGAAATGCTGAGGCGGGCGTCCCCTCCGACAAGGTCGCCCATCCTCATTTGTTTACTTATAGGTGCTCAAGGCCAGCTTACTGCCAATGGCCTGCTACCCAATTGTAGCCGCCGGTAGTGGACTCCCAGTGTCCAGGAACCCAGGTCGAAGATGGGCTGGGTGTCATTACCCAGGTTCCGGGCGACCACACGTAGTGATCTCCAACCCAGTTATATTGGCCTGCAACCCAGACATAGCCCGGGCCGGGACTGACACTGGTTATTGTTTCCTGAGGAGGCGCCGGAGTTGCTGGCACAGTCGTAACAATCCCGCTTGGGGTTGGAGTTACGAAGCTGGCAGGTGCTGGAGTCACTATGACCTTTGAGCCACAAGCCAGAGTTAACAGACCAATGACGGATACGATGGCTAATCCGGCACTTTTGATTACCGGTTTCATAAGTATTCTCCCTGTATCGGGGAGATGCAATCCAGTAGCCGTGTTTAGCTAAATTTCTGTGTACGCTCGGTCTTCTGATCTTCGGCATGTGAATCCCCGAAAATTAGCGAGTAAGAAAGGCAATCCACTGCCAGCTCGTCGGTGTGCCCGATATCACTTTCGAACAGTTTGTAGGGCCTTTGGTAAAATTGCGCGTGGAAGCCAATCCTGGCCGGTGCTGGGCGCGGGCTTCAAACCCGTTGTGCGGCACTGCGTGTCGCGGGTGGGTTCGACACCCACTGGCTTCCGCCAAGATTCCTGCTCTATGGCCGCTAGGCGATAATATAGTCCAGCGGCTCGTATGGATCAGTCCACAATAATCACCCGCCTGCGGCACGAACGTGAACTGAAGGAGGCCGGAATCGCGCATCTGGCATTGCACGGTTCCTATGCGCGCGGAACTGCGATTAGCCAAGTGTCAGACGTCGATGTGATCGCCGAATTCGATCATAATAAGAAGCTCTCGCTAATTGGACGGGTTCGCCTGGAAAACCGGCTGAGCGACATTCTCGGCGTCAAAGCCGACCTTGCGGACAGGGCCATGCTGCTGCCTGAGGTGCTGGAACGGGCGCAGCGCGAGTCGGTTCTTGTCTTTTAGATCTTCCTCGCATCGTGGGTTGAGCGATATCGCGGCCGCCATAGCGATGATTGAGCAGTTTACCTCCGGCATGAACTTCGAGGCGTTCCGCTCGAATCCTATGCGGTCTCCGCAGTCGAGCGCAAATTGCAGATCATCAGCGAAGCGGCGATCCGTCTTGGCGACGAGGCGGAACGCGTTTGCCCGGGCATACCATGGCGGGAGATCCGCAGCGTCGGAAACCACCTTCGCCATGCCTATGAATCGACTTGGATATGATCTGGCGTACAGTGACTGACGACCTGCCGATTCTAAAGACGGCCTTGGAGCAGGTGTTGAAACCGCCTTCGTCAAATCCTGCTGATTTCGGTTAATCGGCCTGCCACATCGTCATGGCGTAAGATGAATCCGGGACAAAACACACTTTGCAGCCGCTCGATCACTTTCTCCAAGACATGCGCTACGCCTCTCGTTCGTTGCGCAAGCGGCCCGGATTTGCGGCGGCCGCAATCCTCACTCTGGCTCTCGGCATTGGCGCCAACACTGCGATCTTCAGCGTGGTCCGCGCGGTTTTGCTCGATCCATTGCCATATGTCCAACCGGAACATCTGGTCACGATCTCCGCGACCGCGCCAGACAGGCCAGATGATCCTGATCTGGATTACACCCTTGCAGACTACTGGCGCAACGACAACCGCTCGTTCGCGAGGCTATCAGGCTACCGCGACGGCCTGGGAGTGCTAGTGCTCGACGGTAAGGCCGAGATGCTGCGCGGCTTGCGTGTCAGTTACGACTTCTTCGACACGCTGGGAGTGAAGATGGAACTGGGCCGCACCTTCCGCCGTGAGGAAGACCAACCCAACCAAAGGACCGCCATCATTCTCAGCCATGATTTCTGGGTGCGGCGCTTCGGAGCCGACCCGCACATTATCGGAAGAGTACTGCAGTTGGACAACTTCCGCCCCGTGGTGGTGGGCGTGCTGCCGCAGGGATTTGAGCCGCTGCTCAAGGCAACTTCGGAGCTCACACCGGAAATGTACGTCCCGTTGAGCTTGGGTCCTGGCGTAACGTGTTGCCGGGCTGTGCGCGTGATCGCGCGTTTGAAGCCCAACGTAACGATGGTTCAGGCCCGCGGCGAAATGACCACCCTTACTCGGAATTTTGCGCAACAAAGCGGAGCTGTCAATTGGCGGCAAGCCGCAGCAAGCGTGGTCCCATTACCGCAGCGATTATTGGGGCGCTTCGCTGCGCCGCTGTGGGCTGCGTGGATGGCTGCCGTGTTCATTCTGCTGATGGCGTGCGCGAATGTTGCCAATCTGGTGCTGGCACGAGGCGCCAGCCGTACCAAAGAAATGGCCGCGAGAGCCGCCGTGGGAGCGAGCCGCGGAAGACTGGCAGCACAGTTGGTCACCGAGAATCTGCTGCTTGCCCTGGCCGGCGGTTTTACCGGCATCTTGCTGGCGTTCGCTGGCACGCCGTGGCTCGTTTCTCTGGCGCCTCCGCAGATGCTGCGTGTGCAGCATGCCCGAATGGACGCCTGGGTGCTTGCCTTCGGCCTCGCTGCCGGTGTGTTTACAAGTCTTCTCTTCGGATTGGCGCCGGTAC
>JASIAM010000028.1 GCA_030041985.1 Bryobacteraceae bacterium | reverse complement strand
AATTCAAAACGAAGGGCTTGAGGACGAGGCGGTGCTACTCTTATGGATAGAACTTGGCTCCGCGTCGGTGGACATAACTGATTCGCAAGACGATTGAAGGTTGGGGAGCTACGATCAAGATGCCACTACCCGCCCGACGCGCGAAGGCGGTACGCGAGCGGGGCGGCTAGATCGGCCTTGCGCTAGGCGCCCGCGATATTAAACCGTTCGGTCATCAGGCCGCTCATCGCCGCGTTGAGGGTCATGTTCTCGCGCACGATTTGCTGGAGTTTTCGTCCCCAAAAGCGCGCCGGAAGAACAAAGAGCGGCACCAGAATGAGCGCCGCCAGCGTCATCTGCCAGGAAAGCGCGAACATCGCGGCCAGAACGCCCGCCAAAACCACGCTGTTCCCCACCAGGTTCGAGAGAATATCGGTGAAGGCGCCCTGCGCTCCGGCGACATCCGTGTTCAGCCGGCTTACCAAGGCCCCTGTCCGCACGCGCGTGAAAAAGGCCAGCGGCATTTGCTGGATGTGGGCGAAAAGCTTCGTGCGGAGAGCCAGCACCACCCGCGCACCGACCGTGGCGGAGAGATAAGACAGCGCCAGTCCGAGCGCGCCGTCGGCGAGGCCCAGTATGCCCGCCAGTACGGCATACCGGATAATCAGCGGGGCGTCGCTCTTCAGAAATCCGTTATTGATAATCTCCCGATAGATCAGGGGATTGACGATGCCGATGCCGGCATCCACCAGCACCACCAGCAGAAAGAGCGCCAGACGGCCAGCATAAGGAATCGCGAATCGCATCATGCGCTTCGCAGTCCCCGGTTTCACTTTCTGTTTCACCACGGATGCGTCTTGCATTAGGGAGCGCATCGACCCCATCATTGCTGTCATTCCCATGGCAGTTCTTTCAGTTTTGCATTGCGAGCCTGATCGTATGGCCGCTGGTGATGTTCGGTTGTGTACCCGCGGCTGCCGCTAGCTCCGGCTGGCGAGTGCCGCTACGATCAGCGCCGGTAACGTGGGCGCCCCCGCGCCTCCGGTATTTTCGAGCGTCACCTCTACCGCAGTGGTCACAGCGAGATCAACCGCACGGCGCCGCACGTACAGAGCGGTTCCATCCGCGGAAGATTGGAACAGGCCCGCCGGCTGTGGCATCCCGCGCTTGGGCAGCAGCCACATCTCGTAAATCTTGCCGCGAGCGGCGGGCGGCAGATTGGAGACCGACAACACCACTCCCAGCGCGGGATTCACAAAGACCTTTCCCTTGGGCGGCTGCCCTTGTCCCTGGCCGAAGGAACTCACGGCCGTGTCGGGCGCGTTGAGAATGGGGAACGCTTCGTTGAGCAGTGTGAGCTCGATCGTCTGGGAGCGGAGCTGCACCCGCGCCGCCTCGAGCTCCTGTCCTAAATCGCGCTCTCTACCGCGGAAGAAGGATGCGGAGAACGCGGCCACGGCAATACACGTCACTGCCGCAACTCCCCATACGGCCGCCCACCATCCGCCGCGCCGCTGTTGGTCCACTGAAGTCCCCACGGAAGCAATTATCCGTCAAAACTTCGCAACCTCGCGCGGTGTTTCGCAGTTCATGCCAGCAATCTCTGCCGCGCGCAGTTCCTCACGCACCTTCTGCAACGCCGCACGGACTGATGTCTTCACCGTGAAACGAGGCTTGAGAGTGGTTCTTCCATCCGATTCTCGCGGTCATGCCCGGCTCATGGAAGGAAAAGATCTCGAAAGCTTGCGCGATTCGCATTTTTCTCTTGACTTTCATCGTGAACAACCTTATATATGAATCACATTGCGGTTTTTTTGAAATCGCAAAATTTGATGTTAGGGAGAATCAATCGATGAAGAGCGCAACCAAAAAGGCTGCCCCGAAGAAAAAAGCTACGACGAAGAAAAAGAAGTAGCTCGGGCACGCCCTGAGAAGGGCAAGGTTCACTCCAAGGCCCCGGTTTCCGGGGCCTTTTTCGTTATTTGAGGCTTTTACCTCCGAATTACTCCTCTCCTTCCGCTGCCCCGCACATGGACTCTTCCTCCCATCGCCAACAGCGGTTGTCTTGCGTGGAAGCCGCCGTAACTGTTCTTCCGTATCCGATATCTCCAAGGTTCAAGAGGCCGCAACGCCCGGACAGCCGCGGGTGCGATCGGTTGCGGCTCGCTTGGAGTGGTGGAGGTATTGTTACTCTTCCGGCAGTTCGCCGGTATCCTCCGCGCGGTTTTCGAACTTGGTTTGCGCGTGCAGAAAAACCAGGTTCACTGTGCCTACGGGACCGTTACGCTGTTTGGCGATGATCAGCTCCGCCATGCCGCGCAGGTCTTCCCGGTCACGCCGGTATACTTCCTCGCGGAAGATGAAACCCACCAGGTCGGCATCCTGTTCGATACTGCCGCTTTCCCGCAAGTCGCTGAGCTGTGGCCGGTGGTCTCCCTGGCGGCTCTCAACCGCGCGGCTCAATTGCGAGAGCACCAGCATCGGCACATGCAGCTCTTTCGCCAGCAGTTTCATTCCGCGCGAGAGGGCGCTTACTTCCTGGTTGCGATTTTCGAAGCGCCCGCGCCCGGTCATGAGCTGCAGGTAGTCGAGCACCACCAGCTTCACATCCCGCTCCGCCTTGAGGCGCCGCAGCTTGGCGTGCATATCCATTAGGTGGACGCCCGGCGTGTCATCTATATAGAGGGGCGCTTCTACCAGATCATGGAGCGCCTGGTTCAGCTTTCGCCGCTCTTCCTGGTTCAGGTATCCAGCGCGAAACTTCTGGCTATCCACGCGCGCCGCCGCACAAATCATGCGCGTGAGCAGAGATTCCTTCGACATTTCAAGCGAGAAGATCGCCACCGTCTGCTTCAATTTCAGCGCCACATGCTGGGCGATATTGAGGGCCAGCGCGGTCTTGCCCATGGAAGGCCGGCCCGCCAGAATCACCAGGTCCCCCGGATGCATGCCGCCGGTGTATTCATCGAGTTTGGTGAAGCCGGTGCTAATTCCCTTGAGGCGCTTGGACGGATCGAGGAAGGCGCTCAGTCCGCCTTCATACTGTTCCAGGATCTGCTGCGAATGGAGGAGTCCCGCCTTCAGCCGCGCTTCTCCCAGCTTGAGCAGAGTCTCTTCGGCGCCCGCCAGGATTTCTTCGGGAGCCTCTTCTCCCAAAAGGCAGCGGTTCATCATGTGCTGCGAGGTGAAGATGATCCGCCGCAGCACGCTTTTGTCCTTGACGATCCGAATGTAGCTGTCCAGGTTGGGAATCTGGGGCAGGCCATCATCGAGCGAAACCAGGTAGGTCAACCCGTCACAAGCTTCGAGCTCGTTGAACTTCATCAGCTCGTTGGCTATGGTGATGCGGTCGATGCGCTCGCCGCGATCGTGCAGCTCTCCCATCCTCCGGAAAATGCGCCGGTGTTTTTCCAGGCTGAAATCGTCCGGCTCGAGGGTGCCCGCGGCCTGTACGAACAGCACGTCATCGAGAAGGATGGAACCGAGCACGAAGCGCTCGGCATCCACGTTGGTGGGTAGCCCTTTTTCTGTGGTTGTGGCAGCCGACATGTGATGATCTAAACCCTCGATCGGGATGTGAAAAAGCCGACTTACGAAGCTTAGAACCTCCCGCGGCGCGGCGCGGCGCAAAATTTGCGCCTTAGTTTGAAAAGCCTAGCCTCTGGATAACCAGGCACAGAAACGCCCTCGGCGGCTACGAGCGAAGTGGTTTGCTATCACCGTTCGCCAGGGCCGTTTCCACCGCTATCCACAGCTCATCAACAGGCGGTCAAAACGCCAGCCGATATTCTTGTTTTAAGCTATTCCTCGGCGGAAAGCCAGGGTTTTCCTTTCAAGCCCATACGGAGGGGACGGACTGCCCTGATTTGACGAACTCTACTTGATGTTGACCAGTCCTTCGGTCAATTCGATGTTCGTTCCCCAGGGATCTTTGAGGAACGCGATCGCGATGCCAAGCTGTGGCACCTTCGTGTAGGGGCGGTCCAGTTTAATACCCTGGGCTTCAAGCTCTTTCGTGAACGCCTCCAGGTTTTTGACCTCGAAGCCGATATGATCGATCGCGCGGCCAGTCGTGCCAACGGTGGGCGCCGGCGAGGGCGTGAAGTTCAGGAATACGCCGGGCAACTGATCCTGCACGAACGCGGCCCCCGGACCGGCCGGAAGCATCTTCGCGCCGAACGTCTTTGCGTACCACGCCTGCATCTCGGTGTTCCTCTGCCCGAAGAAGTGGATGTGATGAAGCTGAATCGGCGCTTTTTGCGATTTGACTTCGACGAATTCTACTTTGACATCCTCCGGACCGAGCGCAAACGCGATGTTGGTCGTCGGACCGGCAGCCGCGATGTCGCCGGTCACCTTCACGTTCGCGGCCACCGAATCGGCGGTGATCATCTGGAAGCCGTTCGCTTTGATCTTCGCCACTAGCGGCCGCAGATCGGGAACGGAAAAGCCGATATGGTTAACCGTTGTGCCGATCGAGCCGCCCATCGGCGCTTGCATCGGATGGAAAAAGATCAGCACATTCGGAAACTGGATGATCTCCTGCTGCCGGTCACCGGAACCGATCTTGACCACTGTGCCGCCGAGCGTGTCCACAAAGAATTTCTTCTGTGCGGCCATATTCGTGGTGTTCAGATGGTGGTGCCCGTACACCACGGGACCTTCTCCGGCAACAAGAATCTGCGCATCGGCAACCGCCGGCACAAACAGCAGGATGGTTAACCCGATTCCGGTCAACAAACGTTTCATGAACATCTCCCTGGCCGCCAAGTCTACACGATTTCGGCTGTTGGCCGCTTGACCTGCAACCACGCGCACGATAGTATCCCTCTTCGCATGGTCATCGGTAAATCGAATCTGTTTTTTGGCGCCATCGTTGTTGCAACGATAGCTCCCATCTTATTCCAGCAGCCGGTATCCGGGCAGCAGAATGCGGGTGGCAGGAAATCCGGAGACCCGGGTCCGCCTGCGCCCATGCCAACTATCCTGAGGAACTACGAACCGGTAACAGCCGAACGCCTTCTGAAGCCGGAGGATGCAAATTGGCTCATGATCCGCCGCACGTATGATGGCTGGGGCTACAGCCCGCTCGATCAAATTACTACGGCCAATGTCGCCCGGCTGCGGCCGGTCTGGGGAGCGGCCACTGGCGAAGGCCGGGCCCACGAGTCAGCTCCGGTGGTGAACAACGGAGTCTTATTCATCACAACGCCATTCAACCAGGTGATCGCCTTTGATGCCGTGAACGGGACGATCCTCTGGCGCTACCGGCGGCCACGCCCTCCAGGAGCTATCGTTCCCCACGAAGTCAATCGCGGCGTGGCGTTGTACGGCGATAAGGTCTACTTCACTGCGGGCGAAGCTGTACTGGTCGCACTCAACGCCAAGACCGGCAAGGAAGTGTGGAGCACCGTGATCGCGGACAACAAAGCAGGCTATTACACAACGCTCGCTCCTCTGATTGCGGATGGGAAGGTGTTGGTGGGAGCGTCGGGAGGAGAATTCGGAATTCGTGGATTTGTGGCAGCGTTCGACGCGGAGAGCGGCAAGGAGGTCTGGCGAACTTTCACGGTGCCCGCGCCAGGCGAACCGGGCAGCGAGACGTGGCCCGCGGGCGGCGATCAGTGGAAGACCGGCGGAGCCTCCGTGTGGGTCACCGGTAACTACGATCCGGAGACCAACCTGGCCTTCTTCGGCGCCGGTAACGGAGGACCGACCATCGGCGATAATCGTCCCGGTGACAATCTGTACACCGCATCTACCATCGCGTTCGATGCCGCCACCGGAGCAATCAAGGGCTACCATCAATACCATCCGAACGACTCGTGGGACTACGACGAGGTTTCGCCACCCATTCTGGTGGACTATCAGCGCAAAGGGAGAACGATCAAGGGACTGATCGATGTGGCCCGCGACGGTTATTTGTGGT
>JASIAM010000301.1 GCA_030041985.1 Bryobacteraceae bacterium | reverse complement strand
AGACAAGGCCAAGCTGAAGGCCGCTCAGTAACGCGACGGGCATTATCTGCTGCGCAGCAATCTCACCGGAGAAGATCCAGCGGTGTTATGGACGCGCTATGTGCAACTGACGCAGATCGAGAGTGTGTTTCGTGCGTAGAAAAGTGAGCTGGGCATCCGGCCCATTTATCATCAACTGGAACATCGAGCCGACGCGCACGTGCTAATTGCTTTCCTGGCGTACTGTCTGCAAGTGACATTGAAGAACCGGCTGCTGATTCACGCACCAGGCCGACTGCAGTGCTGGAGAAGTTGGCGACCATCCAGATGGTGGAGGTGTGGATTCCCATGGTGGATGGGCGCTGGCTGGTGTTGCCGCGCCACACCCAACCGGAGAAAGATGTCCGGGCCATGCTGGACCATCTGCACCTGGCTCTGCCTTCCCAACCGCCGCCCCGAGTCAAGGCCTCGCAGGTCCCACTGCCGCCCGAGAACAAACCCGCCATCCAGCCTTCGCTGTGGTGAAGACCTTCGGGTCGCTTTTACCAAGTTTTATGCACTTAGCCTGTGGATTACCTGCGAACTGCGAAAGATCGGCTAGTTGGCGCGTCAGGCCAGTGGCCTCTTTCAGCCAAGCGGCGCGTTGGGCCGCATCGATCGAGGCCGTTTTATCGAGAAACACAATCAGCCGGAAACCAGCCGGCCGGCCCACGGCCCGAGCGGTGCAACCCGTCAAAGCCGTGACGCTCGCCGAAGCCCCCAAGAGAACCAGATATTGGAACAACCGCATCTCATTTACCTCCATCTGCTCCTTGTCCTTGGCATAGGGTTTCCCGCACAATCGTGGGCTTTTTTTTCAGCTCGATCTTTTGCCGCTCGATTTGACAACTGCCGCCACATCGCGGAAACTGTGCGTTTGGTGTGACCCGCGAAGAAGCCGTAGATATCGAGAGCCGTCTGGCCGAAGTAGTGTTCTCTTTGACTTGGCATGACGAGAAAGGCAACGTTTGCAACGGAACCGGCTTTTTCATCAGTGCAGAAGGCCTGGCGCTGACCGCATTTCACAACCTGTCACCCGAGTTAAAGCAGGACCCCAGCGGCTGCCAGGCCGCCCTGTTTCGGGGCGCGGAGATCGCCATTCATTGGGTCGCCGGCGGGGAGAAAGATCGCGCTTGGCAGGAAAAACATGATGTCGCTATTCTCCAGGCGGATCCCATACCCGCAGGGTTGCGGCCGGTCCGGTGCTTTTTCCTCGCCAGCCATATTCGTGACGATCGCGGCAGCGCCTGGGCCGGAGACGAGGTCGCTTTACTTGGCCATCCCGCGCACATGGGATTCGCCAGGAACCTGATGACCGGCCGCGTGGATCGCGCCATGCCGCTTCGCGATCACAATATCCAAAGCAACGGCGGCTACCACATTTCCGGCGCCATCCAGATCGGTATCGATTTTTCCGGGGATTTATCCGGACTCAGGGGAATGAGCGGATCTCCTCTTTACGACATGAAGTATGGCGGCATCGTGGGACTCGCGCTTGCAGCCGGCAGGCAGGCATCTGCCGGCGAACTGTGGCCGGTGGCTGAATACTGGCCCCGCGGTAAAGAGATCCTGAGAGATCTTCCGATCACCTCGCCTCCGCTTCCAGCATGGCCATGGCTGCTTCTCCTGATCCGTTGATTGCGGCCGTTCTTTGGGTATTTTGGCGCGCGCCTAAGCCGATCCCGAAACGGCTCGCCGTGGATGCCGTTCGGCTGGATTCCCATCGCCGGGGAAACTTAACGACGGGACTTTGTCTAGCGAAAGGGAACGAGTGCGGTTTCTGATCACGCCGCCCGTGGCCGGGTACTTGTATGTGGTCGACCAGGCATTGAACCGGAAAGGCGATCCAGGTCAACCGATGTTGATCTTTCCGACGATGAAGACCGGGATGGGCCGGAACCGGGTCTCGGCGGGCGTCGAGATCCCGTTTCCGGCGGAAGATGAAGACCCACCCTATCTGGAGCCTAAACCGGAGTCTAGCAACCAGGATTACGGCGGTGAGCTTCTGACAGTCCTGGTGTACGCGAGTCCATTCAAGATCGACTTGCAACCAGGCCCAATTCCGCTCAGCCCCGGTGACATTCCATGGAACGGCCTACGACCCCGCATCTTTCGGCAGCCGGCAGGTGCAGCCGCGGACGCCCTCGCGATGCAGCGAATTCGCGTTGCCGTTCACCGGGCCAGCCAGTAGGAAGAGCGATCCCTCGCAGTCACCCCAACGGAGACCGCTCATCCAAAGCGCTAACGGCCAAAGAAAACCCCGGCGGTATATTGCACGGCATTACTGCTCCCCACATTCCCTCCAACTAAGCCGCTGTTGGAGCTGTTGTAGTGCCGGTATTGGATTCCTGGCTTGATTCCCCAATGCTTCCCCAAGTACAGCCTGACGCCCCCGCCAACCTCGCTATAAAGGGCGTTAGTGACAGTGGAAGAAATTCCGTCCCCGGTAACATAGAAGTGTCCGACTCCAAGCGCCGCCATTACATAGGGGCGCACTTTCGATCTGAGCGAGCCGAAACTGTAGTCCGCTCCCCCGCCGTAGTTTGCCAGCTTCCCGCTTGCAGTCACCGAGGATACTGTCTCGGTCAAAAGAGTGGCACGACTGTACTCCCCGAATATATGGATCTTGTCCCCAAGCCGGGCCGCCGCAGCGCCGCCATAGGACGGGTGGGAACCAATCCCACTGTCCATTGTCATGCCTCCACCAAAGCCGGATACCTCAAAGCCTTGGGCCCAAGTAATAGCTGAAAGTATCGAGACACCCGCAAGCGCGAGGACGCACCGGAAAACGACTCTGTGATTAACATCGAAAGCTCCTGAGTGGAAGTAGAGGCCGCTTTTGATAGAATCAGCAGCCTCACTCAGGTATGCAGAAATGGCTGAAAACATTTTGGCCCCGCGAATTAGTCTGAAAGCAAATCGCGGGAGGAAGCGTTACTTGCAGATCGCCCGTACCGACGTAAACGCCAGACCAGATCCCTCCGGCACGGTGCGGATGCCCAGCGCTTAGATACTCACGTTCGAGTCATACTCCACTACGCCACCCCCCATGCTGTTTACTTGGAATTGCCGGATTGAACGCCGTGTGATTCAGCGGAGCTAACGTCAGCATCCGGCTCGATAACTGATTCCCGTTCTCATCCCGGATTACTTCTGTGATGTTAGCCGTCTGCGTCTCGCTCGGGTTGGCCAGAGCTATCCCCAGCGACAACCCGCTTCCCAGCACTGCGCCTGAATACGAAGCCACAAAGATCCACGCCGCGCCCGCAGCTTCGGTCCCACTTGGGCCGGACACAAAATTATTGGTGGGTCCTCCCACGATAGCCGTGTTTCCGTCGGAGGACAGGCCCACCGAGTCGCCCTGAGATGCATCGTGACCGGAACAACACATTCCAACTGGGCGATGAACTCTTTCGCGTGTTTGGCCGGCACATTCTGCGCTTCGGGGGAGATTTCTTGCTGAGATATCAGCAAGGATTCCTGTCGGCGGGTCAGGATAGTCGCTACTCGTTTCCGACTGTAGTCGATTTTATGGCAGATTTGCCTTCCCAGTTTTCGATTACCCTAAATCGCCAGGATCTACCTGGTTTGAGCTTGCCAGATTTTGAACGCCGGTATCGCTACCTTCAGTTATCGTGGTTTCTTCAGGACACATGGCGCGTGTCCCCTCGATGGACTCTGAATCTGGGGATGCGTGACGAATTTCTTGGGGCTCCTGTGAACACGGGCGCGCAAAAAGACGCGGCTCTCACCCTCGGGAGCGCCACAGGGTTTCCCGCGCTGCTTGCAAATGCGCAACTTACTTTTCCTGCAGGCGGTAATCAGGCGCTTTACCACACTCCTGATGGAAACTGGGCATTTCGCGCCGGAATCTCGCACGACCTCTTTGGAGATGGCCGCACGGTGTTTCGGGCGGGATCGGGAATCTTTTATGACCGGCCATTCGACGACGTATGGCAAAGCGCCCAGAGTAACAATCTCGCTCTCACCACGTTCGAGTACCAGCCAAGTCAGGGAGGTTATCTCGCCCCAATCTCCGCGGTATTGCCCCTTTATGCGCAGCAACCGATAGTCTCTGATTTTCCGCCCATCACGTTATTCCAAAAGAACTGGAAATACGGCTATGCGATAACTCAATTTCTGGGAATCCAGAAACGTATCGGGGAAAACTGGAGCTTCGAGTCCCAAGGCGTATTGTCGCTGGACAGGCGTCTCCTCACAACAGATGAGATCAACCGCCCCTTCAGCATTCCTGCCAGCAGCGCGGGGCCGGATAACTATAACCTGAGTTATAATCCTCTCCTTCCAGCAATCTATTACAGGGGGAGTCAGGGATCTTCCGATTACGATGCGCTGAATATGATGCTGCAGTATCGCTCTAACCGGTATCTATTTCATATTGTCTATACATGGAGCCATTCGATTGACAATCAGAGTGATCCCCTGGCAGGTGATTTCTTAGATCTGAACTTTGTGGGCCTCACGCCCACTTCGTCGAACTCTTCGGGCGGGACATTCTCGCGCCAGTTCGACAGCAGCGCAGACCGTGGAAATTCAGATTTTGATCAACGTCAGAACCTGGCGTTCTACTCAATCTGGGATCTGCCTGGTTCGACACACCTGCATTGGCTTCTCAATGGGTGGAAGCTCTCTCAAATGGCGGCATTTCGCTCCGGATTTCCGTTTTCCATCTATGCCCCAAGCTCAGTGCCGTACTCAGGTGGGGAAATCTTGAACAACAGAGCGGACATAACCGGCTCCGGATTGTTGCGGCCGCCGGCCCCGGTTCCAGGGGGTTTTCAAATCATCAACACCGCGTCTTTCTCGGTTCCCCCTAGCGGAGAACTCGGGTCATCCGGGCGCAATGCTTTTCGCGGGCCGGGGTTCTACAATCTCGACGCGTCGCTCAGCCGGTCCTTTGCTCTACATGGGATAGGAGAATCCACAGCGCTGACAGTGCGCGCGGACTTCTTTAACATACTGAATCATGCCAACCTTGGCCAACCCGATTCGTTGATAACTTCCCCAACGTTCGGCACAGCGCTCTACGGCAGAATCGGCACGGACCCCGGATTTCCCGCTTTACTGCCATTTGTGGAGACCGCGCGGCAGGTGCAGATAATGATCCACCTGACATTCTGACACCCCGGCGCGGCGCGGAAATTTCGAGAACGATTACACCCGAGGGCAAGGTTTACGGCGGGCGCTTTTAACAATGATCTCTGTTGCGACATTAAGCGCTCCCTGGTTGGAAATGACCTGAAGGGTGCGATATATCCAAATGCGCCTTTGCAGTGTAAGGTTTTCTACGAAATTTTTGGGCTAAAGATCGCGCGCAGCGCGCTGCGTACGAATTGTTCATCGGTAAGGCCCTCGAACGCGGCTTCCGGAAATCGGACCAGGGACCGGAAGTAGGCAGCCAGGTCCGCGAAAAGCGCGATGCGGGCCAAAGGCTGATAGCCGTCGCGGTGAGATACCGCTTCAACCGCCAATCTCACTGCTTCCGGACTGGCCAGGGTGCGCAGGCGGCGCGCCAGATGGGGCCACGAAAGCAAGGAATTGTACTTGGCCGACGCAATTTGCTCCAGATCGGGAACCTCCCGGCGCCGCTCGTGCGCCACCACAGTATTGGCGGCCAGATCGCCCAGGCGCTGGCCGTTGCGGCTCACCAGCGCCGCAATGCCGCCCACCAGATAAAACAGGGGAAGAGCGTCTACCGGGCGCAGCAGGTTGCGAAGGACGATTTGCGCCGGTTCGAGGCGCAGCCCGTGCATGTCGATGACGCGCAGGCCGAACAGGCGCTTGCCCAAAGTCTGGCCGCGCCAGCGCCATTCGAGGACAATCGCATAGCCGATGGAGATAGCGAAATAGAGGATCACGCCGAGAAAACTGGCCCAATCGGAACTGACAATGCCCGCCGCATTCGCCACGCGGGTCGCGAGCCAGGCGACCCCGGCCCAAGCCGCGGTATCGACGGCGCAGGCAAGCGAGCGAGTCATCGGCGTCGCCAGCGGATAGGAGAAGACAATTCCTTCAGGAGTCTCGATATCGAGCGACGATTTGCGGGCGCTCGTCATTATTTACCTCGCCGGCAACGCCGCCTCATTCGCGTCCGGCCCATCCCAGGAAGCCTGCTAACGCCGCCAGTTCACACAGGCCGAAGGCAATCTTGAGTGCGTAGGGCAGGACGGGCTGATGATACTGCGATATAAAGGACTCTACCAGACCGGCCCATACCAGCAGGCAGGCTGCGCCGCCGATAATCGCGAACAGGTCGCGCGCAACCCCGCGCAGGCGCGTGATGCGCGGTTCGCGGCTGTTCCACCCGATCAAGGCTCCGGCGAGAACAAAGCCCGCCTGCCCCCCGAGCAGAATGGCGGGAATTTCAATCGAGCCGTGAGGCAGCAGCCAACCAGCCAAAAACAGGCCCTGTCCCGCGCCCAGGTAATCGGCAGCCACCGCACCCAAAATTACGCCATTGTAGAAGAGCAGAATGAGTGTGCCCACGCCGAAGGTAATTCCGGCCGCCAGCGCCACAATAGCGACCTGAATATTGTGCGTCATCAGTTCGGCGGAGAAAGTGGCTCTTACACCTTTCAGACGGTCGGTGGTGGCGCTCTCCTCCTTGGCTACCCGGTCTTTGGGCGATCCCATCAGGCCGGGAAACGGCATGATGACGGCTTTAGCCTGCGGGTCAACGCGGATGGCGAACCACCCGAACAGGATACCGACAATGGTGATGCCCATAGCCAGGCGAAAGGCGTCCAGATGCCGCCGGAACGCGCGCGGAAACGCGAGCAGCAAAGCCTTCCAGCGAATGGTGAGCGGGGAACGCGTCTCGTGAATCTGGCTATAGGCGCGCGAGACCAGTGACTCCAGAAATTCGCGCAGCCGCGGCTCGGTGGAAAATGTGTCCAGGCGGGCGAGGTCTGCCGAGCATCGCTCGTATAGATAATGCAGACGCTCCACCTCCGCGAGTGACATGCGCAGGCCTGGTTCGGTTTCGAGCTTTGCCAGCGTGCGCTCCAACTCATCCCAATACGGTTGTTCCGCGGCAGTGAAGCGGGCAATGTCGATGATCACAGCACCTGTCTCCGCTTTACTTCCAGGTACTGCGACGTAACCTGGGTTTTGATGCGGGCCGGATTCACCAACGCCAGCTTCACTCCTTTATTCTGCAGCGCCAGTTGGATTTGGCGCATGCGATTCCGCAGCATTTGCCCGGCTAAGCCCTGGTACAGGGCGTCAAGGGTCTCGGGCGGGTCGCCTCGAAACAGCGGCTGCAATTCCCGCGTTTCGGTTACATTTACCAGGACCAGATGCCGCCGGGCCAGCAGCGAAATTTCTTGCGCGAAGGTTTCGGCCAGCAGTGGGTCATCAAGCGAAGTGAAAAACACCAGCAGCGCGCGGCGGCGCAGATTCAACTGCAGAGTGGTAAAGATCTCGCGGAAATCGGGGCTGACGCGTTCGGCTTTCAGGTTGTAGATGGTTTCGCGGCAAAGACGAAAATGGCCCAGGCCGCCGCGGGCGCGAAGAAACTTTTGCGTGTAATTGCTGAACGCCGCCAGGCCAAAGCGATCGCCTTGCTTCTGCGCCACCAGGGCAAGATGCAAGGCCGCGCCTATGTAGCTCTCCAGAATGCCTTCGCGAGCCGAGAGACGAGAGGAATCG
This sequence comes from Bryobacteraceae bacterium, assembly GCA_030041985.1. Lineage (GTDB taxonomy): Bacteria > Acidobacteriota > Terriglobia > Bryobacterales > Bryobacteraceae > PSRJ01. Next base: position 13,659 of record JASIAM010000301.1, on the reverse strand, counting down.
AGAATGGCGTAAACTTCCTGCGCGTGCTCGACCTGATACAGCTTTACTACCGGGAATCCGCGCCGCGCCGTGGCCTTCCAGTCGATATCTTCGTAATTATCGCCGGCGTTGTAATGGCGCAGATTTTCAAACTCGCGGCCCTTGCCGAGGCGCGTGCGTGGGCGGGCGCCTGAATCCGCGGTCCTCAGGAACAGGGCGGCGGTGGCGCGATCGCACAGGTTGGGATAAACGCGCAGATTGGTTTGGATCGGAAGCGCGGCGCGGATAGCCCACAAGCCCAGCGGCGAAGGCGTTTCGAGCTGCACCTGCTCGACAGGATGATCGCCGCGCGCGCACGGTATCGTGGGCCAATCCAGACGCGAAGCTCCGGGCGGCGCCCAAATCTCCTCGACCGGCTTTTCTGAAACAACTCCTTCGGGCAGAGGAATGGCAGCGCGCAGACGAAGTTCCTGCCCAAAATGGTTTTCGATGGTGACCGGCAACGTGGCCGGCACATCCATAGTGAGTCTCATCAATTCGGGCGCGTGCACAGCGACACCCTCCGCGCGGCGGACACCGAGCGCTCCATCGGCGACAGCCAGCCCGGCGAAGGCTGCGAGAACGAGTGCGCAAGGAAGAAACAGCGCAGGCAAAAAACCGGCAATCGCGGCGGCCGGAAGGGCGATCGCAATGGCGAGCCACAAAAGGCGGGCGGAGGGCGCCATCATCTTGGTACGGGGACCTCGCGCAGAAGCCGGCTCACTACTTCAGTCGGACGCACCCCCTCCAACTCTGATTCGGGCCGCAACAGCAGGCGATGCTCCAGGACGGGCAGGGCTATGGCATGAATATCATCGGGACTCACGAAATCCCTCTGAGACAGCGCAGCCCAGGCTCGTGCCGCTCGCAGAATCGCTTGGGTGGCGCGCGGCCCCGCGCCCACCAGAATGCTCTCATCGCTGCGGGTGCAGCGCACCACCTCGACCGCATAGGCGATCACCTGTGGGCTCACTCGCACCAACCCGAGCACCTGACGCAAACAGGAAAGCTGGGCAGGCCCCCAAATAGCCTCCACTTCACCCCGCTCGAGCACGGCTTCCGGCGCCTGCTCCGTGAGGCTCCGTTCGGCCAGAGCCAGTTCGTCCGCTGCCTCCGGCCACGCCATCGGAATCTTCAGCATGAAGCGGTCTTTCTGGGCTTCCGGCAGCGGGTAGGTGCCTTCGGATTCGATCGGATTCTGTGTGGCAAAAACGGTGAATGCAGCCGGCAGGCGGTGCGTTTCGCGATCGATGGTGACCGTGCGCTCCTGCATGGCCTCAAGCAGCGCCGATTGCGTCTTGGCGGGCGCGCGGTTGATTTCGTCGGCCAGCAGAAAAGTGGTAAACAGCGGGCCTTTCACCAAAGTGAATTCGTTGCGTTGCAAGTTGAACACGTTGGTGCCTGTGATATCGGCGGGCATGAGATCGGGCGTGAACTGGATGCGCCGGAACTCGCAGCCGAGCACCGCGGCCAGAGTGCGCGCGAGCAGTGTTTTACCGAGCCCGGGCACGCCTTCGATGAGCGCGTGTTGGTTGGTCAGAATCACGATCAGCGAGTAACGGATGGCTTCTTCCTGGCCGATGATCACAGTGCGGATGGCGGCCAGGATGCGCTCGATGGCGGCCTGAAATTCTTCCAGGTTCACGATGTTCCTTTCGATTGCACCACGTCATGGATAGCGCGCACAGCTTCGAGGGGATGGCTCGATTGCTCACGCGCAATCGCGGCCGCGCTTTCGGCGCGTTCCGGCGCGAACTGCCGGTTGGCTTTCAGCCACTCCTGCCAGCATACGGACGCCAGCTCGCGCGCAGGCACGTAACGGCTGAGCAGCGTCGCGAGACCCGAGAATGAAGTGCGGCCCGATCTCCGGTGCTGTTCCCGCACCGCACTGGGCGCAGGGAACAGAGACGAGTGTTTCCACAGCGCGAGAGCGGCACATAGGGCGAGGCCCAGTGCGAATCCCATGAGGTGATACCGCCGCGCCAGTCCCATGATGCTGCCCGATTCGGCGATGCCGAGGTGTGTTTCGTCAAACCATATGTGGGAACTAGGGCCCAGGGCCGCTGTGACCACGGCCAGGCGTTCACCCATCAACATCGATTCGTTGGCAAACGGGTCGCTCGAGGCAAATAAAACTACGGTGCCCTGATCGAATGCCTTCTCGATGGCCACGATTCTTGCACCTGCGCGATCGAGCACGGTCCAGCCATCCGCAGCGGCGAAGTAGAAGCGATGCGCTTCCGTAGCAAGCCGAATGTGCCAGTCAGATTCGAGCGCCGGGCGTTGGTTGCGCTTAGCGTCGTTCGCGGGAGGCTCCGAATACGCCAAGGCGGCCACCACGCGATTGCCTCGGCGGGCGATCGTGGTGAGGGTGTCCAGGAATTCGGAATCATCGAGCGATGAGGCATGAGTGCCCAATAGCAGAAGGGTGGTGGATTGCTCCTGGAAAAAATCCAGCGGCTGATAACCGTGCGTGACTACCAGGCCAGGCAGGCGCGCCAATCCGTCGAAGAGCAGCTTGGTTCCGAGCGGGTCGGTGCGCAAACTGGAGTATTCGGGATAGAAATCACCGGTGGAAAACGGAATGGCCAGGAGCCGGATGGCGCCCCAGGCGAAGGCCGCGGCCAGGATCGCCGCCAGCCAGGCGTAGGCGGAGCCGCTGCGCTTCATGCCGCGACTCCCAAAGGACTCGAAAGCAGCCTTTTCAGCCCTTCCATGCGCTCGCGGAACTCGGCGATATCGTGCGCGGCTACTTCATGCCCGCCGTACCAGGCGCGCTCGAAAGCGGCTACGTTGCCGGTGAACAGGGCGCGGGCTTCCGGGTAGCTGCGGGAGCGCCGCGCCATTTCGATTTCGTATTCATGATTGGTTTTGCCGGAGTGCAGAGTGAGGAACTGCCGGCGGCCCAGCCAGGCGAGACTCGCCAGGTAAAGTGCGCGCAGCGCAAAACGGAAGTTCTGCTCGGCGAGGGATTGTTCGGCCAGAGCGAGCCAGCTTTCTTCGGGCAGAAGGTCGGCTGTTAACTCCACGGCATCGAGCCGAATGGGGCCGGGGGACACGGTGGCGGGTTGGCCCGAACGCTGGGAGCGGCGCTTCCACCAGACGATAAAGGCAATGCCACCGAGAGTAAGCGCGATCAGCAGGTACACCGCACCATGAATTCCGGCTGCTGGTCGACCGGGCGTGGCCGAGGGCATGGCGTTGTTGAGTCTGTCGATCAGCCAGCGAAAGAACCGGTCGAGAGCGCCTCCGATTTCATGGCCGATGCGGTGACTTACGGATAAGAGGCGATCGGTGACGCGCACGAGCCAAAAGTCACTAGCCGCAGTTGTGGGCGCCGGCAGCCGCCAATCGTATTCCGAAGCTTGCGCGGCTCGCTGGACGGATTGGCGCAAAGCATCCGGCGATACCGCCGCGCGTAGTGAGGCGGGCGTCGCCGCGAGCAGCATCAAGAGGATCGCAGCCGGAACGGACGCGCGCAGGCGGCGCAAGCCGATGCGCAGATCCTCTGCCGTCTCCATCGATTCCGCCCGGAAGTAGCGCATTGTGTAGACGGCCTGCACAAAGGGATCGAATGCGATCCAGGAAACGGCGAGTACGAGCAGCGAAAAAACGGGATTGCTGAGGAAATACATGCCGCTGCGGCTGAAAGCCGATTCGTAGCCGGTAAGCATGCGGACGATTTGCGGGAGCACAGCGAGCACGATGGTGAGATTGAGAGCGACGGCAAGCTGCAGAAATAGCAGGATGGGTAGAATCGCCCAGGCTTGCGCGCGATCGCGTCCTGCTAATTGCCGGGCACGGGCGATCATCTGACTGGGGCTGAGATCGGGGCGCGTGGCAAGAATCGAGAGGTAGCGAAAGAACGCCACGGTTTCGGCAAAGGAGAAAGTTACCAGGGCCGCCAGTGGCAGTGCCAGCAGTTTGAGAGCGCCGAAACCGCATTGGAGAGCGATCAGCCTGATAATCCGGAAATGGGCAGGTTGGCCGGAGACCTGCTGCAATAGCCGATTTGCGTACACGGCGCGCCAGCAATTCATCCAAACGAACAAGAGGGTGGGGATAAAAGTTGCCAGCGCCCAAACCGCAACTGTGGCATGCGGATCGGTGACTACGCTCCACGCGGCCAAGACCGAAAACGCGAAGGGCAGGCTGCCGATGAGGTGGCAAATCCACGTGGCGGAAGAAGCCTGGCGGAGCAGGCGCACAGCTTCATCGAGCAAGATAAGAGGCCGCGCGTGGACTAGCGATTCTGCCATAGGGTTTGCTCCGAGCGCGCGCTCAGGGTCATTACGGCCTCACCCAGACTGAAGAAAACGATCCAGGTGAAAAGGATACCGAACACGGCAAGGGCAGCCAGAGTGACCCGCGGCATGCGGCGCGTGCGCGGTTTCGCGGCTTGGGAAAGGGTCTGGAGGCAGCGCGCGCAGAGCAGACGCGATTCGTGCTCGCTGACGCATTCCCGGCAGAAACTTCGCCGGCACACGGGACAGAGGCAAACGGCCTCCCGGCCTTCGTGGTTCCAGCAGCGTTGTTGGAGGGGCACGCGATTCATGTCGAAGGATAGATGACGCGCGGCTCTTCAAGCGGGGCTGGCCGGGTTATCAGGATGATGAGACCCACCAGTCCCAGCGCAGCGGCGATGACGGCGTCGGCCTCGCGCAGGTACAAATCGGGAAGCATCATGGAAAGCAGCGGCACGCCCTGTCTTGTAGAAGAAAGCCTCACCCCGGCCAAGGCTCCCACGACGATCGGCCGGATGTAGTGAAAGATGCCCATGACCGCTAAAGTGCCTACGGCTAATCTTTGCATGGGGCTGTACTGGGCGCGATCCTTGCCCGCGCGATGATGCAGAACGATCACGGCGATGGCCGCGGCGGCCTCGGCTAATGTCAGGATGCCATTCACGGTTTCCGTCCAAGGCGGTGGGGATTGAAAGGTGAACGTGTTCCAGAGAGCGACAGCGAACAGCGCCGCGATCAGGGACCCGAAGGCGATGATGGGAGGGCCCGCTCGCGAGACTGCGGGGATTGCAGCCGTGGCCGCGGCTGCTTCCGGCGGTCCAATGGTTCGATTGGCGACTGCCTGGGCGTACGAAGCGTCGAGAGCGCCTTGGGCCTGATCGATGAGCGGTTCCATCTGGCTCAGGAATTGACGCGCAGTCCAGGTGCGATAGAGCGAGGGCAGTTCATCACTGCTGACGGCTGTGTAGATGCGGCAGCAGCAACTGAATGCGGCCGAGATCACCAGCCACGCGAGCAGCAGACCGGCGGCCAATATGCCGAAAATGGCTGCAAACGGAATTCCGGTACGCAGTTCCGCGGGACGCGTGATGAGGAAAGCGATTCCTAAAAGGGCGGCAATGGTGGCAGAGCGCGTGGAAATGTGGAAGCGCGGGGCCTTGGCCACAACAATTGCCTGGATATCGCGGAGCTGATAGCGCTTGTACTCCTCGCGGAAACGCATGGACCGGACGAGGAGCAGATGGTCCGCACCCAGCCACACGCTTGCGCCCCAAACGAATCCGCGGCGGTGGCCAGGCAGTTTCCGGTAGTGGAGTTGATCCGCCATTAGACTTTTGTCCGGGAGCGCAAGAGCACGTACAGAACGAACCAAATCCAGCCGGCCGTTTCGCCGAGGCCCACAAGCATGGCCGCTACGAACCGCCAGCGCAAGCGGCGCACCACGCTGAGCGGCGCGCCCCATTTCAGAATCGAGAAAACTATGGCTGCCGGACCGGTAATGATGGTGAACGGCCAGACGAGCAGGCTAGCGAGGGGCGTGATCAGAGCGATGGAATCGAACAGTGTGCGCGAGGCTTCGGGGTTGGCGCGGCGCGCTGCGCCGGCGCCCGCAGCCACACAGGAGGGGCACCAGGTAGCGCCACTAAAATCCACGGCGCAAAGCTGGCAGACAAACCGGCCGCACTGCTGGCAGGCCGCCACCGCGCGCTTTTCGGGGTGATCGAAGCAGGCCGCTTCGCCTTCCTGCGCGGCTTCGGTCTGGATGAGGGCGCCCGCTCTAAGGGCTGCCGGAAACACGTGAGCTTCATTGGCGGCGCCGCACGACGTGCAGTCCACCACCCGCAGAGAGGCCAATTCCCATTCCGGAAGGGGCATCTGGCAACGGGCGCAAGGGACCGGCATCGCTTCGGCTCAGTTGCCTGTTTTGATCACGCGCGTATCGCAGATCATATCGTGCAGCGCGCGTTTCTGATCGTCGAAACCTGCCATGATATAGCCGATAAATAGGATTAGCCCGCTCAGCAGCTTAGCGAAATAGCGTCCGAAGGCCCGCCCCATGTCGACCGGCGAACCATCAGGCCGGATGACTTCCAGGCCCAATGCCATTTTGCCGGGCGTTGCCCCGAGCTTGGCGACAAACAAGCCTTCGTAGGTAGCGCCGATCACCGTGCCCACTAGCGAGCTCAAGCCGGCGGTACCGATCATCTGGCCAAGCAGCGCCGGCGATGGCGGCGTACCCGGTTGCAGCACCAAACTCCGCAGGACAGGGGCGAAGAAGATGAGCTGGACCACCGAGCTGACGATCCCCAGAATAAGCCCGTCGATGAGCACGGCAACGAAGCGGATCCAAAACCCACCGTAGATTCGCGCCTGGGCCGCAGGCACGCCTTCGCGCAGTTTCTGGGCATAGGTGTCTTTGCAGTTGGGACAAATCAGGGCGTTGCCAAACCGGGCCAGATCGCCGGGAGTCGAGGGACGCCCGCATTCGGAGCAGTAGCGGATTTCAGAAGTAGGGGTCATTATATTCAGACCTCCTGAAGAACTGTAACAGTTTGTGAGCAGCCGCACCAGTCAGGGAGTCGCCGGACGGGGGAAACCGCCGGTCAGTCGTTCTTCCATGGTGCCGGCTGCTTTTCAAATGCGCGCCTCAACCGGCGCTTAGGCCGCAGGCGAAACCGTCTGCTTGAGAAATTGGCCAATCGAGCGGGTAGCCTGGCGGATGCGCTGTTCGTTTTCCACCAGAGCGAAGCGGACGTGTCCCTCGCCCATCGGACCGAAGCCGATACCGGGCGACACCGCGACTAGCGCCCGTTCGAGCATCAGCTTCGCGAATTCGAGTGACCCAAGTGCGCGAAATGGCTCAGGCGCCGGCGCCCAGACAAACATGGTGCCGCGCGGCGCCTCCACCGGCCAGCCCGCGCGGCGGAGGCCCGTAATCAGCGCATCGCGCCGCTTCTGGTAAATGGCGCAGATTTTCCGGGTATCTTCCTCGCACTCGCGCAACGCGATGATCGAAGCGATCTGAATGGGCTGAAACACGCCGTAATCCAGATAGCTCTTAATGCGCGCGAGCGCGGCGATCATCTTGCGGTTGCCGAGGCAGAAACCGACGCGCCATCCCGCCATGTTGTAGCTTTTCGACATGGAGAAAATTTCGACCGCCACTTCGGAGGCGCCTTCGACCTGCAGAATGCTGGGGGCGTGATAGCCATCGAAGCACAGGTCGGCGTACGCAAAATCGTGGACCACCATGGTGCCATGCTCGCGCGCGAGCGCGACGATCTCGCGGAAGAAATCCAGGTCCACGCACGTGGTAGTGGGGTTGTGCGGGAAGGAAATCAGCAGCATCTTGGGCTTGCGGGCGGAGGTGCGATAGAGATCTTTCAGCCGGCTGAGGAAGGTGGCGGCATCCGGCATAGGCAGCATGCAGGCATGGCCCTCCGCCATAATCACTCCATACTGATGAATCGGGTAGGCGGGATTGGGCGACACCACTACGTCGCCGGGGCCGATGGTGGCGAACAAGAGGTGCGCCAGTGCGTCCTTGGCGCCGATGGTGACGATCGCCTCTTGATCAGGGTCGAGGCGGACACCATAGTTGGCCTCGTAGCGGCGCGTGATTTCTTCGCGCAGCCGGGGAATGCCTCGCGATTGCGAGTAGCGGTGGTTCTTGGCGTTGCGTGCTGCTTCGACGAGCTTGTTGACAATGACCCGCGGCGTAGCGCCATCCGGGTTGCCCATTCCCAGATCAATGACATCCATTTGCGCGGCGCGTGCCCGCGCGCGCATCTCATTGATTACGGAAAAAACGTAAGGTGGAAGCTTTTGAATCCGGTAAAACTCGTCGGTCTCCTCGGTCATGGAGCCATTTTAACAGCGTTAAATATTTAACCGAGATTCTTAGTCGCTGGTTTATCGAAGAAGCTGGGAGACCTGCGTTGCACTCTGCGCGAGTTTCGCGGTAACGATGAAGCGTTTGGGCGCGTTGCCCAGGTAGTAGAACGGGTAACAGGTGATCAGATTGAGCACTGCCGATTGCGAAGGTGCGAGCGAGGCCGTATTGGTGGGTAGCACGATGGCAGTATTATTCACAGTATAAGTATACAGGCCTCTAGCGGTTTCCAAGTCGATTTCGTCACCTTGGCGAATGTCTTTGAGTGCGCGAAAGTGTGTGTCACGATGGCCGGCGATGACGCAATTACCTTTGGCTCCCGGCATCGCAGTACCTGGCATGTGGCCTGGACCGAGACGGAGATCTTTTTCATCGGTTCCTTCGAAAACGTATAGTTCCGTTCCCAAACGTGGAATTGTGAGCTTCGCGACAGGTTCGCCGAGGGGCGGACGAGACGGCACTTCGGGAAGTAGCTGCTGATTGGGGAACTCCCGCCGGGCCACTGACTGACCCATGTGCGCGTCATAAATCTCACGGACGCCCCTGCCCAGCAGGAAGGCGCCGAAGGCAAGTAAGAGAGCGGATATCCACCGGAACCATATTTTTCTAGGTGTGCTCATTTGCCTCCTCCTTTTGCGGAGCGCCCGTGATTCTTACAAAAGCATTATGCTGTTCTGCGGCACAGCAACAGACCCGCGCCGGAGAGCACGCCGCCGCACAAGAGCATCAGCAGCCAGTTGGCGGAAGTTTTTGGCAATTCTCGGTTGGCTTCCGGTGCTGGCGGTGGTGCAGGTTCCTCTTGAGCAGCAGGGGGCGGGGGCGGGGGAGTGGCTTGTGCTACTTCCGGCTCCGGCTGCGGCTGCGGAGCCGGCGGCGGCGTGGCTTGCGCAACCGGCGCCGGCGCCGCTTCATAACGGGCCGCTACTGTTACCGGTGTAAGGGCCTCCTTCTCGCGCTGTTTCACACTGTTCGGCAGCGGGAATTCATAACCATAGTTCTTACCCTGTATAAAGATCCGGTCAAAATAGTAGTCATTAGCAAAGTGATGCAAGCTAACCGTCGTATTGTCAGGTGTCAGGACCTTATACGCCGGTATGGTCATCGCGGATGCCTCGAATGTCATGCCGTGATTGCTATAAATTGTCAGTACGCGGCTCTTATCCTCGCTGGGTAACTCCTTGATCACATAGTCACCCGGCTGCAGCGTTTTATTGCCGATCGTAACAGAATACGGCAAATTGACATAGACCATGTCGTAAAGCGGGCCCTGGGCTCTAGCGGACGTCACAAGCGCAGCGAGCCCCAGGGCCAACGTGCTCGCTCGAAACGCAAAATAATTCGTTTTCATCGGACTTCGAACTCCTCCAGTTTGCGCCCGCGGAGGAGATACCAAATGCTCCAACCGCGAACGCAAGTAGGAGAAGCAAACCGCATACCAAAACGCAAAGTGCCGTGGTGTGCAAAGCCACACTCACGCGGCGACAGCTTCAGAGGGCGCAGTGCCCTTGGTAGTTAACGGCCGTCCTGCCGGATCTCTGCGTTGCTTAAAGAAAAGCAGTCGGGCGCCGATCGGGCTTGGATCCAGTTCCACCTGTACGAAATCACCCGCCTGAATCTGGCCGGTAGCGATGAGATTGGCCAATGGCTGCACGAGCAGACGCTCCAAAGTGCGTTTCAAATGGCGAGCTCCATAACGGGCGTCGGTTCCCTCCTCAAGGAGGAAATTTTCGACACCTTCGCTAATCTCGACACCGACGGAAGTGGTGCCGGTGGCCTTATTGAGCCGCTCACGCAGAAATTCCAATTCGAGCGCCAGAATAGAGCGCAACTCGGCGGGTCCCAATGGATGGAACACCACGATTTTGTCGAGGCGGTTCATGAACTCCGGGGAAAAGCGACGCCGCGCGGCCTCGATACCGGCGTGCGCGACGCGCACAGTGTGCTCGTTGTTTTCCGAATCCTCGGGTTCCGGTGTCTCTGATGGAATCGGGGCTGGAGCGAAACCCATTCTGGGGCGCACCAGCGACTCGATTTCGCGCGCTCCCAGGTTCCCTGTAAGAAAGATCATGGTGCGTGAGAAATCGACGTGGCGGTTATCGCCCAGCGTCAGCGTCGCTTTGTCGAGAATACCCAACAGAAGGTTCCACAGAGTGTCACTGGCCTTTTCGATCTCGTCAAACAGCACGAAGCTCAGCTTCACGTTTTCGTTCTGGTACTGATTCAGCATTTCCTGGCTGAGCAATGGGTGCGTTTCCCGGTGACCGAGATATCCGGGAGGAGAACCCACCAGTTTTGCAATCTCGTGGCTGTGCTGGTATTCGGCGCAGTCGATTTTGACCACCGCGCGCGCGTCGCCCGCCAAGGCTTCGGCCACCGCTTCCACGGTTCGCGTTTTGCCGGAGCCGGTTGGCCCCAGAAACAGAAATGAGCCGATCGGTCTACCCGGTGTTGTGAGTCCCGCAAGGAACATCTGATAGACACCGACGATCTGCCGGATCGCCTCCGGCTGGCCGATCACTCGTTTGCGGAGTCGAGTCTCCAGAGCCTCCGCATCACGCCCTATTTTGGTCGGATCAAGCAACATCCCCACCGCTGCCATTGCCGTCCCCTCCCTTCCACTTCTTTGGACGCCCGGGTAGAAGCGTAAGCTGTAAACGTTTACGCAGTTGTATGTAAAGGATCGTAAAGTTGCGCGCCGGGAGCCGGAATTAATGCCAGCTTTCCGTCAGGGGCTGCGCAAAGATTTCCGGGGGAACGCCTTGCGCCACAGCGGCTGCCTGGGTACAAATCCAGTATTCCGGCTGCCAGCGCTCCTCGCGGTCATAAGGGGGGCGGTAGACGTAAAAGTCGCGGGCGCGACGCCGCACACGAGGTTCCGCGCGCGTCTCCTTACCTAAAATACACGCTTCGCGAAGAGCCGCTTCGTAGCTGTCAAAAGGCCCTTCGATATAGTCACGATGGTTGATAATGTGCCACTCCATAGAGACCAGGAACACTCCATCACCCGTATCTTTTAGATTAGACCTGTCGGAGTTGGGATTCAAGGGGCGGGCTGTGGGCCACTGTGAGCCCTGTGAGATCAGCGGTTTCGCGAAACCGCTGGAGGCAGAGTTCGCCTACTGGGGTGGAATTGAATCGCGGTGGCGCTTGCGTTCCTGGCGGTGGAGAAGTTGGTCAACCATTCGGCGTGAACCAGGAAAGGAGCGATGGCGTACGCTCCGTCCCCCACCACGTAGCCGGCAAAGCGCGGCCCCAAGTAGTTTCACGCCGCCACCGCCGTAGTACTTGTTCTCTATCGGAATTGCGGTCAAGCCTTGACTTTTGTGCTGATATTATCCTATTCTCTATCAAGATGGTTAGAATATTGCTTAGTAAGCACGTTGCGGCGCTGTCCTTTGCCGTTTTGCTCATTGCAGCTCCCAGTTGGAGCCAGGTGGTTGGCGGCTCGATTTTGGGGGTGGTTCGCGACGATTCCGGCAGTCCTATCCCGGCTGCTGCGGTCACGATCAAGAATGTGGAAACGGGCGGGGAGCGCAAGGCCACCACAGACGATTCCGGCCGCTATTCGGCCTTTTCCGTCGCGATCGGGAAGTACGAAGTTACGGCCGAAAAAACGGGTTTCGCGACACAGCACAAGACCGGCATCAATCTGGTGGTCGGCCAGACGGTAGCCCTTGATTTCACGCTGCCCGTGGGAGAAGTGCAGCAGGCAATCACGGTTGAAGAATCGCCTTCGCAGGTTTCGGTTTCGACGCAGCAGATTTCGGGACTGGTCAACGAGAATCAGGTGAAGGATCTGCCTCTCAACGGCCGCAGCTACGACGAGCTGATGACTTTGAACCCCAGCATCGTGAACTACACCAATGAGCGGTCAGGAGGCGTGGGGACGGCCAGTTCGTCTGTAGGGAACATGTTTTCGGTTTCCGGCCGAAGGCCCCAGGAGAACCTTTTTCTTCTGAATGGCATTGAATACACCGGCGCTTCACTGATTGACAACACTCCGGGCGGCACCAGCGGACAGCTTCTGGGCGTGGACGCGGTGCGGGAGTTCAACGTAGTCACCGACACGTATGGCGCTGAATACGGCAAGCGGCCGGGAGCGCAGGTGAGCATCGTGACCGCTTCCGGCTCGAATGACGTGCATGGCACCCTCTACGAGTTTCTACGCAACAGCGATCTGGACGCGCGCAACTTCTTCGACCAGGGCACGATCCCGCACTTTGAGCGCAATTCCTATGGGGCCAACCTGGGCGCTCCGATCAAGAAAGACAAGCTGTTCGTGTTTGCCAATTTCGAAGGGTTCCAGCAGCGGCTGGGCTTAAGCGATGTTACGCTGGTGCCCGATAATGCGGCGCGCGCGCAAGCGGCGCCCTCGGTGCAACCTCTATTGAATCTCTGGCCGGTGCAGAATGGGCCCGAGCTGGGCGGGGGGATTGCGGAAGCGTTCAGTCATCCGCTGCAGACCATCCGCGAAGATTTCGGCACGACGCGTTTCGACTACAACATTTCGAATAACGACAGCCTGTTCGCGGTTTACACCGTCGACGACAGCATTGCCAATACACCTTCGGCCAATCCTCTGAGCCTGATACTCGAAACCTTGCGGGAACAAGTGCTCAGCCTGCAGGAGCAGCATACGTTCTCGCCCAGCGTGCTGAACACGGCGCGCATCGGCTTCTCCCGCGCCAGTTACTTCTTCAACGGCGAAGTTCCGGTGGATGTTCCGGGATGGGTGGCCGGAGATCCGATCGGCGCAATAGTCATCGGCGGCGGCACAGCATCGAATGGCGCATCGCAAATCTCCACGGCGGGCGCGAACACGAGCAGCAATGACACTCAGGCGCGGAGTCTGCTCACTTATGACGACCACATTTACGTTTCGCACGGTATTCACCAATTGGAAGCAGGCGCGTGGTTTCAACAGATCCGCTCGAACGACAATCTGGCACAGGACCAGTATGGGCAGGCTTCGTTCAGCAGCCTGAGCAGTTTTCTAACCGGCTCGATCGCAACCTTCACAGTGGTTCCTTCGCCGGCAGAGCTGGGATGGCGGTCGCTGGAAGGGGCGGGCTTCGTGCAGGACAGTATGAAGCTGAGTTCCCGCCTACAGCTTCGGCTGGGCTTCCGGTTTGAATCTACCAATGGGTGGAACGAAGCCTTTGGCAGGGCCTCCAATTACCTCTTCTCCAATGGCGTGATCAATACGAATCCGACGATCGGTAATTCGGCGCTTGCGGTGAACCGCGCTAAATTTTTGCCCGAACCACGCGTGGGCCTGGCATGGGATCCTTTCGGTAAAAGTAAGACGGTTGTCCACGCGGGCTTCGGCATTTATCATGCACTGCTGGATAATATTGATTACCGGCTGGACCAGACCGCGCCTTTCAATACTACGGATACTCTGAAGAACATTTCGGTGGCGGGCCTTCTGATCACACCAGGCGAGGCGCTTCCCAACGGCAGCAAGGTTTCGCCCAGCGGCATACAGCCGGACGCCTATACGCC
>JASIAM010000300.1 GCA_030041985.1 Bryobacteraceae bacterium | reverse complement strand
AGAGTCTCGCGCGCGCTGTCACTGCCGCTGGCCGCGCTTTCCCAGTAACCGGCGGCATGCGAGATCCAGGAAGCGCCGACATTGCGGCTGAAAAATTCGAAACGCTGCCGTCCGCGGTCCGCCGGCGGATCGAGGATCAACTGGAGGTCGCGCTCTGCCTCGTCCCCGCTGAACTCGAGGGCGCGCGTGAAGGCGGCATCACGAATGCCCCCGGGTACGCCGCCCGCACGCAAAGCCATGCTGAGGTACATCGCCGCCGGGGCGACGATCGTTCCGAACACCTGATGGTCACCGAGCCACGGGTGCGCTGCCACCGAAAGCCGGTTCGTCACGATGCGCTGACCGGTGGCCAACTGCTGATCGCTGTCTGCCACGGTCCGCGGTGCGGGGCTGCCCGCCGGAAGGAGGCCGCTCGCCCAACAGCGTTGCCGTTCGAACGGATACCCAGGCAGGGAGATTTTGTGGCGCTCCCAAGGCCGATCCCATGCGCGGAAATCTACGGGTAGCCCGGCGCTGTGCAGCGTTCCCACGGCGAGTGCGATCTGTCGCGCGTCGCTGCGCCCGCGCCGCAGCGAGGGCACGGTGAGCAGGCCGGCGGCTCCCGCACATTCAGCCACGATGGAGGACAGCGTAGTGCCAGGCCCCAATTCCAGAAACACCCGGCAACCCATTTCCTGTAATGCCCTGACACCGGCCGCGAATGCCACCGGCCGCCGTGCGTGCTCCCGCCAGTACGCCGCATCCGGCAATTCCGTGCGGCGCAGCGGCCGTCCCGAGATGTTGCAGATCAGCGGAATCCGGGGAGCGCCGAAATCGATTTCGCGCGCGAACTGCTCGAATTCGTCCAACATGCAATCGATCAGACCGGAATGGAATGCGTGCGAGGTGGCGAGCCTGTGCACGGCCACGCCCCTTGCCGCAAACTCCCGCATCGCATCCTCGACCGCTCCGGAGGTTCCGCTCACCACCGCATGCCGCCCGTTATCGGCTGCGAGCCACAAATCGGCGCGGGACGCGAGGGCGCCTTCCACCTCGCGCGGATCTGCGAAGATCGCAGCCATTGCGCCTGCCTGCGGCAAGCCGGCCATCAGCTTTCCCCGGCGCGCCAGCAGACGCAAACCATCCTCCAGCGAAAAGACACCGGCAACGCACGCCGCAGCGTACTGTCCCACGCTATGCCCCAGTACGGCGTCCGGCTCCAGGCCGAGGCTCTTCCAGAAGGCCGCAAGGCTCATCTCAACGGCGAACAGAGCCGGCTGCGCGAAGCGCGTGTCGTGGATGCGCTCGGACTCCTCGAAAATAAGCGGCAGCAGCGGCTGCTCCATTTCGCCTGCCAGAATCTCGTGGCAGCGCTCCAACTCGCGCCGGAACACGGGTTGCTGCTCGTACAACTCCCGAGCCGTCCCGGGATATTGGCTTCCCTGTCCAGGGAACAGCCACGCGCAACGGGGCCGTTCGCGTGGCGAGCGCGACTGCGCCACCTCCGCATCAGCCTCGCCCGGCTCAACCTTTTTCAGCAATTCGGCGGCCTCGGTGGCGGATGCCGCCGCGAGCGCAGCTCGTTCCTCGAAGTGAGCACGCCCCGTGGCCGCGGTGAAACACACGTCGGCGAAAGCGCATGCGGGATTGCGCTCCAACCATTGCCGCCAGATCGCCGCCAGCCGGGAAAGGCTGGAGCGGCTGCGGGCCGACAATACGAGCGTGTGACAACTTCGATCCGCGATGGCGGGCGGCGCGGCCGTTTCCGGAACAGGAGCCGCCTCCACGACGACATGCGCATTGGTACCGCTAAAGGCAAACGAGCTGATACCCGCGATCTTGCGGCGCGCGGGCCACTCCATGGTTTCGGTCACCACGCGCAACGCGTAGCGATCCCACGGAATCCGCGGAGTAGGATTGCGGAAGTGCAGGTGTGGCGGGATGCGGCCGTGGCGCATCGCGAGCACGACTTTGATGAGCCCCGCAACACCCGCCGCGGCTTCCAGGTGCCCGATATTGGTCTTCACCGAACCGACAAGCAGAGGCCGCCCGGAATCGCGGCCCGCGCCGAATACGCCCTGGAGCGCCGTGAGTTCGATCGGGTCGCCCAGCGCGGTGCCGGTGCCATGGGCCTCCGCATAGGAAACCTGTTCGGGCTCGATACCTGCTTCCGCGAGCGCTTCGCGGATCACGCGCTCCTGCGCCGGCCCGTTGGGCACCGTAAGCCCGCTGCTGCGCCCGTCCTGATTGACTGCGGATCCACGCACCAGCCCCCAGATGCGATCGCCGTCGCGCACCGCATCGCGATAGAGCTTTAGCACTAACACTCCGCAGCCTTCGCCGCGCACATAGCCGTCCGCGGCTGCGTCGAAGGTCTTGCAGCGCCCGTCCGGCGCCATCATGCGTGCTTTGGAGAAGTACACCGTGCCGTCGGGAATCAGAGTGGCGTTGACGCCGCCCGCTAATGCGATGTTGCAGTCGCCTGCCCGGAGCGCGCGGCACGCCTGGTGTAGGGCCACCAGCGAAGCGCTGCACGCCGTGTCTACTGTGAAGCAGGGACCCTCCAATCCCAAGACGAAGCTCAGCCGCCCGGCCGCGGTGCTGTGCGAATTGCCCGATCCGAAATACTGGTCAATCGACGCGACACCGCGCGAGCTGAGCAAATGCGTATAGTCGGACGTGCTGATGCCGATAAACACGCCCGCCGGTGTGCCCATCAGCGAAGGCGGAGCAATGGCCGCGTCTTCGAGAGCCTCCCAGGCCACTTCGAGGAGCAGCCGGTGCTGCGGGTCCAGGGACTCGGCCTCGCGCGGCGAAATACCGAAGAAGCCCGGATCGAAGCGGTCGATGTCGCGAAGGAAACCGCCGAAACGCGTCGTCATCTTTCCCGGCGCATCGGGATCGGGGTCGTAGAAGGCATCGATATCCCAGCGGTCGCGCGGCACTTCCGTAATGGCGTCGCCGCCGCTGCGCAGCATTTCCCAAAACTCTTCGGGATTGGCCCCGCCCGGAAAACGGCAACCCACCCCGACGATGGCAATCGGCTCGTGGCCGGTGGTCTGTTTGACGCTCGGCCGCGGCACGGAAACCGCGGGCGATCCCGCCAGGTTTTCCGCCAGGTGCCGGGCCAAAGACGACACGCTTGGATAATCGAAAACCATCGTCGATGGCATCTCGTACGATTTTCCAAGCTGCGCCTGCAGGAGGTTGGCCAGTTCGACCGCCGAAAGCGAGTCGATTCCAAGATCGAAAAAACCGTCGTTCGGATCGGGCGGCTCGCTGAGCGAAAGCACCT
>JASIAM010000027.1 GCA_030041985.1 Bryobacteraceae bacterium | reverse complement strand
GAATGCATGCTCAGCGGAGATATTGCCACAGCTAAGACTATCCTCCGCGATTACATCAATGCGACCGTCGGATTTACTGCGCTTGCCGCGCACACGCGTATACCTTCCAAGAGCCTTATGAGGATGCTCGGACCGGCCGGAAACCCGCGCGCCGATAATCTGTTCGAGGTTGTAAGTTTCTTGCAGCGGCGCGAGGGCGTGCGCTTTCACGTTAGGACTGCGTCGGTCTAATTGAGCTAGCCCCTACGCCTCCAACCCCATCTGCGTCAGCCGGTAGCGCAAAGCGTTGCGCGTGAGGCCCAGCAAACGCGCGGCCTGGCTCTTGTTGCCATCCGCGCGCCGCAGCGCTTCCCGGATCAACTCCTGCTCGTATTGATCGAGCGTCATTCCCTCCGGCAGAAAATGATGTTGGTTGGTATCGCCTGCGGCGCGTGCGCGTGGCGCCATTTCCAGCTTGATATCGTCCGGCTCTAACTGGCTCCCGCGGCATAGGATGAGCGCCCGCTCGATTACATTTTCCAGTTCACGCACATTACCGGGCCAATGATAGCCCACCAGTTTTTCCATGGCGTCATCGCTGATCGATTCCACCGGTCGGCCCGAATCCGGCGCCAGCTTGCGCAGAAAATGGTTGGCCAGAAACGCAATGTCCTGCTTGCGCTCGCGCAGAGGCGGAATGTTCATGGGCACAACGTTCAGCCGGTAATACAGGTCCTCGCGAAAGGTGCCTTGCTCCAGCGCCGCCCGCAGGTCCTGATTGGTGGCGGCGATCACCCGCACGTCGATATGCCGGGTTACATTGCTGCCCAGGCGTTCAAACTCGCGTTCCTGCAGGATGCGCAGCAGCTTCACTTGAATCGCTGGCGGCACGTCGCCGATCTCGTCCAGCATCACGGTTCCTGTGTCCGCCTGCTCGAATTTTCCGGGCTTGGCGGTGGCGGCCCCCGTAAAGGCCCCTTTCTCATAACCAAACAGCTCGCTCTCCATCAGGTTTTCCGGAATAGCGCTGCAGTTGATCTTCACCAGAGGGCGGTCACGCCGCGGAGAGTGAAAATGAATCGCGCGGGCAATCAGATCCTTGCCCACCCCGCTCTCACCAGCCAGCAGCACCGTGGCCCGCGTGGGCGCCACGCGCTCGATGGTGGCGAAAATTTCCTGCATGGCTTCGCTGCGCCCGATGATGTTGTCGTACTCGTAGCGGCGCCCCAGCTCTTCTTTCAGTTTGCGATTCTCATCCCGCAGCGCCCTCATCTCGAGCGCCTTCCCAACCACTTGCATCAGGTGATCGAGAGAAAATGGCTTCAGGAGAAAATCCGTGGCGCCGGATTTCATCGCCTCGACCGCGGTTTCAATGCTGCCATAGGCCGTCATGATCACCACCGGCACCTGCGCGTTCTGCCGCCGGATCAGCCCCAGCAACTGTAAGCCATCCATATTGGGAAGGCGGAAATCGGTGAGCACCAGGTCTGCCCGGTCCACGATTTTGAGCGCTTCTTCGGCTGTCGCGGCCTTGTCCACGTCGAATCCTGATGCCGCTAACTGCAATTCGATCACCCGGCGTAGTTTCTCTTCGTCTTCAACCACCAGGATTCGCTTTTTCATGCGGGCGTTTGCGGGCTGGTGAGCGTTTCTTCGGGAGCAGCAACTCCCGCCAGCGGAAGGAACACGCGAAAAATGCTGCCCTTTCCCCGCTCGCTCTCCACTGCTATCTTACCCCCGTGCTGGTCCACGATTTTCGAGACAATGGCCAGCCCAAGCCCCACTCCTTGGGGCTTGGTAGTGAAAAACGGGTTGAAAATGTCGTTCAGATTTTTGGGGTCGATTCCCGAGCCGCGGTCGATAACGGCAACTTCCACCATGCCGCCGGCCGGCCGAGTCTTTACCGTTACCGCGCCCCCTGGTTCGCTGGCCTGCGCGGCATTCACGATCAGGTTGAAAAACACCCGCTCCAGCAGTTCGGCATCGAACGGAAACGGAGGAATCTCGAGGCCGTAATTTTTGTAGATGGCCACCCGCGGTGTCTCCCGTTCCGCCGCCGCGACCGCCCGATCCAGGGTTTGCGATAAATCGGCCCGATCCAGACGCAACTGCAACGGGCGCGCGAAATCCAGGAAGCGCGTGATCAGCGAATTGGTGCGATCCACCTCGCTGGCGATGAAGCCGGACACCTCGCGAGCCACTTCGTTTTCCGCGCTTACCGTTCGCTGCAACATTTCGGCCGAGGCTTTGATAGTCCCCAGCGGATTGCGCAACTCGTGAGCCAAGCCGGCGGAGAGTTGGCCCAGGGCAGCCAACCGGTCCGAGCGCCGCACCGCTTCTTCCGCTTTTTGCAGTTGTTCATTGGCCTTGGCAAGTTCTTCCGCGGTGCGGCGGTTCTTCTCTGATTGCGCCCGCGAGGCCTCTGCGAGCGTGCTGGCCAGTATGCCAACCATGGCCAGAAAGGTTAACCTCCCCAGCAGCACGCTCAGTTCCGACCAGTCGAGGGCATAACGCGAGAAATCCACCCACAGCAGAAAGGAAAGGTACGCGCCGCCGGCAACGAAGGTAAATACCAGCGTTCCGATGATCCCCAGCGCGGTGGCGGCGGACACTACGGGCAGCAGAAGCACCGGCCAGAAGGTACTGACGATGCCGTCCGTGTAGGCGATCAACAGATACCCGAAAGCCAGCTTCAGGATAATGATCCAGACTACGCGCCGGCGTGTTGCCGACAGCGCCGGAATCCTGGATTCCACGATTTGTGCAATGGTAAGCGCCACCAGCGGCACAATGGCCGGGATATCGTGATATTCGCTGGTCAGCGCCAGCAGACCGAACAGCAGCAGCCAGACGAAATCCTGCAAGCGAACGAAACGGACCACTTTCCCAAAAGACGTCGCGCGCGCCAAACCGGGTACCCAGTCGGGATTATGCCACAAGCCCGAGAGTACGAAGGCGAGTAGGGAAACCGGCTCAGGCTCGGCCTTTGCTGGCGGCGGTGCTGCTGGGATTCATACGCCGCGCCCTCTTGCGTTACTAGTGCCGGAAGCGCCCTCCCACCCGATAAGGCTCTACCGCAAATCCGACAGTCGGAAGAATCCCAGCCGCCGGCCAATGTTCCCGAACGTCGCACTGCCGGCAGACAAAAATCCCGCAGGCCGGGCAATAATCGATAGTAGTCAGCCCACAGTACGCGCACAGGCCCGTGACAAACAGGCCGTCGTCCATCCGGTGCGTCAGACTGTGCACCGCAGCTTGTCGCGTCCAGTTACCCAATGGGGACCTCCTTCACTTGCGAAATACCATTCCCTTCAAAGCTCATATTCGGCTTCCGCGGCGGGCGGCAATCGTGTTTCGATCGCACTACCAACCGGGCAACGCTCCTCGTACGAATAGCGCCGCGCCGGCCTTGGAACATCCGCCGCCGCTTCTCCTACCTTGACCTCGCGCAGGAGCCGCAGCGCGTTGCCGCCGGCAATCAGCGCTTCCTCAGCCGGCGGCAATCCCAATAGGCGGATCTTGTGAAGTTCCAGCCCGGGATGCAGCCAAGGCCCGTCCGAACCATACAAGATCTTCCGTGCGCCGGCGCGCTTCACGGCTTCCACCAGGTAATCGAATCGCCGCACGGCCGAGGTGTCGGCGTACACGTTCGGATACCGCACAAGCTGATCAATTACCCTCTGGTGCGCCCGCCAGTCATCGGCGAAGCTGCCCAGGTGCGGAATGATAAAGGTGACATCCGGATATTGCGGCGCCAGCATGTCCACCACTTCCGCGCGCCCCACTACATCGGCCAGCAGCGGCAGGCTAAACGCGCGCGCCACCTCGCAAACTTCCCGCGTCGGCATAGCCTGATAACCATGCAGTTTGATGCCGCGAAAATGCCACTCCTTTACAGCGCGCTCAACCATCGCAAAAATGCGGCCCGCATCCCGCGCCGCGTGCACAAACGCGAACCCGATCAAGCGCCGCGGATACTTCGCCACAATGCGCGCCACCTGCGCGTTGGCCTTCGTGTAGTCGCTGTGAAACGGCCCGAACACCACCGTCTTATCGATTCCAGCGGCTCGCGCGCGCCGCAGATATGGCTCAATGGGTGCATCCGTGTTCCAGGGCGCAGTCATATAATCGCCCTTCCCGGCGTGACAATGGCAATCAATCACCATGCGATCTCCGTAACGTGGCGCCAACCGCTGCCAGAAACCAGATCGCGGCCGCAATTCCGTTATAAAAGTTGGGCAGGTGGAATTTTTCGTTAGGCGCGTGGATATGATCGTCCGGCAGGCCAAAGCCCATCAGCACCGTGGGAACTCCCAGGATCTTCTGAAAAGTGTTGATCACCGGAATCGTCCCGCCCGATCGCAGAAATACCGGTGCATGTCCGAACGCCTTCTGGTAGGCGAACGCCGCTGCCCGCATCGCCGGCTGCTGGCGGTCGATCAACGCTGGCTTCGCGCCGGAAAGTACCGCCACGCTCGAGCGCACCGTAGGCGGCGTAATGCGCGCGATGTGTTCCCGAAAAAGCCGTCCGATTTCCTGCGGGTCCTGATCCGGAACCAGGCGGAAGCTCAGCTTGGCGCGCGCCCGCGCCGGAATGATCGCCTTCACTCCCGCGCCCTGATGCCCCCCGGCCACTCCGTTCACGGTCAGAGCGGGGCGCAGCGTCGTTCGCTCGTACAGCGTGTACCCACGCTCGCCCCAGCCTCTTTTCACGCCGGCGTCCCTGAGAATCGCGGCATCGCTGGGGCCGGTGCGCGCCATGTATTCGCGTTCCTTCGGTCCCCACGCGCGCACCGCATCGTAAAAGCGCGGTATCGCTACGCGCCCGTCCGCATCGTGCAGGCGCGCCAGCATATCGCAAAGAGCCTGCAGCGGATTGTGCACCGCGCCGCCGAAGTTACCGGAATGCAAATCTTGCCGCGGCCCTTCCACTTCCAGCTCTACCCGCAGCGTGCCCCGCTGTGCATAGCCAATTGCCGGCCGGTCCGGCGCAAGCATACGCGTGTCCGACATGACCGCCACATCTGCCCCCAGCGCCTTCTTGTGCTTCCGTACAAACGGGGCAAAGTTCGGGCTGTCCATTTCTTCCTCGCCTTCGAACAGGCACTTCACATTCACCGGCAAGCCCCGCTCCGCCATCAGATAAGATTCCAAGGCTTTGATATGGGCAAACACCTGTCCTTTGTCATCGCAGGCCCCCCTGCCGTAGAGGTCATCGCCGCGCGTCACCGGTTCAAACGGCGGCGAATGCCACTCCGCCAGAGGATCGGCAGGCAACACATCATAATGTCCGTAGATCAGCACCGTGGGCTTGCCTTCCGCCCGCTGCCAGCAACCGTATACAAGAGGATGGCCGCCAGTCGGCACTACCTTGACATTCTCCAGGCCCAGCCTGCGCAGATGGCCAGCCAGCCACGTAGCGCATCTGTTCACATCTTTGGCGTGCGAAGGCTCCGCACTCACCGTGGGGAAGCGGACGAAATGCTTCAATTCAGCCACAAAACGCGGCCAATGTTCCCGGGCGTATGCCAGGGCGCGGTTCGGTGCCATTGCGGGCGCGGCCTCCCGATGGGTGCTGAATCAGTCGCGCTCCGTCAATATTCCATCTGCAACTCGAACTCCCGCTCGGCGGGATGTTTTCCCACGGCTTTTCGCGTGCCGTTCTGGCGTGCGGGTGTGGGCGACGTTTTGTCCCATGGCAGCACGCGGTGCTCTGTCCGCCGGCCTCCCACGCCCATGGCTTGCGCGCTGGTGAGCCATTCTTCGGATTGTTCGGCAATTTCGAGCAACAACGTCTCGAATTGCGCGCGCGTGCTTTGCAGAATATGCGGCTGCGCCAGCCAGCGCAGTACCTCGCGGCCGGTCACGCCCATCCGCTGGCGGGGCGATGTCACCAGCCGCTCGTTATAGTAACGAATGAGAATTTCTTCCACTGCGTCCCAGGCATTGTCGGCGCCAAACAAACGCTTGACATCGGGCGAGTTCAGAATCTTAAAAGCCTCCTCCAGAAGTTGCATCACTTCCACGCGCAATACGTTGAGATGACCGAACGACAGCCACTTCAGGTTATTGCGAAGGTCCAGCCCGGCGCGGCGCACAATCGCGATCGATCCGAAACTCGGATCGTAGGCCCGCTCCCGGATCACGTCCGAGATTCGCTTGTCACGCCAGAACAGTGTGACCTGATGCACGAAATGCGTGAACAGCTTGTGAAAGTCCGTGTTGGCGCGAGCGCCTGTCGGCACCGGCCCCTCGCCATAATTAAAGATGCGTTTATAGGCCGCCAGGCGGTCGCGCTTGGTGTAGCGCAGCACTTCTCTGCGATCGAACTGATAGAGAGCGAAAGCGCCGCTGCCGCTAGAGAGGCGCACCGTGCCGGCCCGGAACAATTCCTGCAGCTTTTGCACCGCGCGAAACACGCCGATTTTCTCATGCTGCCAAAGATAATACATGTCACCTACGGCAATGATGCGCTCGGAGGTGATGGTTTCGTCGTACGCCTCGACTCCCGCCGGAATCCGCGCCTGACCGAGTTGGCTCGCGGCGTCGCTTCCAATGCCGGCCAGTTGACTCAAGCCTTTGTCCGGCGGCGGCGGCGTCTTGCTGTCCGAGTTCACCACCGATTGCAGCATGTCGTCAATTTGCTTATTGAGCGCGTCGGCGAGCTGGGGGTTCGAGATCAGATCCGCCGCGAGACGGCCGGACACCGTCTCGCGCAGCGCTGCTATGCGGTCATATAGAGATTGATAATCCTTCTCCGTCGCCATAAATGCATCTCCTCAGTGCAGTCTCGGCCCAGCTACTCAGATAATCGCCCCAGCGGCGCCGCCGTTCAGCATCGCGATCAGCCGCTTCTTCTCGTCTTCCGTGAACTCCGCCGGGAACTGCGCTGGCCGAATCTCCGAAGCCAGGAAGAACGCTTCATCGAGGCCATCAGCCAGCAACTCCATGGCTCGGATCACGCGCGGCGTGAAGTAACCTGGCGGGATTCCAGGCGCGTGCTGGCCAATTGCCGCGCGCACGAATCGCCGCAGTTGGTCCGTAGCGCGGGTGAAGGATGCCAGTCCATCCTTACCGGCATCCTGAAGCAATCCGGGTAACTCCTCCGATGCCGCCCGGTATACCCAATCGAGCAACTCCGCCACAAACAACCCGGACGTGTCGGGCGGGAAGTATTCCAGACTCTCCTGGGCCTTTCTGCCTTCTCGAACCATGTAGGGAGCTCGGGCAAAAATGAGCTGCGAAGTCTGCCGCTCCGGATCACCCATGAACACCGAATCCATGGTGTAGTACGCGTCCTGAACGCCCTGCGCGACCACTTCCAGCGCGCGCGACATGAGCACAAGCTGCGTGCCGAAGTACGGCACTGCCTTGGTCTCACCTTCCACGGTACGGACGAAGAACGACTTATAGTGATTCCAGCTTTTCCTCAACCCGATGACATAGTCGACGAGAATGAGAAAGTTTGTCAGATTCTGTTCGTCGTCTACGGTTGTCACGAACCTCCGCTCCAGACCGAACCTCTCTCTTACCAGACCGAGACTGCCTTCTCTGGTGATCTCTTCCGGATTAGTCGGATCGCCGTGGCCGATGAGCAGACGGAACATCTCGTCCACGCGCGGCACACGTGGACCACCCACCACCCCGAATTCATTCACCAGCGCCGTATATTGTGTCCGCACCACAGCCTGAACCGTTGCCAAGTCTTCCGGCTCGACGATAGGAACGAGCGGGTACAAGCCGTCCAACAAAGGCATGGATTGGTCGAGCGCGACCTTGGCGCGCGCGTAGATGCTCGCTTGCGCGCCGGTCACTGCCCCCATATCGGTCTGCACAGTGTAGCTGCGCGGCGTCCACGACCACTCGGTATGCCCATCAACGTCCTTGAGGGCGAACGCCTGGTTGAGCGCGCCCACGAAACCTTTTGGGTCGTCACTCTTCGTCCGCCAGCTCAGGACCTCGCGAATGGCTTTGTCAGCCATCAGGCCCAGCGGCGAAGTGCCGCTGGCCGGAGCGGCCGGCCCCGGAGCAGCCGCCGACGGCAGGTTTGCAGGAGAGAAATCCTGCGTCAGTACCGGAAACGACTGCAGATCGGAAACCATGCTTCCGATTGGCGGGCGTTGCGGGCTAAATGTAAAGTGTTTCATAATCTTATTCTTTCCTGGCCACCATCACCTACTCAGATTTCATCCTGACCTGTTGAATCGGAAACTCATTAAGCAGCAGCTCCAGCACGTGCTCAATGTCCTTCTCGGCCTCAATCACCACCTCACCATCCTCGTCCGGAACGTGCGTGCTCGCGTGACCCGGGTCATCATGCTTATAAGCCCGTACTTTTACGAGTCCCTGGCTGCGAATTTCCTTAGGCACCTGCAAACGGAATCCGGACTTCGTTGGATGATCCCGTTGTGCTTCGGCCTTCGGCGGCGCGGCGGCGATCCGAAGCAGCAGTCGCGGTATCGATTCCAGGTATTCACTGAAGCCCGGGATATCCGCCCCGCAGCGGCGTAACTCGCCAAACTTGGCCCAGATGTCTTCGCTTATCTTAGGAGACCTCGTCAGAACTTCAGTTCTTAACTGCTGCGCTATCTTCCGGACGTAAGAAACCGATTTGCCGCAATTGCCGGATTCGTATTCTTTGGCTCTATCTTCTACCAGGTCGAGTAGCTGTCCCAATGCCTGGAGGTCTCGCTCGGTTTCATTTCGAGAGTCCTGGCTCGCCGAGTTTAATCGGGGAATTGCCATCTGCAACTCGCAAAGGAAACCGGCCCACTTATTGAAAAGCGGTTGTACTGCAGCAAAAGTAGCCGGACGAACAAAAACTTTGATTGCGCTAAACTGGCAATCAGCCATACAGTAGTCCGACTGCAAACGCGCATAATCGATCTGCTTGGCAGCCCCCGATTGGCCGCAATTCTGGACCTGGGGCACATCGTTCGCCGCAGTGGTGAGATCATTCGTGGCTGTGTTCAACGTGGGCTCGACTTCTTGATAAAGCTCGGGGCAAAGCAAGGCACAGGGTGCGCCGAGACCTTTCTTGATATCCCCGGCGGCTGCGATTGCACCATTCAGGGCCTTGTTCACGGCCGCGCGGTCCATACTTTGGCGTGACTGGGGAGTAATGCATCGGTAGAGTTCCACGACTGCTGTACAGACGCCCTCCGCCGCCTTTTGATTGGTGTTCAGTTCCCAGCAGCCCGCGACGAGAGCGTTCAGATCTTTCGGCGCCATCACACCAGCTTCCAAAGATCGATCGCAGATCGCGTGGCACAAGGCCAGCAGGCACTTGGTCGCGTCATCAGCGCCGTTAGTCATCGCATCCAGCGCTTTACAAACGTTATCAATACTAGCTTTACTTTGCCCATTGATCTCCAGAAAATTAGCGTCGATCCGGGTAGCCGTTTCTATTCCGGAGTCATTCATCGTCTGTAATGTCGGCGCTGCCATACTGACCTCCTATCTTCAATCTGCTGATCTGCCATACTGTTCGGAAGTTGGCCCTTACTTCATCCCGTCCTGCACTGTCTCGCGAACTAATTCCGCACCATTGTTCGGCTTCGACACAATCTTCTGCCCGATGTTCATTGCCTGCACGGAAACCGAATTCATTCCAACCCTCTCCGCGATCTCCTGCCAGCATGCGGCCAGTGCTTTATCTGCACTCTCCAGCGGTTGCCGGCATTGTTCGATCCCTTCCTTTACGCTGTTCGACCAGGGGAGCCACTCACCCCGCCGTTCGCTTCCCAGACTGGTCAGGTCCTTGAACTTCTCATAGGAGATTAACTCTACCGCAAACTGCTGCCCGAGTCGATGAAAACGTTCGTGGCACACCGTCAGTGCCCGCCGCGCGGCATTCAAATCGGTTATGTTACCGACAGCTTTCTGAGCCGCCCGCGCAGCTTTGAGCGACTCATCGAGCAGGCCCATCATATCCAGGATGGTGTCTTCCAGATAATCCACCAATGCCGCTTCACCCTTGACTGGTTTATCTTCCACTATCGTCAGGCGAACGGCAACCAGGGTGTCGTGTAACTTACGAAGTTCGGTGAACAGTTCCTGGAATGTAGTTTCGAGCGGCACGGGTTATCTCCTCACCAACTCCTTGTAAAAGTTCTGCGCGATCACTCCCGGCCTTACGAGCCGGCGATTGAGGGCTACGCGGCTGGCGCCCACCAGAAATCGCTCCGGGATGATACCCGGGTCCACGCCCGCGGCCAGCCGCCGCGCCCCTTCCTCGATCATCTGCTGATCTTTCTTCTGAAAGCGAATCACCTGCGCCAGGCTTTTGTTACCGAGTGACTTATAGGGTTGGTAACACATTGCATCCACGGCTTGCGCGCATGCTTCCGGAAAGGTCTTGAGCAGCGCCTCAGGAATGTTCCCGGCCCGCGGATCGGGGTACACGCGTTTCCAGGCACTCTCATAGTGCTTCGCCTCGTCCTGGAACCCCATACGCCGCAGCAACTCTACACTGATCAACGTCCGCAAGTACGGGATGGGATGCACGCCGCGCGGGCTGAAGGCAAACACCACTGATGGCGCCCGCCCGACAACATCCATCAGCGATCCCAATACTTCCGGCCCTCCTAATAGAAGTGCGCCCATATCGGCGAACATTTCGCGATTCCAGCGTGTCCATACCGAAGCGACGAAGCGGCCCATGTGGGCGTTTAACAGCCGGAGCGCAACGCGGTGCGGCACCGCCTTACTCAATCCCAACTCGCTCTGTAAGTTGTGACACGTCTCATGCATCACCGCTCCCAAAGTCCAGGGATTAATCAGGCGATGATACGGCAACTGGATCAGCGGGAACGGATTGAGCTGTTTGCCGATCCGGCGCACCGGGATGCCTCGCCGAATAGTTGACGGAGCAAAACCTGTGCGCATGAAAGCAAATGGCGGCGGCGCGGGTATGGATCTGGCGGCGCCCAGGCCGGTATAGGCAGCCTGGTAGCAATCCATGGCGATGCGGTCGCAACTGAGCAGCCACTCACCATACGGCATCGATTGCCTTTGCCCGAAAAGCTCAAAGTAGAAGTCCCAGATCTTTTCAATACCCCGCACCCACTTGTGGGCGCGATCTTTGTGGACCACTACCCGGTGCAGCCGCGCAGCCGTGGGCCGGCGGCTGGCGTGGGCGCTAGCCACGGCGACATTCTTTGACATCTTTAGAAGCCCATGGCGCAGACTGGAGATCAACTTATTGACTACCTGTATGTGCCCTTCAGAGGGCGCCGCCGGACTGGCACCGAATTCTTCCCGCCGGAACGGCCGCAGCGCAGCCGAATGGCGAGTCAGATTGATGGACTGCGCGCGGAGCCAAGCCGGGAGAACGGAAGGCGTTTCGAGGGGCTTTCGTCCGTTGCGAGAAGATAGCTCCGCACTGGCGCGCGCGAGCGGCGCCGTATCCGGCAGCGTTGCCATGGCTTGTCTACCTCAGGATTTGTCCGCAGCAACGGCAGTAGCTGGGAGCAGGCGCGGCGCCACCAGTAGAACACGCCGGACAGACACATTGACCGCCGACGATGCGGCCGGGACGGCTCCGCTGGACTGTAGTGACTCTACCGGGAGCACCCGCTGCGCGAACGCGAGTCACTCCGCCTGTGGTCCGGATACCGCGCCGGACGTGGGGCACGCGCACCAGACGGCCGCCAATACGGCGCCACTGCCAGTGGGGCCGGATAATGCCGCGTCCGACGCCGCGATGGAAGCGCCTCTCTAACCGGTTGTGATGGCGCAGCGCCGCCCTCCGATGATGCGGGTGACCAAGCACGCGCCGGGTTTGGTGCGCCAGC
The DNA here is from genome assembly GCA_030041985.1 of Bryobacteraceae bacterium. Lineage (GTDB taxonomy): Bacteria > Acidobacteriota > Terriglobia > Bryobacterales > Bryobacteraceae > PSRJ01. The sequence continues at coordinate 19,339 of JASIAM010000027.1, read as the reverse complement.
GTCCGCACGGCCGTGCGCGGTGTGACCCGCTGGCCATGAACAGCCTGCCGGGCGATGCTGTGCACGGTGCGGCGGGCAATCGTAGGAACGGTCTTCAACAGATGCCGGGCAGCCGGCCGCCGATGCAGGCCCCGCGCGATTTTGCCCACTCCGCGGGTCAGATGGGGCGCTACCTTGGTGACTGCTTTAGCCACTCGCGGCAGAGCTTTCTTGGCCATCGGCGCCAGCCTTTTGGCAGCCACCGGCAGCAGCTTCGACTCAGCCATACCGATCAGCGGCAGGAAATGTTCGGCGGCCTCGTCTTCGGTTTCGGCCTCGGCCGCCAGTTCTCCCAGGTGCTCCATCATGGCATCGGTATATACCTTGCGGACTGGACTGACTTCGTCCTCCAGCTCGTCCTCGAGTTCGTCTTCCGCTTCGGCTTCCAGTTCGTCTTCGAGTTCGTCTTCACCGAGCAGACTTCCGACCACGTTGCCGACGGCTCCGAGCCAGCCTTCGCCCTCGAGTTCGTCCTCGAGCTCGCCTTCATCCTCAAGTTCATCTTCCAACTCGAGCTCATCTTCTAACTCGCCGGCGCCTTCCAGTTCGAGTTCGTCTTCGAACTCGGCTTCATGCGCGTATGCGGACCCACAGGATTCACACAGTTGTGCCATCGTCGTTTCTCCTTATGTGGATTACTGGCAGCGTTCAGACGCGCGCTGCACGGCGGCGGCGATGGTGCAAGCGCCGTGGACGTTTATACGCGCGACTGACTTTTACGTTACGGGCCACAGCGGCGGTGCACGCCTTTGGACTGGCCAGTACCTTTTTCACGTGTTTGGCCACCGTGCGGGCCGCAGTTTGCCGTGTGATGGGTTTGCCTTTCGCGGCTTGCCGCTTCAGGTCTTTGACGGCACGGCGCATCACAGCCGGTACAGCGCGCACTACGGGCTTGGTCGCGCGCCGCCGGCGCAGGATACGGGTCAGAATCGCGGTGCCGCGCACCAGGTGGGGTAGGATGCGGCGCAGCGCGCGCCGGTCACGCGGTGAGATCACGGTGATCGCCGCGGCGCCGGCCATGGCTTCCGCCTCAGCCTCATTGGCTTCTTGAGAGGCCGATTCGGCGAGCATTTCCGCCACTGCTTCATTGTGTGTCAACTCGTGCGCGGCGATCTCGTGCACCATCTCCTGCTCGCCTTCGCTCTCCAGTTCGTCTTCCGACTCGCTCTCCAGCTCGCCGGCGAGTTCATCCTCAAATTCATCCTCACCCAGAGCCGAAGTCAGCTTGCCGGCCAGAGCGCCCGCGGCGGGCCCGCCGACCGCCGTTGCCACAAGAGGCGCGGCGACCTTGGCGACCTTCTTGAGAATCGGGGCCGCCTTCTTGAGAAAGCTGCCGATTTTCCCGAAGAATTGCTCGGTTTCCAACTCGTCTTCGAGTTCGTCTTCCAGTTCCGACTCGCCGAGCAGGCTGCCGACTACATTGCCCACAGCGCCCAGCCAGCCTTCGCCTTCGCCTTCGAGTTCATCTTCCAACTCGTCTTCGAATTCGTCCTCCCCCTCCTGCTCGCCCAGGAGGTTGCCGACTACATTTCCGATGGCGCCCAACCAGCCTTCGCCTTCTCCGGTTTCGCCTGCGCCGCCTTCATGGAATTCCTGCTCGAGTTCTAGTTCGAGCTCGCCTTCGTGGTCAACCATCTTGTGCATACCTCCTTGAAATGATGCAACAAGGCAACTATAATCTCGGTGGCATGGGGCGTCGAGTCGCATTTTGTAACTAACGAAAACAGGGTCGCTGATTCTAATCTCACTCAAATGAGTTAGTTTCAGGTCGTTCCCCGGATGATTGGCTGAAGGATAGAATTGTCGTCCCCGAAACATGCGACTGTAGGATAGCCTAATGAAGTGATATTGTGTTTTCGTATTTGTTTCTGCGGCTAATTGTAACGGGATTGTCAGCCGCAGGTAGTATCCCGATGTTGCGCTTTCCTCGTGGCGGCCTAAACGAGCTTGACAAACCGGAAGGGATTCTGAGAAGAGGTGGCGAGATGATGACTGCCGAAGTATCTAATGCAGAGGACCTGATCCGGCGTTTACTGAAATGCACACCTGTGCGTGAAGGCGAGGCCGGGGCGCCGCCGGAGGCGTCTTCTGAAGAGATCCTTTTCGATCTGGAGATCGATGGATCCCGCTACCTGTTTATCCGCCTGCCGAAAACGAATCAACTTCCCGTCGCGCTTAGTCCGCGCGAGAGGGAAATCGTGCGGCTGGTGGCGTTGGGTCATTCTAACAAGATTATTGCGGACGTGCTGAACATCAGCTCGTGGACGGTTTGCACGCATATGCGGCGCATTTTCGCCAAGCTGGGCGTTGGTTCGCGGGCGGCAATGGTGGCTCACTTGACGAAAATTGGCCGGACCGGCATAGCCGAGCGGACCGGCAGTAAAGGAACCGCGGATACTCGCCTGCCGGTCCGTTCCTCAGGCCCGATTAGCCGTGGTGATAACCTCCGGCGAGTTTGCGTGTGAGCGGCTTCGGCGAGGGGTGTTCCTCGAAATGGCGGACAGCCCGCTGGACGTCTGTCACCAGGAGTTCGGCAAGATCGCGGCTTACTCCCAGACGGGAAAGCACTCGTTGCACCACCAGGTCTCTCCGGTTAGCCGGCATCGGGTAAGCAGGCACCTGCCACCCGCGGACACGCAGGCGGTCCGCCAGGTCGTAGAGAGTAAAGCCGGCTTCTTCGCCATCTTTAATTTTCCAGCAACAGCCCGGAATTCCGCCGCGCCCGTCGTAGAGGAGTTCGAATAACCCCAACTTCGCCATTTGTTCCCCGATCCACGCGCCCACGTCCGCGCAATCCTGCGCGATACCGGTATAGCCTTCCCTGCCCAGACGGACAAAATTGTAATACTGAGAAGCCACCTGACCGCCGGGCCGCGAGAAGTTGAGAGCGAAGGTAGGCATACGGCCGCCGAGATACTTTACACGGAATACAAGTTCTTTGGAGAGATCCTGCTTCTCGCGCCATACGATCCAGCCGCAACCGAGAGGCGCCAAACCAAACTTGTGACCGGAAGTATTAATCGATTTGACACGCGGGATGCGAAAATCCCAAACCAATGCCGGATGAAGAAACGGCGCAATAAAGCCGCCGCTTGCGGCGTCGACATGAATGGGAATACTGAGCCCTGTTTCTTCTTCGAGGTCATCCAGCGCCAGCGCGACGGCATGGACGGGCTCATATTGGAGGGTGTACGTGATACCGAGAGTCGGCACAACGCCGATGGTATTTTCATCGCAGCGCTTGATGACCTCCTCCGGTGACATGAGCAGGCGGCTGCCTTCACAGGGGATTTGGCGCAGTTCGACATCAAAATAGCGGGCGAACTTGGGCCAGCAGACATGGGCAGGGCCGCAAATGATATTCGGCCGGCGGGCAGATTTACCGGACGCGCGGCGGCGCTTCCGCCAATGCCACTTTAGAGCAAGGCCGCCCAGCATTGCGGCTTCACTCGAGCCAGCAGTAAAACAACCGATCGAGTTGGCGGGATCGGGTGAATTCCAAAGGTCCGCCAGCATGTGAATGCAGCGGGCCTCCAGCTCTGCCATCTGCGGGTACTCGTCTTTATCAACCAGATTCTTCCCGAGGCACTCAGTCATAAGCTGACTGATCTCGTGCTCAACCCACGTCTGGCAGAAAGTCGCCAGGTTCTGGCGGGAGTTCCCATCGAGCAGGAGCTCGTCATGCACTAACTGATAAGCCGCCGCCCGGTCCAGGCCTTCTCCCGGAAACCGGTACTTCGGTGCGGGGTGGGCATGGAACCTGGATCCCGGAGCATCGCCGGCGACTCCGGAACGCAATTCGTTATCGTTATGCGCCGGCATGCAGCTATTCTACTCGCTTTTGAGTGGGCGGCTATGCGCCGGGCGAACACCTGATCCTACGACACTAGTACCGCCTCGACATCTCTCTGGTTGCCGGTCTATATTTCTTCGGATCTTCGGCCGCTCTTACCATTGGGGAGATTAATCATGCGAGAGGTGGTTCTAAACACGTGAGACCCAGAGGCGCGTTTAAACGCATGTGTGGAGTTCCGAATCGCAAACTGCGGCATGTTCTTCAGATCAATTTTGGAACCGTGAGCGCACGCCGTAGTACTACTCCGTTTGCACTCTTAGCTGCCCGCCATGGGGAGGTAATGGCGATCGGTGATCTCCTGGTAAAGGCCCTCGCGATTCAGGCGGACCTCTGCCAGAGGCGGTCGAAGAGTCCCAGGGACAGAGCCATTGTTACGCAACAGAAACAGTACGAGAAGATAGTGGAACAGTTAGTATGGGAGCATAAAACCGCTCTGGATCTCTATCTGGCAACCGTCCGGCGTTTTACGAGGCGCTAGACGGGCCTACCTTGGGTTTCTTATCGCTGTTTCTTGACGGCCGGCGAGTGGACCAGTATTTCTTCATGCGTTCGGAGACAGCCCGCCGCTCCTCGTTGGTCATGAATTTCCGGCCGCGCCGCCCAGGCTCGGGTTTCGCAAGTGTAGTCTGACTGAAGGTGAGGCGCGCCAACTGCTCTAAGGCCGCGATCACCCGGTCCAGATACCTGCGCCGCTCTCGCAACTCCCGAATCATTCGCTCGAGCTCCATACCTCTCCGCAAAACGATCAGATTTTTGCATGAAGACAACTTGGACCGGCACCGATACCTCAGATACTAGTAATTACCCGAAATACTACTTGGCATTTTTTCATTCTGGAACGTATTCTTAATTAGATTTTCCCGAATTGCGTTGGCCGTTGTGAGTGACCGTACTGTATGTGACAGAAATCAAGTGTCACTGTGCGCTCCAGTACAGCTCTTCTCCATTCCAAAGCACGTAGGGTAGAAGAATTGCGGGACGTAAGTTCCGCAGGCCCGCTTTCGCTCCGGCCAACACATTCGGGCTGACAAGAGGAATGATGGGAAGGTTTGTGGCCATGATCTGTTGCACGCGGTCGTAAAGCCGCTTGCGCGTGGCCACCTTCGTCGAACGCATCTGCGACGCCATCAGCCGGTCGATCTCGGATTGCCACATAGTATCTGCGGTCGCACGCGTGAGATCCCAGAGATGAGTACTGCCATCAGAGGGCCAAACACTCATTTCTGAGCCGGGGTCCACATCGCCACTAGCAAGCCCAAGCAAACAGGCCTCGTAGTCGAATGTGCCCGTGATCCGATCGAGCATACTGCGGAACTCCAATGACACCATGTGAGTGGCAATGCCGGCCTGCTCGAGATCTTGCTGGATCATAGTAGCCATCTGTATCCGCTCGGTATTCCCCGTATTGGTAAGAATAGAGAATTCAACCGGGCGTCCCGACTGGTCTATGAGTTTATGGCTACTGTTCCAGGAAAAGCCCGCAGAAGAGAGTAGAGTGCGCGCACTCTCAATGGAGCGGGCGGTGGGCACGACACTCGAATCGAACCAAAGCTTGTTCCCGGGAGTCACGTGGGTCGCGAGCGGCACAGCCCGGCCTGCAAAAACCAGCCAGGCGATACTTTGGCGGTCAATCAGTGCGGAAACAGCACGCCGGAAACTCACATTGCGGAACCACGATTGTTTGGCTTCTATTTGCGGAAGGTTCTTTTTGGAGAGATTGTTAAGGTTGAAGAACAGAAAATTGTATTCGAGGCTCGGGCCGGCATCCACAAGCCTGCGCGAGCGGTGCGCCTCTCGTGACAGGAGGTCAAAGTTTCTGGCGCTAATGCGGCTGACGACATCGGCGCCTCCGCTGGCGAACCGCAGTACTTGAGCGTCTTCGCTTCCCACGTATTCGAAGATGATATTTGCCAGATAAGGGAGGCGCTGTCCGGCTGAATCCTGCTTCCAGTAATAAGGGTTCCTCTCGAGCACCAGGCGCTGGCCTGGCACATATTGTTTGAAACGAAAGGGTCCCAGACCGGCAATGTCTGCGGGCATAGAGTTCAAGTCCCACACCTTAGTCAGTGTTCCTTCGGTGTATGGTTGGAGCAAGAGGTGACGCGGCAGGATGGCGATGCTGTCAAAGAGCCGGTCTTCGGGACCGTACGGCTGTGCAAACTCAAAGACCACGGTATGGGAATCTTGCTTGCTGACCGTTAGCGGTTTGCCACCAACCATGAGCAGATCGCGCTGGGGTGAGTGAATCTTTTCGTCCAGGTAGACCTGAAAGCTAAAGAGGACATCATCCGCATCAAAGGGGTACCCATCGGAAAATCGCAGACCCTCGCGCAAGCGCACGATGTAGCGCCGTCCATCGGGAGACCGGTCCACCGCGCGCGCAAGCGCCGGTTCGGTTCGTTGTGACTCGCGATTGATATGTACCAGATCCGCCATCATCAGGCTGAGTAACTCGCGCGAACCGTTGTCGATGGCCATCACCGGATTGAGCGTTTTTGGTTCAGAGCGCTCTGCGACCACAAGGTTGCCACCGTAGCGCCCGGGCGGCTTAGTAGTGGACAGGAGATCTTCACCGGCAAGCCGAACCGCGCCGGAAAGCACAATCAGCAATGCTGCCCGATATCTCATATAGCCGCGGCATCTCATACGCTACTTCCGTGATTCCTTATAATGGCACAGGACGGCGAAGCTCCAGCAGACTATCCGCAATGCTAAAGCAACAGAGCGAAACTATGGCGGGCGCGAGGGCCGGCAGCAGCATCCACCAGTAGGATACCAGCACGTTGTAATGCTGCAGGCCCGCCAGCATGTTGCCCCAGCTTGGAGAAGGCTCGTCAATACCGAGGCCCAGAAACGAGAGTGTCACTTCCGCCAGGATGTATTGTGGCACTAACAGCGCGGCCTGCGTTACCAGAATGGAGATCGTATCCGGCAAGACATGAACGCGTAAAAGGTAACTGCCGGAGGCGCCAAAAGCACGCGCGGCGGTTACATAGCCACGCTCCCGCACTGACAGAGCAAGCCCGCGAACCAACCGCGCAGGACGCGCCCAACCGAGCACGCCCACGATGGTGATCAGGATGAAGTAACTGGTCACTGCGGGAACATCGAGAGGCAGGCCAGCGCGGCCGGCCAGTAACAAGTAAATCCAGGGGAGAGCGAGCGAGATCTCGCCCAGGCGCATTACCAGATCATCGAGCCACCCTCCGTAGAAGCCGGCGAGTCCCCCCAGTATCGCACCAAGCGACAAGGAAATCGCAGCCGCGAGCCATCCTGCGGTGAGCGAGATCCGGCTGCCCGCCGCCAGTCGGGAGAATTGATCGCGGCCGAACCCATCGCTCCCCAGCACGAACAACACGGCGGGCGATTCTACTCCAAATAAGTGCCGATCAGTGGTGAACAGGCCGGCGAGCTTGTAGGAATATCCGCGGACGAAGAAATGAATCGGGGCGAGGTTACTAGCTGCACTTGCGCTCCGGTATATAAAAGGACGGAAGTGAAACTGCCCACTCCGATCGGTCCAGTGAATGCGAGTGGGCGGTGCGAAAGATAAGTCCCGCTGCTGTGCCGCGAAAGGATACGGGGCCACGAAATCCGCTAAGAACGCAATCAGGTGGATGGTTGCCAAAACGCCATACGCTGCTGTAACTTTCGATTCCATCATTTCCGGTAGCGGATCCGAGGATACTGCTCCCAACGGATCCGAGGATCCGCCGCGTACAGCATGAGATCCGCGACTAAGTTTCCCATAACCAAAAACAACGCCGAAACCATAGTCGCGCCAACCACCACGTAGATATCTCTGCTGAAGATGGCCTCCAACAGAACCGGTCCCAAGCCCGGCCAACCCATAATCACTTCTACGAGCAGAGAGGCACTTAGCAGGCCGCCGATGGAGTAGCCGAACAGCGAGATCAGTGGATTGGCGGCAGTGGGCAAGACATACGCGAACCACAAACGGCCGGGTGGAATTCCGTGGGCGCGAGCCGCTTGAATAAAAGGTAATGCGAGTGACTCCTGTAGCGCCGCTTGCACGTGGCGAGCGAGGACCGGAAGGCTGGTCAGTACCAGTGCCACAACCGGGAGAACCAAATGGGAGGCGACATCTCCCACACGAGCAGTTTCCGCCATTCCACCTACGGGAAAGCTTCCCGTTCGCACGGCCAACAGGAGCAACACCAGGGCGATCAGCACGTCGGGGATCGCATGGAGGAGAGACATACCGCCGCGGATGAGATTCCCGAACGCGCGTTGGGAACCGGCAGCCGCCGCGACACCCAGGGCCAGCGCCACAAACCAGGATGCGACTAAGGCTAATGTGGTCAACAGCAGCGTATTCCGGATGCGCGGCCAGAGGAGCGATCCAACCGGGATCCCATAAGCAAGCGAAAATCCGAACTCACCGCGCAGGACTGAGCGGAGCCAGCGGAAATAGCGAACGGGGAGCGGGCGATCCACTCCATATCGCGTTCGCCAGGCTGAAACAGTGGCGGGGGAAATGCCCGGGTCCAAACGCATGGCTGTAGCATAATCGCCCGGTGCGAGCTCGAGGAAGGCGAATGACCCGGCCGAGATGAGTAGGAGGATCGCCGCGGCGTGGAGGATGCGCCGCCAGAGATATCGGATCACGTCAGCCACCCTGGCGGCACACGAGGAATCGCACGGACCAGTTGCTGCGAATACGGGTGAACCGGAGATAAGATCAAGCTTTGAGTGGCGCCTCTCTCTACGATTTTTCCAGTACACATGACAGCGACTTCTCTTGCTACTGGCGCCATTAGAGTCAGATCGTGGCCGATAAACAGATAAGTGAGGTGATAAGATGCCCGCAAGCGGCCCAGCAAATCGAAAAGGCGGGTTGCGACGGGAAGATCGAGCGCGGAAAACGACTCATCGAAGATAATGACCTCAGGATTGGAGATCAACGACCGGGCGATGACCAGCCGCTGCCTTTCGCCGCCACTCAGTTCTAGTGCGGGCCGCTTGGCGGCTACCGCGGGGAGTTCTACCTGCTCCATCCAATAGGTGGCGCTTTGCTCCCGCTCTCTCCGGTTTCCAACTCCGGCGATGCGTAGCGGCTCCGAGATTGCTGTAACGGCGGAAAAACGCGGATTAATAGTCCCTGCGGCGCCTTGGAATACGATCTGTACTTTGCGCCCGTAATCGCGCATTTCGTCCCGGGTCATATGGGAGACATCTTTTCCCCTATAGAGGACCGCGCCGCCAGTTGGCCTTTCGAGACCCGCGAGACAGCGTGCCAGGGTGGATTTTCCTGAGCCGGATGCACCCACCAAGGCGGTTACGGAGCCGTAGTCTATATGAAAATCGACATGATCGAGCGCGCGAACCATCACTGGTTTAGAAAAGAAATTCCTTCGTGAATACTCTTTCGTTAACCCTTGAGTCTCAAGTAACACCTGGGCTTCCTTATTCCGGCCAAGGCGCGGGAGTGGAACGCAGCAACCCGGCGGTGTAAGTTGCTTCCGGGTGGGAGTACACATCGCGCAACTCACCCTCTTCCACCAGTTCTCCGGCGCGAAGCACAATGACCCGGTCGGCCAATCCGGGCAAGATAGCCGGGTTGTGTGTAATGAAGAGCAGTGACGTGGAAGAAGTAGATCTGAGTTCGCGGAAAATCTGCAGAATTTCCTCCTGCACTACGGCGTCGAGCGATGCAGCCGGCTCGTCCAGAATGATAAGCCGCGGGCCACAAGCGAGCGCCTGAGCGATCGAAACACGCTGGGACTGACCTCCGCTCAATTGATGCGGGTAGGCGCGTGCTAGCTGGCTGCACTCTTTGCCAAACACGCGTTCGAGGACCAATCTCGCTTCGGCCTGGCAGCGCGGCCGCTCCCACCGGCTGCGGGGGGGCCGATGCGCGCGAATGACCTCAGCCACCTGGCGGTCCACACGCATCAGGGGGTTCAAGGCCATTCCGGGCTGCTGAAAAATTATGGAGATCTGCGCGCCTCGAATTTTCCGGAGGTTCGGCTCAGACGCCTGCAGCAGGTCTATTCCCCGGAAGCGAATGGAACCGCGTACTGCGCTGCCCGACGGGAGCAGGCGCAAGATGGAGAGAGCCAGAGTAGACTTCCCGCTGCCGGATTCCCCCAGAACCGCGAGCGATTCCCCCGCGCGGACCTGGAAGGTAACACCGCGCAGGGCATTCACAGGTGGGGGAGCATTTTGTTCCGAGCGGGCTTGCCGCCGCGGGGAATGGTAGGTTACTTCCAAATCACGAACCTCCAGTAGTACTTCCGTCTCGCGGCCGGTCAGTGGTTTCGAGTCCTTTTCTTCGTATTTTCGCTTGAAAAATAACTGACGAGGCATTTCTTTTTACTTCGGAGTATCATCGATTTCAGCGAATGAAATCTTTCGAGATTATAATGAATTCGATTTTCGAAAGCAGATGCTGGTGGACGAATCTCGAATCGCGTTACCGGAATCGGCCAGGGCATGCGCGATGACCAGCACGCCGGAGAACAAAGCGGCGGCGGGACTGGCCACCTGGTCCGACGAGCGCCTGGTGGCGGAATGTTTGAAGGGAAATGCCGACGCCTGGAACGCCATAATCGAAAAGTATCGCAAGTTGATTTATTCAGTTCCCATCCGTTATGGACTGGCGCCCCACGACGCGGGCGATATCTTTCAGCAAGTATGCATGCAGCTACTGGAGGCCTTGCCGACCCTGCGGGATCCCAAATGTCTGGCCGCCTGGCTGGTTACGGTGGCTGCGCATGGCAGTTTGCAGTGGGCCGGGCGCGAGCGGCGTTTTCAATCATTCGATTTCGACGCAAAGCCGGATGACGGTCCGGTTGCCGCGGAAACGCCGTACGCGTTATTTCGAGAACTGGAGCGTAGCCGGATACTGCACGAAGCGCTGGCCGATGTTCCCCTGCGGTGCCGGCAGCTCCTGCGCATGCTGTTCTTTGACACGCCGGCGGTGTCCTATGAAGAAGCGGCTAAGAGGCTTGGCCTGGCAACCGGATCGATTGGATTCATCCGCATGCGCTGCCTGAACCGGCTGCGCAAGAAACTGGAGGAGAGGGGATTCGCGTGACTCCGAAAGAGGGCGGTTTCCCTCTGGCCGCGGCCAGCGTGTTGGAACTGGGACAGCATGCGGACCCAGCCGCGCTCGGTGAATATTTGAGCGGCCGGCCCGAATTCCTCAAGTCTGGTGTGGTCAGAGAACTGGCGGAGGTTGTACGCCAGCAGGTACACGTGAATGTGGAACGGGCGATTGAATTGGCGGACGCGGCCCTTGCTATCGCCGGGCAGATTCAAGATGCGGAATCGCTAGGCCTGGCGAATCGGGCCAAAGCAAATGCACTCTGTTTTCGCGGCAAATTTCAGCCTGCTATTGAGCTTTTTCAAACAGCCATTCGTCAGTTTGAATTGGCTGGCGCTACCGAAGAGCTTGCGCGGACACTGGCCAGCTCGATACAGCCGCTAGCGAAGCTGGGCGAATATGAGGAGGCGCTCGAAGCGGCCGGGCGGGCGCGCGAAATTTTCCGCGAGACAGAGGACCGTTGGCGCCTCGCCCGTCTCGAAATCAATGTGGCCAACATTCATCAGCGCCAGTCGAGATTCGGCGAGGCCTTAGCGAGCTATCAGCTTGCCTATGAGCAATTGCAATCCTATAAAGACCAGGAAGCGATGGCGGCGGTGCTGCACAACATGGCCGTTTGCCTGATCATCCGCAATGACTTCCAGCGCGCTCTCGAAACTTATCACCGGGCACGCAAAGTATCCGAGAAACATAATATGCCACTGCTGGTGGCGCAAGCCGACTATAACATCGCGTACCTATATTTCCTGCGGGGCGATTACCAGAGGGCCATCGAAGGTCTGCGCGCCGCAAGGGAACGGTGCCAAAAGAACGGTGATGAGTATCATTTCGGCCTTTGTGACTTGGATGAATCGGAAATCTATCTCGAATTAAACCTGAGCACGGAAGCGGCCAGCCTGGCGCAGCGGGCGCAAAAACGATTTCAGAAGTTAGGGACCGCTTTCGAAGCGGGAAGATCGCTGGTGAATTTTGCCATTGCGCGGCACCAGCAGAGCGAGTCCGCGGCAGCGCTGGCGCTGTTTCGCGAAGCCCAGGAGATTTTCGCGCGTGAAGGCAATCCGGCCTGGCAGGCGCTGATCGAGTTGTATCGGGCGATGGTGCTGTGGGAAACCGGGCAGGCGGAAGTGGCGGCGGAAGCTTGCCATGCCGCGCTGAGTTTTTTCGAAGGGGCTGGCCTCTACCGGCGCGCGGTTCTCTGCCACCTGCTTCTGGCACGGATCGCGCAGGGTAACGGTGCTCACCAGAGCGCTGAGGTTGTGGAGGACGCTGAGGAAGTCGATTTGGGTTGCGACGCGCAGGAGCACATCGACGCGGCGCTGCGAATGCTGGGTACTATCGAGGCGCCCCTGCTCGGTTACCATGCACACCTGATTGCGGGAGACCTGCACCGGACACGCGGAAATCTTCGGCAAAGCCACCGTTCTTACTTGCTGGCGCGGCGCAACCTGGAGGCGCTGCGCGGCAGATTGCAAGGCGAGGAACTGAAGATCGCCTTCATGAAAAACAAGGTGGAGGTTTATGAAAAGCTGGTTCAGATTTACCTCCCGCAGATTTGTCCGCCAGAGAAACGCCGGCGCCATGCGGCCGCTGAAAAGGCGTTCGCATACATGGAACAGGCGAAATCGCGAAGCCTGGTGGAGCTTATCTTTGGGCGAGCGAATCCGTTGACTTGTCTTGTGCCGAAACAGGCCAGCGAACGCCTTACAAGCCTGCACCAGGAGTTGAACTGGCATTACCGCCGCCTGGAAATCGAGCAGACGCGTCCGGAAGGCATTGCGGTGGAACAAATCCAAAATCTACAAACCCAGGCGCGGGCATTGGAAGATGAGTTACTGCAAGCTATCCGCGAACTGCCCGGCGGAGGCGATGCGGCGGCTGGCCGGGAGTCTCGGGGCATGCACATGCTGGAAGAGATTCGCGCCACTCTGGGCGAGGACCGATCGCTGGTGGAATATTTTCAGGTGGGATCGCGCCTGATCGCGGCCGTCGTAAAGGGCAGGGACCTGGAAATTATTCAGCTTGGAGAGGCCGGCGAGGCCGCTTCCGCTATGCGCATGCTCGAGTTTCAGTTATCGAAATTTAGTGTACGCGGAATAGCGCAGAAGGAGTCCGGGAAGTCACTGCTGGCTGCAACAGAGAGCCGGTTGGGGGAACTCTACCGCCTGCTGATGGCTCCGCTCATGGGTAAGTTGCGAGGCCGCCATCTGGTGGTGGTACCGCATGGTGTACTTCATTACCTACCCTTTCACGCTTTGTGGGACGGCGAGAAGTATTTGATTGACCGATTCACGATTTCCTACGCACCGAGCGCCAGCGTGTATGCCATCTGCCACCGGAAACAGGCGCAAGGCACGGGTTCGTCTCTGCTGCTGGGTGTCCACGATAAGCGCGCGCCCTGGATTCGCAGGGAGATTCATGCGGTAGCGGAAGTGCTTCCCGACCCGCAGATCCGGCTCGGGCCAGACGCCACTGCGCAGGTGTTGAGAACCGAGGGCGCCTCCAGCCGATTCATCCACATTGCCACTCACGGAGTTTTCCGCCGCGATAACCCCATGTTCTCCAGTGTGCGACTGGCTGACTCTTACCTGAATATCTACGATTTGTATCAACTGCAATTGCCGGCCGAACTCCTCACGCTGAGCGGGTGCGGCACCGGCCTGAGTGTGGTGGCGGCAGGCGATGAGTTGCTGGGACTGATACGGGGGCTGCTTTCGGCAGGGGCGCAGTCGCTCCTGCTGAGCCTTTGGGACGTGCACGACCGGACTACCGCTCAATTCATGGCGGCCTTTTACTCTAAGTTACAGAAACACGGGGATAAGGGGGAGGCCTTGCGGGAAGCGATGCTCGAACTGCGGGAAATACGGCCGCATCCTTACTATTGGGCGCCGTTCGTGCTGGTTGGGAAAAGCTTTTGCTCTTCCTCGTAATACTTTAGACAGATATATTTTTTTGGGCGCTCGCTGACTCTTAAGAACGACAGGAACGATGATGGCGAAGCATTTCACAGACGAGCGTTGGTCCGATTACGTGAGAGGGGTTTTGGGAGCAGCCGGGGCGACTGCCATCGAGCAGCATCTTGAAAGGGGCTGCGAAGAGTGCCTGCAATCGTTCCGGTTCTGGCGAACGGTTGCGGAGACTGCGAGCAATGAGGCCCGCGTCGCAGTTCCGGAAGGCCTGGAGCGGATGGCGCGCGCTGCCTACATCGGATGGCGGCAGTTGTCGTTGCTTCCGCAGCGGGCAACCATGGCGCGCATCCTTTTTGACAGCTTGTCCGCACCTCTTCCCGCCGGGGTTCGCAGCGAAGCTGCTTCGGGGCGCCGGATTCTGGGGCGGGCGGGCAGTTGGTCATTCGACCTGCGCTTAGAGCCTGCTGCCGGCAAGCACCTGTTCCTTATGGGACAGGTCCTGAGATCGGGGCGGGGCCGCGGGCGAAGCGGTTTGCCAGTGATACTGATGAGCACGGACGCTGTCATTGCGGAGACAGCCGCTAATCAGTTTGGCGAGTTCCAATTACAATTCGACCAGGCAAACGGCCTGCGGATTTACATTGACGTTCCGGGGAACCGGCCGATCGGGATGGCGCTGCCTGATTTCGATAACCCGCCAGCAGCCGCAAAACCTCGTGTCGATTAGGTGGATAAGGACAGGTCACTATGCGCCGCGCTTTTCAACTAACTGTGTTGTGTGCCTTGCTAGGCAGCTCCGCGGAAGCTACGCAGAGGCTGATCGTGCAAGATACTCTGGGTCAGTTTTTGCTGGGTTTGACCTGCGATTTGCTCGGCTGTAATGTAATCCAGGGATTGGGTGATCCCGCGGGCCAGGTTTTTCTGGTCGGTGTGCCCGACTCCACCAATCTGACTGCGTTTATCTCGAGCCTGTTAAATATTACCGGGATTGTGGATGTGGAAGCCGATAGCCTGATAAGTGTGCTTCAAAGCTCACCTGCTATTCCGGCGTCGCTCTATGACGAGACTCCGGTTTCCTATTACGGAACGACTGTCTGGCAAGGATACGTGACCCAACCGGCGGCTCAGATTGTCGGCATCCCCAACGTGCAGAATGCCTACGGCGTTGCAGGGACGGGGACAGTCGCGGTGATTGACACGGGCGTAGATCCCAATCAGCCGGTACTCGAACCGGTATTGGTCCCCGGATATGACTTTACGCGGAATACTCCCGGCGGTTCGGAAATGGCGGATGTCTCTCTATCATCACCGCCCGTGATTACGGAGGAACCGCCGGGTTGGGTAAACGGCTATTCCGCGGCGGATGTAGATGAGTCGACTGTATGGGTGGTAGACAATTCGCAATACGCTGCATTCGGGCACGGCACGATGGTGTCCGGAGTGATTCATCTGGCCGCTCCACAAGCGCTGATTATGCCGCTCAAGGCCTTCGGGGCCAACGGAACGGGCTACACATCCGACATCATTCGGGCGGTGTATTGGGCGGTATCCCACCATGCCCGCGTGATCAACATGAGTTTCAGCACGCAGCAACCGTCGCTAGAGTTGTCACTGGCTCTAGATTACGCGACTACTCTGGGAGCAATTTGCGTAGCGGCTGCCGGTAATGACAGCTCTTCCACTCCGGTCTATCCGGCGGCTTACAGTAACGTCATTGGAGTGGCATCTACAAGCAACAGCAACACTCTTTCTACTTTCTCCAATTACGGCCCATGGGTGTGGCTGGCTGCTCCGGGAGAAGGCATTGTGACTACTTACCCATGGGCAACCTATGCCGCGGCATGGGGCACTTCGTTCAGCGCGCCTTTCGTATCGGGAACAGTTAGTTTGTTGCTTCAGAAGAACTGGTATCTGTCACAAGGAGGCGCGGCGAGTGATGTCGCTAATGCGCAACCGGCCGGTTCGGAAGTGGGGCATGGAGTGCTTTCCATTGTACCGGCGATACAAGCGGCAATTTCCCATTAGTGAATCGGTTGGCTGGTATCACTCCGAAATACTACAAACTTATCGACATCGGCCCTCCAAGGGAGTGACTGGTAGAGGCTCTGGCGCTGGTGATCGCCGGCACAATCAAGGCAGACAACGGCGCATGGCGCGGCCTCAACTGAGGGGCGGAAGCGGGCCGATACGTTATGCACGCCCGTATGCACAAACAGAACGCCCGGGATGCGCTCGCGGAGAAGAGCCATTAGTGGATATTCCAAGGGATAACCCGAGGCGTCGATTCCGATGATGTGGCAGGCAGGCTTCGTGCCCAATGAGGTGAGCAGTTGAATGGTGCGTATATAGGTGGCGCGGTTGTTCCATTGTGTCATGTCGGCAAAGTATTGGTCGTCGCGCGAGACGCGGAACACGCTACGCGGGCCTTTAAGCGGCCGGACCCAGTTTTCGGTGGCGGGGCGGCGGGCGGTGCTCAACAGAAAAAGGCAGAGTAGGAGTTGTGAGAGGAGGCGGGGAGCGGCGGGCATTTTCCAGGTGGGCGGACGCATTCCCCAGTCCAGTGCGGCGCCGGCCAGAGGGGCGCTGGCGACTAACAAGGGCAGAAACAAACGCGCCTCGTAGAGCTGCCATTTTAAATAGGCGCAGAACGCGACATAGCCGCACAGTAGCGCGAGAGAGTAGAGCGCGAGGCCGGCATTGTTTGCTCGATGCTGCCGCTCGCGCGGCTCCCGTGCGTAAATCAGGCGCCAGAGGGCAATGCCGGTAGCAATGGCGAGGATCAACAGGTGCCACTTCGAGTTGGCGTTGGCTTCATGGTTGGCGTTGCGGGGCGGCTCGAAAGTGGTCCAGCGCCAGGTCGTCGCGGGGTCGTTAACATTGATGCCCAGCCGCTGGTGGGCGCGTACGATCCAGTCGTAAACCTCGTGGTTCCATTTTTCGCTGCGGCCGCCGAGCTGGTCGGAAAGATTGCGCAGCATGTTGGAGGCAGTCTGCTTCCAGCCGAAGGTTTCGTTGCGCCAGCGGAAGAAGCCATCGCCATGGGCGGAGTCGAAGCCCAGGATGGAGCCGCTCAGCTCGAGATTGCGCGCGTACTGCGGCGCATTGAGGATCCCGCCGAGTAAGAGTGCGCAAGCGAGCGCGGCGGCGCGGAGAAAAGCGCGGCGCGAGACGCGAATGGTGTGCGGCAGAAAGACGGCGGCGAGGAGCCAGGGAGCGAAGAGGTAAGCGGTGGCCTTAGTGAGCAGCGCCAGGCCGAGCGCGGCGCCCAATGCCAGCGCATCGCGCAATTGGAGGGAACGGGCGAAGCGAGCGGCGAAATAGATGGTGCACACCAGCCACATGGCCAGGAAGTAATCATTTTTAGCGCCGCTCGAGGCCAGCACGCCGGCCGGCAAGGTGGCGCAGAAGAGCGCAGCAAGCGCCTGGCCGCGCGCGCCCGCGCCCATCAGAGCGGCAATCGCCGAAACGCCAATGATGGAGCCCACCGATCCGAACCATTGGACAAAGTTGACCAGGCGGTCGCCGCCGGTGAGCAGCCAGGTGTGCAGCATGGCATACTCGGCCAGCGGCTGCAGCATGATCTGGTTGAAGTAGGGCGTGGGAAAGAAGCGCACACTCGATTGTTCGGCCCAGTAAACCACGCGCGGCATGTGATAGGCCATGGCGTCGGCGCTATTGGGAGGACTGTAGGCGGCGGTGAGCGCGGTGAGGATGAGGATTGCGGCTGCGCCGACATTGGCGAGAATCACCACGGGGTCACGGGCGGCGGCGGGAATCGTGAAGGAAAGCCGCGGGCGGAAGCGGAGCACGGCGGCCACCGCCAACGCGAGCCAGCAGAAGAACAGAGGCCACCGCTCGAGCGCGTGGAAGGCGCTGAGCAATTCGGTAATGACAACGAGAGCGACACCCAACCAGACGAGCGTCCGCAAAAACCGCTCGCGAAACCCTGTCGCCACGGGCTTGGCGGGCATCGTAGGCAGGGGAATCACGGGCAATCCTGGCCGGGCAGAAGTTTGGGCGGCATTTGGGATGACACAGGGGCCAATCGGGGCGGGCGGGGGCCGCGCCAGATCGCGCTGCCGGCGGGCGCGTAGGCCAGTTGCTCGCCGGCGCGCGCGCAGCGCAGCATGAGGCCTCCACGGCTGAGGTCGCCGCGGCCGATGAATTCGGGCGGAAACAGCAAACGCTCGCCGAAGATAGCGGCCATCGGTTCCAGATATTTGACAGTGGCCACACTGCCTAGCAACACAAAATCACACAAGGGCCCGGCAGTTTCGTAGAGTGTGCGGCAGGCGCGTTCGAGGGGCTGGCGATAGCGCTCGTCAGTGGCGTCGATGGGGATTTGCGCGATCCCGAGAAGCTGCTCGATGGTGACGACGGTCTCTGGCGGCAGCAATCCATGGCCGGAAGTGATGACGTAGGAACCCGAGAGTCCGGCAGGAGGCGCGGCGAAGGCTTGCGCGTATGCCAGCTTGCCGCGGAAGTACAGCCCGCTCATGAAGGCGAACGCTTCGCCGAGCGGGAGACCTTGGCAGCGCAGGCGATCGGCCAGATCGAAGGCAGCTTCGGGGCGCAGCAACAGCTTCGCGCGCTGGCCCCCGGCGTTGGCGGGGGACAGGAGAAAGATGCGTTGCGGGGCCTGCGGCTGCACATTATTTATGATTGCATTCCTATCGGGTGCTAACGTTCGGTAGCCGCGGAGGCCGGCTCCGCAGGGGTAACGATCATTCTCCAGGTCTTCCAGGAACCGTCCGGCTGGCGCTTGAAGATGTGAACATGCTTGTTCTTTACGTCCTGGAGCACCTTTCCGGTCTTCTTGTCCGCGATCCGGAGAGTATAGGTCCCATGCTCGTACGCGAGGTTGCCAGACACAGCGACTTCCTCAGTTGAGAAGTGGACTGTCATGGAGGCCTGCTTCATCATGCCCTCGTACAGCGCCCGTATGGCGTCATAGCCTTTAATGTCGGGAGCCGAGGGCGCGATGATCACGGCATCCTTCGCAAAAACGTTCACGAACCCGAGGTCTCCCGCGTTGATCTGCTTTTCCACGTTGGCGAGTAACTGGCGGACCGCCGCTTCGTCCGCGCGGGATTGGGCCGCTTGGGCGATGGTGGGATCTGGCTTTGTGGCGCAAGCGGTCAAGGTTAGAGCGGCCACCGCGAGGGCGGCGAATTGCGAGCACCGGATCATCGCGTGATTATCGCATGCGGGGACGGGGCAGCCGAGACCGCCGGCTTTGTAGTGTCGTTAACATATGATCTGTCCGCTCGAATTAACGCATGATCTGTCCGCTTTGAAAAACGGCGGCGGAAACGGGAGCCTGGGAGGTGAACCAGCGAACGTATTCCGCGGCCGAGGTGGAGCGGATGATGAAACTACAAGACGTGCTGCTGAAAGCGATGGCAAAGAAGATCAGTTGGGTAACGGCAGCGGAGATCATCGGGGTGACACCGCGAACGATGCGCCGGT
>JASIAM010000299.1 GCA_030041985.1 Bryobacteraceae bacterium | reverse complement strand
CAATGTGACCGACGAGGTAATTGCCAAGTACATCGCCGACCAGAACATCGACCAGGATGAGGATTTCCGAGTAGATGGTTGAGTCCATCTACTTCTTGAAGCCCGCTTGGTGCGGGATTCATGATGCCGGCCTTCGGCCGGAACGGGGCTTACAGCCCGTTATCGTAGCCACCGCCTTCAGGCGGTGGTTTGTCACTTCGGCCTGGTGGATCTGCCGTGCGGCCGACTGCGCTTCCGCCAGAGTCTTCCCCAGAGTGCTGGTGTCGCCGGCGTCAGCCGGTTGCCACGGGATCGCCAGCAGCGCTCCGCTGGCCAGATCCACGGCATGCTCCGCTTTGTGCGCCAGATGCGTCCGCCCGTCCTTCATCCTGGCTATCCGCGCATCCGCATCCGCCGGACTCGTCCATTCCTGGTTGGAACCTTTCTTCTTGCGCTTGCGATCCAGTCGCGCCAACTGCTCGCGCGTAGGGTTCTCGATCCCTGTTGCCTTGGCTAAATCGGTATAGCTCTGGCCGTCTTGCCGCCGCACGATGCTCTTCATGGCAGCATTAGCTTCCAGCGTGGTGGCGTCAATAGCAATCGTCTGCCCGGCAAGCAAACCTTCTCTGGCCAGAAGGCCCAGCACCCACCGGAACACGGCCTTATGCGTCTCCACCCAATACAACCGCCGTGTCCGCGAAATGGGTGGAATGGTCCGGTGTTTCTTCGTCCAGAGCGTAACCCAGAAAGCGGCGCAGGGACAACGAATCGGCCGCACGCCAGGCAATGGCCCGCTCCGAGTCCAGACCCTCGAAATATCCGATCAGCAACGCTCGAAAGTAAACGCCAGGGGCAATGTTCGGCCGACCATAGGGACTCTTCTTGTAAGAATTTGCGGCAGAGTGC
Source organism: Bryobacteraceae bacterium (assembly GCA_030041985.1). GTDB lineage: Bacteria > Acidobacteriota > Terriglobia > Bryobacterales > Bryobacteraceae > PSRJ01. The sequence goes on along the minus strand of JASIAM010000299.1, from coordinate 5,343 downwards.
CTCGACTTTGCGATCGAAGTGATGCTCATCCAGCATCTCGTTCAATCGGTCGTAGAAGGCATTGCCGGGAGGGGCGACCACGGCACTGGTGGCTATCCAGAGGTCCTCCTGCCGCTCCCGCTGCTTACGCGTTCCCATGGCCATGTCTGCTAAGACGAGCAAAACATGATCGAAGTCACATGATTTATCAATTTTGCTTCACTAAATCACAGTGCGGGTCGCGGCGAATCCAGGTGAGTCGTTCCTCGGCCGCAGGGTCCAGAAAACCTGTTGGTTATGAGTGGCCGGGCGGTCAGCCTGCAAGTGCGTAGTTTCACCCTTATGGACGCCAGCGCTATACAAATCACAGACACTTCGGATCTGCGCGAGCTACGATCCGAAGTATGGAAACTTGGCCTGTATGGCGACAGATACGAAGTGGCGATGCCCGTGGACTGGATAGTAACGCATACAGTGAGCGAACAAGGTCGCTAAAACCACGAACAAAGATCGCGGACGGGGTGGTTTCGTCGATCTGCCCGTACTGCGGCGTAGGATGCGGACAACTGGTGTACGTCAAGCAGGGCAAGATCGTCGACATTGAGGGCGATCCACGCTCACCTATCTCAGAGGGGTGTCTGTGCCCGAAAGGTGCGGCAACGTTTCAACTGGTCACGGGATCGCATCGCGAGCAGCACGTTTTGTATCGCCGCCCGCACGGGCACTCGTGGGAGCGAATTCCGCTCGAGCAGGCGATGGATATGGTAGCGGCGCGCGTGAAAAGGACGCGTGATACTCATTGGCAGCAGGCGACCGAAGATGGCATCGAGGTGCGGCGTACCATGGCGATCGCACACCTCGGCGGGGCAACGCTGGATAACGAAGAGAACTACCTGATCAAGAAGCTATTCAACTCCTTGGGAATCGTTCAAATCGAGAATCAGGCCCGTATTTGACACTCCTCGACCGTCCCCAGTTTGGGGACATCGTTCGGAAGAGGGGGCGCGACCACATTTCAGCAGGATCTGCAGAACGCGGATTGCATCGTTATTCAGGGATCGAACATGGCAGAGTGCCATCCCGTGGGATTTCGCTGGGTGATGAAAGCTAAACAGAGAGGAGCGACCATCATCCACGTGGACCCACGGTTCACGCGCACCAGCGCTGTGGCCGATATTCATGTCCCGCTGCGCGCCGGCAGCGACATCGCGTTTCTGGGCGGCATCATTCACTACATCCTGGAGAATGAGCAGTACTTCCGCGATTACGTGGTCAACTACACCAACGCGGCGGCAATCCTGGCGGAGGAATTCCACGATACCGAAGACAACGACGGGCTATTCAGCGGATGGAATTCGGAAACTGGTGAGTATGATCACGACACGTGGATGTACGCGGGTCTGGAAATCGAGCCTGCTGCAGGCAAGCGTGGCGGGTCTCAGCATCCGACGCCGATCCAGGCGGAGCATTCCGACCCGACACTGAAAGATCCTCGCTGCGTGTTTCAGGTGCTGAAGCGGCATTTTCAACGCTACACGCCGGAAATGGTGGAAAAGACGTGCGGCGTTCCGGCCCCCCTGTTCACCCGCGTGGCCGAGGCGTTATGCCGCAACTCCGGGCCGGAACGTACGGGCGCTTTCTGCTATGCGGTGGGCTGGACGCAGCACACCACGGGCGTCCAGTGCATCCGCGCGGCTGCCATCATTCAACTGCTGTTGGGCAATATTGGCCGTCCGGGCGGAGGAATCATGGCACTGCGCGGGCACGCCTCCATCCAAGGGTCTACGGACATTCCGACGCTATACAACCTGCTCCCCGGCTATTTGCCGCTCCCGCAAGCGAAGCATGATTCTGATCTGAAGACGTACAACCAAACCTACACGTCGCCATCCGGCTGGTGGGGCGAGTTTCCGAAGTATTCGGTTTCACTGCTCAAAGCTTGGTATGGCGATGCCGCCACGGCTGCGAATGATTTTTGCTTCCGGTATCTTCCTGCGCTGACGGGCGACCATTCGCACCTGAATACGGTAGCGGACATGGCCGGCGGCAAGGTGAAAGGGTATTTCGTCATGGGAGAGAATCCCGTGGTGGGGACGGTGAACGGTGGATTGCAAAGGGAGGGTTTGCGAGCGCTCGAATGGTTGGTCGTGCGCGATTTTCAGCTTACCGAGACGGCGGAGTTCTGGCGAATTGCGCCAGAGATCGAGCGCGGCGATGTGCGGACGGAAGACATCGGCACGGAGGTATTTTTCTTCCCGGCGGCCGCGCACACGGAAAAAGACGGTAGCTTCACTAACACGCAGCGGCTTTTGCAGTGGCATCACAAGGCGGTCGACCCTCCCGGCGATTGCCGCAGCGAATTGGATTTCGTTTTCAAACTCGGGCAACGGCTGAAAAATTTATATGAGGCATCACAAGATCCGAAAGATCGTCCCTTGCTGGATATGACTTGGGACTACGCTGCGGCCGGGCTGCGCCAGGAGCCGGATGCTCACGCCGTGCTCCGCGAAATCAACGGATACACGGTGGCGGATGGAAAGCCGGTGGACGGATTCACGGCATTAAAAGAAGACGGATCGACGGCGTGCGGCTGCTGGATCTATTCGGGCTGCTTCAAAGACGGCATCAACCAGACGGCGCGCCGCAAGCCGCACTGGGAACAGAGTTGGGTCGCGCCGGAATGGGCATGGTCATGGCCGCACAACAGGCGAATGCTATATAACCGGGCGTCCGCCGATCCGAGCGGCAAACCATGGTCGGAGCGGAAGGCTTACGTTTGGTGGGACGAAGCGCACCAGAAATGGACGGGACATGACGATCCTGATTTCGTGAAAAAACCGCCGTCGTACCGGCCGCCCCACGATGCACGCGGGAAGGAGACTACTGGGGGCGCCGATCCATTCATAATGCAGGCGGACGGCAAGGGCTGGTTGTATGTGCCCAGCGGTTTGCAGGATGGCCCTTTGCCCACTCATTATGAACACCAAGAGTCGCTGATCAAGAATCCGCTGTACGGGCAGCAGTGCAATCCGGCGCGCATGGAGTGGTTCCGCGAAAAAGACAATCCGTATCATCAGCCGTATTTCGACCCTCGTTTTCCGTACCTGCTCACCACATATCGGTTGACGGAGCACCACACGGCTGGAGGTATGTCACGGTGGCTTACATGGCTCTCGGAACTGCAGCCGGAGGCGTTCTGCGAGGTCTCTCCGGAGCTGGCGGAGGAGGCCGGGCTAGAGAACGGCGGTTGGGCTACGCTGCGCAGCGCCCGCTCCGAAATTGAAACGCGCGTGCTGGTGACGAACCGCATGCGTCCGCTTCACCTGAATGGACGGATAGTACATCAGATCGGAATGCCGTACCACTGGTCGAGTAAGGGCATCGTGCGCGGTGAGTGTCCCAACGAGCTGTTCCCTTTCGTTGCTGACCCGAATGTTTCCATCATGGAGACGAAGGGGATTTCGGTAATGATCGAAGCGGGCAGGCGGGTGAGGAGGCGACACGTCAGGAGTGGTCTGCTCGCGCCGAATCTGGCGGAAAACGAGTACATGCGCGATCTGCCGGCCGCCCGGCGCAGGCCGGGAACGGGCCACGGGTTGAAGGTCGATCACGTCAAGGAGGGGCACGTCTGATGGAGGCAGTGCTTTCCGCCGCGGACGCGATATCGCTGGAGAGGCAGGCAGCGGCTTCAGACACCGGCAATCGCGGCCGTCGCAAAGGATTTTTTACGGACACCACGCTGTGTATCGGGTGCAAGGCCTGTGAGGTCGCGTGCAAGCAGTGGAACCAATTGCCGGACGATGGATTTTTGTTCACCGGCATGTCGTACGACAACACTGTGGCGCTGGGCGCGTCCACTTGGCGGCATGTGGCGTTCATCGAACGGCCGGTAGCGCTTTCGACGCAGGATGCGGGAGCATTCTCGTGGCTCTTCTCGTCCGACGTTTGCAAACATTGTGCGCGCGCGGGATGCCTGGATAGCTGTCCCACGGGTGCTATCGTGCGCACCGAGTTCGACAGTGTCTATGTGCAGCCGGACATTTGCAACGGCTGCGGCTATTGCGTAGTCAACTGTCCCTTCGGCGTGATCGATCGCCGTGAGGATGATGGCCGGGCCTGGAAATGCACGCTCTGTTACGACCGGTTGCGAGAGGAGATGGCGCCCGCCTGCGCAAAGGCGTGTCCAACGGACTCCATCAAATTCGGTGATTTGGAGGAGTTGCGCGAAACGGCTCAGGAACGGGTGCGGGCGCTGCACCACTCTGGGATGAAGGAGGCCTATCTGTACGGCGCGGATGCGGTATCGCAGCCAGGGACCGAGGGACTGAACGCATTCTTTTTGCTGGTGGACAAGCCGGAGGTGTACAACCTGCCGCCCGATCCGGTTCCGCCGTTAAAGCGCGTCAAACCAGTTTGGGCCTCGTTTGCGATGGCGGCGGTAGGGCTGCTGACGTTGGCGATCGGGTCGGCGTTTGCGGCCCGGAGGTGAAAATTGCGATATCCGCAAACAAGCGATCCCGTGGCAACAGACGGCCGCGATTTCGATGACCGAATTGGGGAGGTCTCGGGAGAGGCGGCAGAGCAGCGGGCGACACACGCGGACGAGCGTTTGCAGGCCGTTGCGCCGCAGCCATGGGCGCAAGTGCCGGGGGTTGCTGAGCCAAGTCCGACTTACTACGGCCGGCCCATGCTCAAGCCGCCAGTATGGAGCGCCGATATCCCGCTGTATTATTTTTTGGGCGGCGCGGCGGGCGCCGCGCTGGCGCTGGGCGCAGGGATCCAATACGCTTTCCGTGGCGATGGCAGAATGCGGGAATTGCGACGGCTCTCTGCGCGATGCCACTGGATCGGGATCATCGGGTCAACTGCGGGCGCAGCGTTTCTGATTCACGATCTCGGACGTCCATCACGGTTCGTGTACATGATGCGCGTGTTCCGGCCGAGTTCGCCAATGAACATGGGCTCCTGGATACTCGCGGGTGCGGCGCCGGCGGCAATCGTCACAGGTCTTTTCATCAATCGCCGCGGCGTGCTCGGCGCGATTGGCGAAGCGGCCGGCTATGCGTCGGGTGTGTTCGGCGCCGCGTTGGCAGGATACACGGGCGTGCTGGTAGCTAATACGGTGCTGCCGATCTGGCAGGATGCGCGGCGGTGGATGCCCGTGTTGTTCATCCTAAAAACGGCAGTTAGCCGGTAGCTTGGGCCAGCCGCCCGGCGCCGCCGAGCAACCTGCCGTGGAGGAAATACTGAAAGGCAACACTGAGAATTAGCCGCCATCTCTCCCTTGATGACAACTGCTCCGCAGTCACCTTGATGCGCTGGAGAAATCCATTGACCTTGCTCAGGGCTGCGGTGATCGCCAGT
>JASIAM010000298.1 GCA_030041985.1 Bryobacteraceae bacterium | reverse complement strand
GCCGACGGAATGCACTTCGATGCGCGGCCCCGCATCAATGGTGACGGTGGGAACGGCAGTCTCGGTTTCCGGGTCGAAACGGAGGGTATCGAGCGAGATGCGCGCTTCGAGGCGATTATCCTTTTCGTATAGCTTGCGCAGACCGTCGAGGCCATCGCGAACACGCGCCTGGGTGACCGGTCTCCAACGCTTGCGCCACCAGCGGCGCCAGCCGGTCGCGTCCAGGATCTTATCCACGCCCATTTTCAGATCACCCTGGAGCACAGGTGTAGTGAACTTCGCACGGTTGCCGCTCGCCACGTCGAAGCGGAAGTTGACCTGCTGATGCTGCGAATCGTAGTCCAAAGACTGGCGAATGCTGGGGCGGTAGAGGCCATTGCTTTCAAGCAGACGGCGCTGGCTGGTCAGGGCCTGATTGAGTTTGTCCGCGCTGTAGGGCTGGCCCAAATCAAGCTGCGTCGCGTTTTCGAGTTGAGCGGCGCTGGGCGGGCTGGAAATCGCTCCGTTCACCACCACGTTGCCAATAAACCAGCGGTTGGTGGTGAGAAAGCGCAGAACCACACCGCCATCCGCGGATTCGGCATCGGCTTGAATGTCGGTGTAGCGCCCCGTGGCAAAGAGGCGTTCGATGGTGTCGCGTACATCGGATTCGCGGAGAGGATCGCCTGGTTTTACGGAGAGCAGGCTGTGCAGTTCGCTGTCATCCAAAGGCTGCGAGAGGGGAACAAAAACAACGCTAGTGACTGTCCGGCCCTGATACTTCTGCGCCGGCTCGGACTCCTGGGCAGCAAGGGCGCGTACTGCGGGCAGCAACCATATATATGTCCCCAGAGTCAGGGCGAGCCACGACCGCACCAACATGATAATACCGTATGGGCCGGATTGATTTTGCCCGGGCCGCACTTTTGCCGGACCCAGAAGTGCAACGCAGCACCTTTGTTACCATCGCTTTCATGGACCCGCCGGATTTGGATGCGGAAGCTTTGCTAGACGGGAAAGCTTTGCTGGATGAACAAGCCAGAGAACGCTATTCGCGGCAAATCCTGTTTCCCGGAATCGGAGCGGAAGGTCAGAAGGCGCTGCTGGGCTCGCGCGTGGTGATTGTGGGTTGTGGGGCGCTGGGTAGCTTTCACGCGGCGGCGCTCGCGCGGGCCGGAGTAGGCCGGATGACCATCATTGATCGCGACTATGTGGAGCCGAGCAATCTGCAGCGCCAGTGGCTGTTCGAAGAATCCGACGCCGCCGAAGCACTTCCCAAAGCGGCGGCGGCGGAACGGCGCCTCCAGCGCTTGAATTCCTCGGTGTGCGTGCGCGGGGTGATCGCCGATCTCACGGCAGCCAACGCCGCGGAACTTCTAGGCGGCTGCGACCTGATTCTGGATGGCACGGACAATTTCGAAACGCGCTACCTGATCAATGATTTTGCGGTGAGCCGAGCGATTCCGTGGATTTACGGCGCGGCGGTGGGCAGCTACGGCCTCGCGATGCCGGTATTCCCGGGCCGCTCGGCGTGTCTGCGGTGCGTGTATCCGGAGCCTCCGGGGGGCGCGCAGCCGACCTGTGAAACCGCGGGCGTTCTGAACGTGATTACCTCGATGGTGGCCTCCTGTCAGGTGGCGGATGCGCTGAAGCTGCTCAGCGGCCATGGGCACGAGGTTGAGCCACGCATCACGCGGGTCGACCTGTGGAACGGCGGCATGCGGCAGACGGCCGCGCCACCGCGCGACCCGGATTGCCCGGCCTGCGCGCGCCGCGAATTTATTTATTTGGAGGAGACCCGGCGGGCGCCGATAATGCTATGCGGCCGCAATGCCGTGCAGATCGACGGGCGCGATGGGGAGCGCCCGTCGCACCTGGATCTGGAGGGTCTGAAGGCGCGCCTCCAAGCGCTGGGAGAGGTTCGCGCTAACGAGTTCGCGCTGCGCTTCCGAGTGGCTCCATATGAGATGACGGTGTTTGCCGACGGAAGAGCGATTATTAAGGGGACCAGTGACCCGGGTATGGCCCGGAGTTTATATGCGAAGTATGTGGGGGGGTGAGTTTGGGGCAGAGAATATGGCTTTCGAAAGTTACCGCCGGCCTCATTTTGCATGAAAGCTTGGAAACATGGCGGCACGATGTTTACGGCCTTCCGCGCATGATACAAATTTACCCTTTATGAGACCGATTGCGCTGATGCGGGGATGTAGACAAACAAAAACTCCCGCTTGGCGGCGGTGATTTATATGCGGCGCGAACCTGATCTTCCGGGAGCATTTCAGTTGGAGCATATACCAATGAACCTCCAGGGCGCAAAGGACCGTTCGTGGGAATGCGCCACCTTACTTTTTGCGGGTGAACGTACCGCAATCGACCGCCTGAAAACTGCCGGGTAGGGCGTTGTCAATCGCGGCGACGATCAACGGCAGGTGATGCTTGAGAATGCCCCATTCGACAGAGGATAAGGCCACGATTGCAATGGTGCGCCCGGTAGGGTTTTGCTCGAAGGTCAGCGTCTGATCGCCGGTTAAAAAGACTTCGATGCCGTTGTTTTCGGCAGTCCGCAAAAGTTCGCCGTTCTTAAGTCCGGCCCAGCCTTTATAACTGACGGTAAAAACTTCATGTACGCCGAGGTTCTTCCGCAACCGATGCGCTAGATTTTCATCAAGTAAGACCTTCACGGATAGGACTGCTCACGATGGGCGTGGGCAAACTCAATCAGGCGTTTGATCTGGGCAATGGAAAGCGAAGGCCAATCCTCGTGAATGTCCTCGATGCTCTCGCCCATGTCATAGCTGTTCACAATACCGTCAGGCATGATGCGCGTACCGCGCACGATGGGCCGCCCCGAAACCTTGCCGGGAATTTGCTCGATCAGTTCGCAATCCGTCCAGTCGATGTCCACACGTATGTCTAGCTTTGCCATGATCGTGCCCTCTTTTCATCCTAGCTTTTTAGCACAGTTCGGCGGCGTCACGCTCGGAAGGGCAGACGGTCGTTAGCTACGCACGGGCTTCTCTATTCGAAACGCTGTGCGGCCACAATGCCGTGCAGATCGATGGGTGCGATGGGGAGCGCCTGTCGCACCTGGATCTGTAAGCCTACTGATCCGTATTCAACTTGTTCAAGTCTTTCAACTCATTCTTGAGCTCTTCGGTCGCATCCACCATCTGATTGGTGTCGTAAATGACGCGCGGAGTCAGAAAAATGATCAGTTCCGACCGCGATTTCTGATAGTTTTTGGACCCGAAAAGCGCCCCCACGACCGGAAGGCGATCGAGGAAAGGGATACCTTGCGATTGCAAGGTCACCTGTTCCGAAATGCCGCCTCCAATCGATACGGTATCACCATCCTGCACAGTTACCTGGGTGCTGACGGAGCGGTTGGAGAACGAAGGCGAATCGATGTCCGAGCTCGTGTTAGACTGCGGCGCGCTTACCTGTTGATTGATAATCATGGTCACGATGCCGCTGCTGTTGACGTGGGCCTCGACCGAAAGGGTGATGCCGGTGCTTTGCTGGGATATCGTGTTGGCGAATGCCGTGCTTCCGTTGACTTGCACTCCCGACGCCTCCGTCCCGGTGAGGACCGGAACCTGGCTGCCGACATTGATAGTAGCGGGAATGCTATCGGTCGCGATCACGCTGGGAGCGGAGATCACGCGGGCCTTGCTTTGATTCTCCAGCGCGCTTAGCACGCCCAGAAGCTGGTGGTTCTTCGAAAGCAGCGCGCCGGCGGTGAGCGCCAATCCGCCACCGGTAATCGATCCGGTAACCAGGTTCGACCCTGTCGTCGCCATGATGGTCCCGGCGCACGTGCCCGGGTTGCCCAAACAGGTAGCCAGGCCGCCACTGATATCGTCGGTGAGATCGACTTCGTAGATCTTGGCATCGATCAACACCTGGCGCGGAGGGACATCGAGCTGGCGCAGGAGGTTGGTGATCTCTTCGTACTCCTGCGGTGTGCACTGAAGGAGCAAGGTGTTGTCGAAGGGGTTGGGAATGACGTGCGGGATCCGGGTGCCGGGCGGCAAAGCGGGCACGCCCGCGCCGAGATAGCTGCCTGTCAGATCCTGGCCGAAGGGCGTGCCGCCTAAAGGCGCTGTGGGTGCGGCGCCTGCAGCCGTGGGTGTCTGGACGGCGCCCGGCGCGCCGGTATAAGCGCCGCTGGGATAGCCTGCGCCATAAGGATTCGCCCCATAGGCGCCACCGTATGCCCCTCCATAAGGGCTGGCTCCGTAGGCGCCGCCATAAGAACTGCCGTACCCGCCACCATACCCGCCGCCTCCGCCGATGCCATAATTCATGCCGCCAACCGCGCCGGAGTATCCCATGCCCGCGCTTACCATGCTGGCGCGCGCCGCGTTCGCGAGGCCCACCAACGCCATGGTATTGCCGGTGTAAAGCGCGGTAATCGCCACAGCCATGGTTTCGGCGCGCCCGTAGCGCACGCGGTAAACGTAATTGGTCACCGCGCCCGCAGTGACTTTCGGCGCAACATCCAGTCTGTTGATCCAACTCTCCACGGTAGTGAAGATTCCGGGATTGGGCGCGACCGCAATCACCATGTTGATGCGGTCCACGCCATAGAACTTCACTGCGCCGTTTTTGTCCGACAGGGAGTAGGCTTTGAAAACGTTATCGAGGTCCTTGACCAGGTCGGTGGGCCGGCTGTGTTCGATTGTAAACAACCGCACCCGCTGCCCTGCGAAGGTATCGCTATCGAACAGCGCAATGAGCTCCATGGTGCGCTTCATGCTGCGGGCATTGTCCTGAATGATAATCAGGTTGGCGGGTTCATAAGGCGTGTGGGTCGCGCCCTCACCAAGAAAAGGGGCGATCAGCTTATCCAGTTCGGTGGCAGTGGCGTACTTCAGAAAAATCAGATTCAGGACGATGCGCTCGTCATCGGGCAAGGTTTTGGGGTCGACACTGACCGAGGGTTCCACGGGAAGCTGCGAAACCAGGTTGATCGGAACAATGCGATAGAGATCGCCGACCTTCACCATACCCGCGCCGTTGACGCGCAGTATGGTTTCGAGGAACTGCATCAAATCGACCGGTGGTTTGACTTCTCCATAAGTGAAGAGCGTGACGGATCCCTTCACGCGCGGGTCGAGAGTGTAGTTGATCTTGAGCTGCTTGGCCAGAATATCGATGGTTTCGGCCAGGGAGACATTGTTGAGCAGAAAGCCGCCGCTATCGCTGAGCCGCGGGGCTGTGGAAGGCGCTTGAGGACCGGCTGCCGGCTGGGCTTGCGCGGGCGCCTGATTGGGACGGGGAAGCGGAGCGGCCTGCGGGGTTTGTTCCTGAGGCGGCGCTGCCGGACGCGAGGGCGCCGGCCCGGCCACTTGTGCCATCAGGTTGCCAGCCAGAAATACCAGCAGGATCGCTTTCATCGCCCCACCGGCTCCCACAGGCAGGCCTCTCCAAAGGGCAGCGGGGTGATTACCTTGCGGTATCCATCCTGTATTGTCCCCGCGGGCAAACTGTCGTTGGGCTGACAGATTTTGGTGCCCCGGCCTGTATCCGCGCCTGGCCCCAGAGCGGTTTTCGCAACTGGCGGCGGTGGAGCCGAGGGCTGCTCCGTGCGCACCGCCTGCGCCGCTGCCGCGTTGCCCTGCGGTCCAGCCGTACGATCCAACATTTCGTCTACGTTTTTGCGAACGATTTTGCCATCCCATTCCAAAGTGATCTCTTCTGTATTGACGTCCACCAGCTTGAATTGGCCGATCGATTCGCCGGGACGCACGGCTTCGTGCTCGCTATTAGGCGCCAAACTGAAAATCGCCATAGGCCCGTTGCCGATATTCATCTGGCCGTGATACACCGGCAGCGGCGGCATCGGTTTGGGCGGCGGCGGCGGAGGCACTTCCACCACTACGGTGGGATTGCGGGACCGGTCAAACAAATCCTGCTGCGCGATATCTGCATAGCCGGCCGGCACGACGGAAGGCGCCGCCGCGAGCGGGGTAAACGGGGGCGGCGGCAGCGGCCTGATGGATTTAACGAGCTCGGCCGCCTCGCGCGCTTTCTCCGCCCGCCAGGCATTGCGCAAATGCCACACGGCATATGCCACGATGCTGAGCAACACGATATTCAACGCTACGAGCTTTTTGTTCATGAGGGGCTGTTCATAAAGCGCGGTTCCCAACGCGGCTCAAAAGGCTGAGAACTCCCTTCTTGCCGGCACCAGCTTCTTGGGCACCACGCCGGAAAGGCTCAGGCGCACCTGCACATTTTTGTTCTTGTCGTTACCGCCGGAAATATTGATCTCATTGGTGGCCAGAATCTGCGGCTCGTTGGCCATCGCGGCCAAAAAATTGACAAGCTGCTCGATACCGCAGGTGAAGGTGACCGTAACGGAAACCTCGCCGTAATCGTTGGCCAGCGGTTTGATGCGGTTTACTTCCTCCGCGCCCCGGGCGTCGATGCCGTTGGTCATGGCCACCTGCCGGATCACGTCCAATAAATGCGCGCCCGCCTGCGCTGCGGTATCGGCTTTGAGAATGCCGGCCTCGCGCGTATTGAGTTCCGCTTGCGCGCGCTTCAAGACGGCTTCCTTTCCCGGGACGGTGGCGGCAAGTTGGCGCATGCGCTCGAGACGATGCTCGGCGATGGGAATCGATTCAGACTGTGTAACTACCGGGGCCGGCGCATCGCGAGACAAAGTGGCTAAGCGAAGAGCAATGAGGGCAACTCCGAGCGCCAGAATGGCCAGTTTCTTGCGGTCGAGGGTTCCCAGCGCCAGGCTCATGGATGCTTCTCCCGATTGGTGCGAAGCTGGAAGGTTTCGGTTCCATTGCCTTTGCCAATGCCCAAAAACTCCGAATTTTCAAAGAGCGGGGAGGCATCGAGCAGCCGCAACAGCGGCGCGGCCTGCGGCGCTTCACCGGAAATGCGCACCTGGTCGCGCGCGATATCGATGGAATTGCTCCATGCGGGAGGGGACAGCAGTTTGGTTAATTCCGAGAGGGCGTCCATATCGGCGCGGGTCTGGCCGCGGAACTGATCGAGCAGGCGGGAACGGGCGCGGACCTGGTCGATCTGGCGATCGAGCGCGGCGGCGCGGCGTGCTTGCGGTTCCAGTTGCGCAATTTCGGCCTGAATCTTAGCCAGATAGCGCTGGTCGGCGATGTGAGAATAGACGACCATGGCAACGATGGCGCCGGCCACCAGCACTGCCAATACCGCGGTGGGAATGTAGATGGCCCGCGAGCTAGAGCGCCGGTGGTCCGGCGGCAGGAGATTGGCCGCGGGCGCCAGCCGGGGACAAGCCCCAGCCAGCGCGGTTGCATACGGCAGTGCGTTGCGGGAGAGATCGTTTTGAATCGGATTTACCTTCGGACCGGGCAGCACGTCTTGCAAAGTGCGCGGCTCGGTTTCCGGAGGAAGCCGCAATTCGGCCAGTGACCGCACCGCGGCCTGTTCGAGCGGCAGGTGGAATTCGGCGGAGAACACCGGCCGGGCGGGGCTTTCGCCATAAGCTTCCACCGCGCCGGTAGCGGTGCGGCTCAATGCCAGAAAACTTTGGCCCGCAGCGCCATTGAGACCGATAGCCGCATGCAGGGCCGCGGCCGAAAAGGTAAAGCTCGAAACGGCAATTCCCGCCTCCGCAAACAAGCGGATATACCGCTCGACTACCTCGCGGCGCGCAATTCCGATGAGAGCGGCGTGCCCCCCCACCGGCGTCCAATCCCAGAAGACTTCTTCATCGCCGTAGGGATGCAGGGTGTCCAACTGCAGCCGGATCGCTCCCGCGCGGTCCCGGCGGGCAACTCCGGGGAGAGCGGTCTGCCGCAGGATCACTTCGCGGCGCGGCAACAATACGGTAGCGCTCACGTACGACATGCCGGTCGAGTGCTGAAAGGCCGCGTATTCGGCTCCCCACTCGCCGGCCGGGCGCGCGCTGAAGTTCGCAATGGTGGCGCGGCCGGCAACGTGGATACCCGTGGGCCGCACCCGCACCGCCGCCACTTCGAGATCGGATGGACCGATTTCAATTCCGATCCCCGACCCGAACGCCAGCAGCTTTCTGAGATCCTGCAAAACGGGACGCGCTTCGCGCCCAACGGGACGGGAATCCTGAGGGGCCGGACGCACTTCTTGCGAAGTCGAGGCCGCCACTAAAAACTCCATGCGGTGTCGTACCACCGCAGAATGTGAATCGGGGCGTCAAAGCCCATCGGCATGTACTTGACCTGAGCGGCCACGGTGCGCCGCAAATCCGAAAGATTGCCATCGGGCAGCCGCAGGCGCGCAGTGGCCCGCACAGTCAGAATCGAATTTCCCTCCAGGCGCAAGCGTGGGCTGGATGCCCCATAGGCTGTCAAGAAACTGCCCAGTGTACCCGGGTTGAAAGGCGTAACGCGGCGTCTGGCGACCAGCGCGCTGACTGCGTCCGGCGGAAGGCCAACGGCCAGCAAGACCGCCGGCGCGGCGGTATTGGCATCCACAGCGCCCTTGGAACCGTAAACGGAGAGGCAATCGATGAGTCCCTGCCGCTCCACCAGCATGGGTCCGGACGGCGGCGCCGCGCCGGTTTCGGAGGCGGGCACATAAGTTCCGTAGAAAATGTCCGGAGTTACTCCTTTCACCAGCAGCAATTCCTCAATCTCTTCCAGAGACGCATGGCGGGCACGAAAAGACGGAGTGAGGGACTCATAAAATTCGTCGAAGGACCCGGCTTCGCTGGGGGCGCCGCGCCAGTCTACGATTCCCATAGCGATTTCCCGCGCGCGCTCCGGATCGATTCCGAGAGCCACGCATAGCTTGTACAGCTCGTCGGGCGGAGCGGAGTTCACATCCAGTTTGGCCGTTTCAGGAATGATGTCCACGCGCACCTGGCCGGAGGGGAAAGTGTAATCGACGTGGTTCGAATACTGCGGGATCAGGCGTTTGGCCGGGTTTTGTACGGACCACAGCAATTCGTAAATGGCGCGATGGATGCTGCCGCTGGCGAGGTAATAGGCGCGGAGTCCATCGACGGCGGTAGAGGTGCGGTCGGTTTCTCCGCGCACAGTGGATGCGAGGGAGAAGCCGATGGCGGCGAGCGCGGCGGTGACCCAGAGGACGGCCAAAAGGGCGCTGCCTTCTGTGGGGCAGGCTTTCAGCCTGCAGCTTCGGCTTCTGCCGAGGCCAGCCGCCAGGAAGGGCGGCTGCAGCCCGGAAGGGTTGCCCCCACTACTGCGCCTGGTAGTATTCCGCATCCTCATATCTGAGCTCCGGGTCGCGGTGGATGGCTAGCGGCGCGACTACCGAAATCGGTTGCACCATGGCTGGATTGGGATCGAGCGGCGCCATATCGATACGGACCGCCAGCGGCCAGATTTGTTTGGTCCAGATGGCTGTCCAAACGGGTGGCTGTCCAAACGCGGGGTTGGGCATCTGGTAGGCGAAGTGGCACCAGGCCAGCTTGTCTGCCAGCACAAACGACTGCGGTCCGGAAACGGCCGGCAGAAACTGGAGCGGCCCCGTGCAGAATCGCCCCGCGCCGGCCGGTCCGGTATACAGAGTTTCGTTGGCCACCAGGCGGACGCCACGCCCGTCCTCTGTGGGGATGACAAAAATCTCCACGATCTGCGGCCGCCCGCGCCAGCTTTGCTGGAGCGAGAAAGTGGAGACCATGCGCATCACTGCGGGCTGGCCTTCGAAGAACAGCGCTCGCATGCCGGGGCTGCTGGCGGAGGCGCCGCAAGCCGCCATTACCGGCATCAGGCCCTCAATCTCCGACTGCACAATGCGCTGCGCCCCGGCTTCCCGCCGGTTGTCCATTAGCCGCGTGTCGGCCTTGGTGTAGGCGTTCAAACTAATGCGCAAGGCGAGAAACATGGCCACCGAAAGGAGGCTCAGCAACGTCACCGCAATCAGGATTTCGAGCAGCGTGATGCCTTTTTCTTTCATTGCGGAGACCCTGCAAGTATGTCGGCCGCCACCAGCATGTGCGGCTTGTAGCCCTCCAGTGTGAAAGTTCGCCTTTCGGCGCCGGGCATCCACCAGATTTGGAGCTGAATGTGGTCAATAGCGGTCTGGCCGGGGACGGCGTTGGGTGGTTTTTCGAAAGTCGAGACACGCGCCCGCCAGCCCGCTGGCACTCCGCCGGTCTGGCTGGGATCGAAATTGCCATCCACTTCGATGCCGCGGGGGAAGCGATCGTCGAGCATCAATTCATTCATGCGCTGGCGTGCCAGTTGAACCGCGCGATCGTAGCTGGTAAGCCGCGAGGCGTTGCGCAGAGCGCCGGAGATGCCGGCCACCAGGCCGACCACCGCCACGGCCAGAATCACGGTGGCCACCAGCACTTCGAGGAGTGTGAATCCGCGCTGGTTAGTCACCTGGTTGTGACAACCTCCACACGCGGAAAACCGGTCATGGGGTCCAGATGCACCACGCGCCGCGAGCCGTGGCGGTTCGCCACCTGGATGCCGATACCGGGGATGGCGCCACCGGGCAGAAGAATGAGATGCCGCGGGCCTTGTTCTTCGCGCTCGTTCGGTAACACGTCTTCGATGGTGATGCCATCCGGCATCTTCAACTCGCGCGTGAAACCGGGCTCGTTGGAATACAAACGGATAACGTTCTCCTGCGGGAAAACCACCAGTTCGATGGCTTCCTGCCGCCGTTCGGAACGCACCACGGCGGCATTGAGGAAAGCAGCCGTAGAATCGGTGGCGGAGCGCAGCCGCACACTATCGATGCCGGCGGAAACGGAGGGAACTGAAATGCCGGTGATCACAGCAATGATGGCTACGACCACCACCATTTCCATCAGCGTGATCCCAGTAGGGCCAGCCCTTCTGGGCTGCCGCCGGGCTTCCGCCCGGCGCTGGGGCTGTGTAGATTCGCGAGGGCCGCGCCGCCCGGAAGGGCGGCGGCAGGGCGGAAGCCCTGACCCCACTGAGAATTCCGCAGCATCATCCGCACTATCATTCACGTGAACCGTTATGAACGCCGCTTGCCGCATTGGGATGTCGTGGGGCAGCCTCTCTTCGTTACTTTCCGGCTCCACGGCAGTCTGCCTGCAAACCGAATTTTTCCGCCGGAAAGGGTGACAAGCGGCCGTGCCTTCGTCGCGATGGATCGCCTGTTGGATGCGGCTAGCTCCGGACCCGTCTTCCTGCGACAACTCGAAATCGCCGAGTTGGTGGTGCAGGCTTTGCGTGACGGGGCAACCCGTTTCCGGCGGTATGACCTTCATGCCTTCATCGTGATGGCCAATCACGTTCACGTGTTAGTGACACCTCGTGTGACGGCGCCCAAATGGTTGGGGCCCTTGAAAGGCTTTACGGGGCACCAGGCACTTCGCATTCTTGGCCTCTCCGGTGCCCCCTTCTGGCAGGATGAGAGTTACGATCACCTGGTCCGCGATGGGGAGTTTGAGCGGATTAGGCGATACATCGAAAGTAACGCCGTAAAGGCCGGGATTGTGGCGTCGGCCGAAGAATTTCCTTGGTCGAGCGCCACGCCGGGCGGAAGCCCGGCGGCAGGGCAGAAGCCCTGGCCCCACTTTACTGGTTTTTCCAACTGAAAATGTCGGCATTCAGGCCGTCGCCTCCCGGCTGGCCGTCGGCTCCGTAGGACGTGATGTCCGGTTCGTCGCCGTGATCACCCGGATATTTGTAGACGAATTGGTGGCCCCAGGCATCCTTGGGGATGTCCTGCGACATATAGGGTCCAGCCCATTGGTCCAGGCCCTCCGGCTTCACACGTAAGGCCTGCAAGCCCTGCTCGGTCGTGGGAAATATGCCGGTGTCCAGTTTGTAGGCGGCTATGGCCGTTTCAAAATTATGGATTTGCGCGCGTGTCGCGGTAACACGGGCGGCATCGCCGCGCTTCAACATGGTGGGCGCCACCAGGGCCACGAAGAGGCCAATGATGACCATCACCACCAGCATTTCAATCAACGTGACGCCGGCCTGGGAGCGCCTTCTTCGATTTGTTTTGGATCGGTTGGTTTTAGATCTGCACATCGTTAATGCTCGTAATAGCAACCAGCATACTTAAAATCAGGGAACCCACAATGATGCCCATAAGTAGAATGACGACCGGCTCAAAAACGGCGGTGAACTGCCGGATGGCGACTCGGGTTTCGTTTTCATAAATATCGGCCATGCGGTGAAACATCTGGTCCAGGTGGCCGGTTTCTTCGCCCACGGTGAGCAGATGAGCGGCCAGCGGCGGAAATACGCCGGCCTTGCGCACCGGTCCCGCGATTCCTTCGCCACGCTTGACGCCCTGGGCTACACCTGTCATTGCGCCCGCGATCATCCGGTTGCCCAGGGTCGCCGCGGCGATGGCGATGGACTGCACCAGCGGCACCGTGTTGGCGATCAGAGTTCCCATGGCGCGGGCGAATCGCGCGGTTTCCGCTTTGCGCAAAGCTTCGCCCAGCAAGGGGATGCCCAGGCGCGTGCGGTCCCACCACAGCCGGCCGGCTACGGTGCGTGTATAGACCTGAAAGGTGATCGCGCTCACGGCGAGCACCGAAGCTCCGATCCACCAATAGGCCCGCACGAACTGGCTGGCGGTCAGCATGATCTGTGTAGGCAGGGGAATTTTGATGCGGGAATCCGCGAACATGGCGGCGAACCGGGGGACCACGAAATTCAGCAGTACGAGGATGGAGCCGATACCGACCAGCGACAACAGGGCCGGATAGATCATGGAGGAGATGATGTAGTTGCGCAGGTCGTCGCGCGTGCGCTCAAACTCGGTGAGGCGTTCGAAAACCACCGCCAAGGCGCCCGAGGCTTCCCCGGCGCGCACCATGTTTACGTAGAGCTCGGAAAAATATTCGGCGTGGGTGGCGAGGCTGTCGGCGAGCGGCCGGCCGCTTTTGAGCACGCGCAATACATCGAGCACAATGAGACGAAAACCCGAGCGCACGGTTAATTCGGCGGTGATCGCAAGCGCGCGGTCGAGAGGGATGCCCGCGTTGAGCAGAGTGGAAAGCTCTTGCGTGAAGAAGAGCACGTCGCGCTGGCGGCCGCGGCCCAAAGTGGGCATCTTGAAGTTGAGCGCCGAGCCTTGCGGGGACGCGCCTACGTAGACGGGGGTGAGGCCCTGTTTGCGCAGCTCGCGGGTAACGATCTTTTCGTTATCGCCGCTGAGGCGCCCGCTGCGCATGCGGCCATCGGTGGCCACGGCTCTGAAATAGAAGGTGCCCATTTACCGCGCGACCCCGGCCCCTGGCTCCCGGCTCCTGACCCCCGGCATTCAGAACTCCTGCGTGACGCGCATTACTTCGCCCACCGTGGTGAGACCTTCGCGCACCTTTTTCCAGCCGTCTTCGCGCAGGTTGCGCATACCGTTGCGGCGCGCGGCCTGCGTAAGGGCGCCGGCATCTTCGTTGTTCATAACGCGCCGGCGCATCTCGTCGTTCATTTCCATCATCTCGAAAATGCCCATGCGGGAATTGTACCCTGTGCCGCCGCACTCCTCGCAGCCTGCCCCACGCACTGTCTCGACCATTTCACCATCGGGCGCCAGTGTCCGTCCGGCCGGTTGCTTGCAGTTGCCGCAGACTAGCCGTACGAGGCGTTGCGCCAGCACCGCGACCAATGAAGAAGTGATCAGGTATGTTTCGACCCCCATGTCGGTGAGGCGCTGGATGGCGCTGGGCGCGTCGTTGGTGTGCAGTGTGGAAAAGACCAGGTGGCCGGTGAGGGCGGCGCGAATGGCAATATCGGCGGTCTCGCGGTCGCGAATTTCGCCCACCATAATGACATCGGGGTCCTGGCGTACGATGTGCCGCAGGCCAGCAGCGAACGTGAGGCCGATCTGCGGGTTGACGTGTATCTGATTAATGCCATCCATCTGGTATTCAACCGGGTCTTCAATGGTGATGATTTTTTTGTCCGGCAGGTTGATTTGCTTCAGCGCGGAGTAAAGCGTGGTAGATTTGCCGCTGCCGGTAGGGCCAGTGACCAGAAACATACCGTACGGCAAACTGGTGAAATACTCCATGCGGGCCAGCATGCGGTCATCGAAGCCGAGGCGGCGCAGATCATAGAAATCGCCGGCAGAGCGATCGAGCAGGCGCATGACGACGCTTTCGCCGTACAAGGTGGGCAACGTGGAGACGCGGAGATCCACTTCGCGACCCAGGATTTTGAGCTTGATGCGCCCATCCTGGGGGAGGCGCCGCTCGGCGATATTGAGCTTGGCCATCAGCTTCAAACGGGAGATGATGGCGGCTTTTAATTCGCGCGGGGGCGTTTCCTGGTTGAAGAGCACGCCATCGATGCGGAAGCGTACGCGGAATTCTTTCTCGAAGGGCTCGATGTGGATATCGCTGGCGCGTTTTTCCACGGCTTCGGCGATCATGGCGTTGACGAGGCGGATGACTGGCGCTTCGCTGGCCATGTCGCGCAGATGTTCGAGATCGGCGGTGGCCTGTTCGTCTTCGCCTTCGGTGAGGAGCGTCTGGCGCTCGCTTTCGCCGTAATGCTTGTCAATGGCGTCAAGGATTTCCTGCTCGGCGGCCAGCGCGGTCTGGATGTCGAAGCCGCAAAAGGCGCGGAAGGCCGCGACCGTTTCGAAATCGAGCGGGTCGGCCATGGCGAGCGTAAGGGTGGAATCCAGGAGGGCCACAGGAAAGGCGCGGCACTGGCGCAGGAAGCGCTCGGAGAGACCTTCCAGTTCGGGAGCCGAGGGCGGCGGCCCCTCTATGGCAATCAGCGGCAAACCAAGCTGATCGGAGAGGGCCGCAAGCACGTCACGCTGGGCGATAAGGCCCATGTCGGCGAGGATCTTGCCGATCTTGTCGCCGCGTTCCTGTTGCAGTTCGAGGGCGCGGTCGAGATCCTCCTGCTCGATCTTCCCGCGTTCCATCAAGATCTCGCCGATGCGCCGGTAGCGGCGGGCGGGAGGCACGGGCGTGGTTGACTCGGATGCTCGAGGATCGAGCGCTACCGCTTCGGGCATCACAGAGCCGAACGGCGGCGCGGAATCGGGATCGGGCGCCGGTGGATGCGTGGTGGCCACTATTGCTCGTCCATTTGGATAGCCGCGGGAGAAGCTTTGCGCGGCCCTTTCACCACGACCTGAGAAGGCAAGCCACTGGTGTTTTCCCAGGATTGGTACAACAAGCGCACGGCGACCACAACCTGCTCGTTGTCCGGCATGGCTGTGAGGGACGCGGCTGCATCCGCCCACATATCGCGCAGGGACTTCCGCAGAGCCGTAAGGTTGGCGAGCTTTCGCTGGTGAATGGTAGCGATTTCTTTATCGGTCATTTGCTGGTGGAACGGGTTGGGGCGGGGAGATTGGATCAGATCCAACTCCTCGGTAAACACCGCTCCATAACCGGCCAGGTACAGTCCGCGGGTGAGGCCGAGTATGTAGACCGGGTCTGCGCCGCCCACCTGGGAGATTTTCGTATCCAGGCGCTTTTCCTCATCCGCCATCATCTGGCGCATGGACGTGGGCGCGGAGGCGGGGCTTACGGCCGCTACTTTCAGAGGGGCCTGGGCGGCCAGGGCCAGCGCGGCCATTGGACAGAGTATCGCGAGCTTCATTGGCGTTCTCCGTAGCTGCTACGTTCCAACAACAATTCATTGCGGACGGAATAATCGTACGAATCCGCGGCGCGTTTCAATTCCTGCTGCACCTGCAGATTATCCCGTTGGATTTGGGAAATGCGCTGCTCGAGGGTCGTTTCCCTGATCATCGTAAATGCCACCAGAACGAGTGAGAGCGCCATCGCGGCAGCGAATCCCAACCGGGCGCGGGAGCCGGCTATGGCGCTCCAAACCCGTTCCCAGGGAGAAGGATCGAAAACGCGGCCGGAAACGAAGGCCAGCCGTTGCGGAACCTCTTCATCGCCGAGCGAGAGAAGCGCCTGTTGGGTAACACGCAACCGCTCCAATTCCTCCCGGCATGCGCTGCAGGTTCTGGTATGATTTGCCACCTGCCTGGTTTCGGATTCAGACAGTTCTTTGAGGAAATAGTCCCTCAGATCGAATGGCGAGCAACTCATGAGACACCTCGTGACATTGGGGACACATTGTTCCGCAGCGTTTCTGTTCGCGCACAACGGACCGCGCCGGCCTGGTCTGCCGCGGGCGGTTCCTCCGACGGGGCGCGGCCTGTGCGCGTTACTGGCGCCAGTTCTGCCTTGAGAAGTTCGAGCGCCGTGTAGACACGGGACTTGATGGTGGAGACCGGGCACTGGAGAATCTCGGAGATTTCTTCGAATTTGAATCCCTGGTAGATTTTGAGCACTACGGCTTCGCGCTGATCGGGAGAAAGGCGGTTGAGGGCGGTGGACACAGCCAGGGTCAATTCGATGGGAAAAGCCGAACTGCCGCCCACGGTAACCTCGGCTCCGGTAGCTTCCGGCTCCGCTTCGGCGGCGGCTTCGGGACGCCGTTTGCGGAACAGCGAATAGGCTTCGTTATGGGCAATCCGGTACAACCAGGGGGCGAACCGCCCGGGGTCGTCCAGCTTGCGAAGGTTCTGATAGGCTTTCAAGAAAACGTCCTGCGTCAGGTCCAGAGCATCTTCACGGTTGGCGGTGATGCGCAGCAGGTAGTTGTAAACCCGCTTCTCCCAGCGCGATACAAGAAGATTAAACGCCTCTACCGCGGCAGGGCCGGACCGCCCGCCCGCCTGACGGATGAGATCGGCATCTTCCACCGCTCGAAAGATCAAATCTCTGGCTCCTGGAATGTAGACGTGCCTCGTAATGGAAAAGACGAAGGCCGAATGTTTTTAGTGTAGCGGGGAGGGGGAAGTGGATAATAGCACGGGGACTGCGGACGAAGGTACAATGCTGGTGAGCGGCAGGGAGAGAGCCGAGTGAACAGTCTACAGATGTGGCAGGCCATCGCAGCAATTGTCGCCGCCTTCGCTGCGCTTTTAGGGGGCCTGTATGCCATAGTCACGCGGCCGATCGAAGCGCACCTCAGCGGGATCGAGAGATCCATGCAGGGGCAACTGAACTCCATGCAGGCGCAACTAAACTCCATGCAGGGGCAACTGAACTCCATGCAGGCGTCAATGCAGGCGCAATTGAATGACATCACACAACGGCTGGGGCGCATCGAGGCCAAGCTGGATGATCACGCCGACCGCATCGCGCGCCTGGAGGAACGGACCTCGCCGCTGAGGCGCTAAGCGAAGGCCGCGGTCGCGTGAATTTCTAACCTCGCCCCGATTTTACGAATTTCTTACCGAATTGGTGCAAAAGGCCCGATCCCCTTTCAGTATTATGGCGGGATATGGCCAGACCGCTGGCGGTCTTAATTCTAAATGCGGCGTACGCTTTCGCCCAGGGCACGGCGGCCGGCGGCTACGTGGGGAGTAACGTCTGCCAGGCGTGCCATCCGGACGTTTACTTGAATTTTTATAAGAATCCGCATGCCAAGAGCATCGCGAGCGGCAAGGAACCACCGGAGCGGACGGGATGCGAAGGTTGCCATGGACCGGGAGGAGCGCACGTCGCTGCTCGTGGGGGAAAGAATACGATTCCCCGGGCGTTTTCGCTGATGTCCTCGCGGCAGACGCTCGATGCCTGCCTGACTTGCCATGCGCCCGATTTGTCGAAGGCTAATATCCGCCGCTCCGAACATACTCTCAACGATGTGGCCTGTACCAGTTGCCACTCCATCCACAAAGCGGCCACGCCGAAATTCCTGCTGGCCAAACAGCAGACCGAGTTGTGCTATGGATGCCACGCGGCGGTGCGCGCGCAGTTCGAAATGCCCTCCAGGCATCGCGTCAACGAGGGCTTCATGCAATGTACGGATTGCCACAACCCGCACGGGACCTTCGCGCCTGCCCGGGGAATGTCGCAGCGGCCGCGGATGGTGGATCAGGCATTGGGCAATGAAGAGGCGTGCATCAAGTGCCACGTGGATAAACGCGGCCCGTTTGCTTTCGAACATCCGCCGGTGCGCATCGAAGGCTGCGAGATCTGCCACTATCCGCACGGTTCCACCAATACGCGCCTGCTGCGGCGGCCGGTGGTCTTTACGCTCTGCCTGCAGTGCCACAATGGCGCGGGCACTTTCGGAGTCCGCAACAATGGCGAACCGCTGACGCCCTCCTCGCACAACCTGCTCGAACCACGCTATCAATTCTGCACCACGTGTCACGTGCGCATACACGGGTCGAACAGCGATCAGTTCTTCCTGAGGTGAACGAATGACGGCGCGAATTTGCGTTCTCTGGCTGGCGATGGCGGGGGCGCTTGAAGCCCAGCAGGTGGTGGCGCCTACTGCTGATGAGCCAGTGGGTCCGGCGCGCGGCGAGGACGCGGGCGACTACAACATCACCGATTCTTTCGAGACCGGCTACCGCTTTGCGACGATTGGCGGCGACCTGGATCAATATCGCTCCGATATCAATTACGGCAATGGCATTCGCCTGCTGGGCAGCAGTCTGACCATCGATTCGAAAGACGGACACGGTCACTACTTCGACAAGCTCGTGCTGACCACATTGGGACTGGGCAACGATCCGTACCAATCGGCCAGCCTCCGCGTGGAGAAGAACGGCCTGTACCGCTACGATTTTCTGTGGCGGCTGGATGACTATTACAATCCGGGCGTGACGATTTCGGCCGGCTTGAACCAGATGGATACCAGCCGGCGGCTGCAGGACCACGATCTGACGCTGCTGCCGCAATCGAAAGTGCGATTTCGCATCGGCTACAGCCGCGACACACAAACCGGCCCCGCGCTTTCCAGCGTGCAGGAATTCGACCCCAGCGGCTACGCTAATCCCGTGTTTATGGATGTGAAACGGCAGTGGAATGAATACCGGCTGGGAGTGGATGGCGAGTGGAAGGGGTTCAAATTCACGGTGCTGCGGCGCTGGGATTTTTATAAAGATGACTCGGGGTACAGCGGAGTGGCGGGTCCCGCTTTTGTCACTCCGTTGCCGGGCGGCGGGGTGACCAACTCGATTCTCAACCAGTTCACTCGCTCGGAACCCATCCACGGTTCCGACCCGGGCTGGTTTGGGAACCTGTTCACTAATCGGAAGCACTGGGGTATCGACGCCCGTATGACGTACAGCAGCGGGCACAACGATTTTGCGTTGAATGAGGCGGCCAGCGGCCTGGCATTCGGCGCAGCGGCCAACAATCAAGTGCTGGTGAGCGGCAACGCGCAGCGGCCGGTTACGGCGGGCGATTTCAACCTGAGCCTTTATCCTACTGACCAGCTCACCATTGTGAACAGCACCTCCATAAACAGCACACGCATTAATGGCGATTCCGGGTTCAGCGAATTCGAAAACGGCACCGGCTCCGGCATCACTTTGTCCTTCCGGTATCTGGGTGTGCGGACGATAGCCAATGCGACCGACATAAATTACCGCCTGGCGCGCTGGATCAGCTTCTTTGCGGCGTACAGTTATTCGGATCGCCAGATTCGCGATATAGAGGGCACCGCGTTTGCAGGACCGTTTGCGAATGCGCTCTACGAGCGCGATAACCACCTGAATTCCGCCAGGGTGGGCGTGCAATTGCACCCGATCAAGCCGCTTACGATCCGGCTGAACGGCGAAATCGGAGTGGACAATCTGCCGCTCACACCTATCAGCGACGGCCACTATCACACTTTAGGCGGCCGCGTGGATTACCGGACGCGCCAGTGGCAGCTTTCGACGAGCTATAGCGAGGTGTACAACGTCAACTCGCCGCTGGCCTTTTCGGCCTATAGTTCGCACTCACGCAACTACACTGCTAACGCCTCATGGACGCCCAACGCCCGCTTTAGCTTCGATGCCAGCTATATGAAACTGCATCTCGATACTGTTTCCGGGCTGTCATTTTTCGCCGGGCAGAGCGCGCTGCAGTTTTATCAGGGGTTCTCGCAGATGTACGTGAGCAACATCCACAGCGGCAACCTGGGAGTCCACGTTGCGCTCACGCGGCGCGTGGATTTATATACCGGATACAGCATCACGAAAGACACGGGCGACGGGCGGGCGAGCGCGGTTCCGGCGGGGGTCACAGATCCGGTAACGGCGTTGTTCGACTCGGTCGAGACCTTTCCTTTGAGTTACCAATCGCCGCTCGCGCGTTTATCTATCCGCATCTCGCCCAAAGTCCGCTGGAACGCCGGGTGGCAATTTTATAATTATCACGAGGACTTCGGCCTGATTGTGCCGCTCGAGAATTACCACGCGATTACCGGTTATTCGAGCGTGCTATGGTCATTCTGAAACGGCTGGAGTGCTACTATGGCTGCTGAATGGGTTCCGCGGAGCCGATTACGAGACTCCTCGGCCGCATCCGGGACGGCGACCGAGCCGCATTAGACGACCTGATGCCGTTGATTTACCCGGAGCTGCACCGCATTGCCGAACGCTATTTCCGCAGCGAGCGCCCCGATCACACCTTGCAACCGACGGCCCTGGTGAATGAGACGTACTTGCGGCTGGTGAACCAAAGGCTGGCCGATTGCACGAACCGGGTTCAGTTTCTGCGCGTAGCGGCTTTGTTGATGCGCCGTATCCTGGTGAATCACGCGCGCGACCGCTGCGCGGCCAAACGCGGCTTCGCGCCGCTGCGCATATCGCTTGAAGAGTGCATGCTCACCGAGTTGGGGAGGGCTGAAGAACTGCTGGCGATCGACCAGGCTTTGACGCGGTTGGCGGATCTCGATTCCGAGCAGGCGACCCTGGTGGAGATGCATTTTTTCGGCGGCATGTCGTTTGAGGAAATAGCAGAAGCACTGGACATCTCGATTGCAACTGCCAAGCGCCGCTGGAGCTCGGCTCGTGCGTGGCTGATCGCGCAATTGAACCCCGCGGGCGGACCGTCGGCTTCGAAAAATAGCGCTGCGGGATAACGCGCCGTTCGCTGTAAGCTAAGGGTATGCAGGTTGTCTTGCCGGATATCGAGATGTTCACCGCAGCGCGCATTGAAACTGAGCGGCCCGTGAGCGATGACGAGTTCTGGGAGTTCTGTGCCGCTAACCCCGATTCCCATGTCGAGCGGGAACCGAATGGAGATATCGTCATTATGCCCCCCGCTGGCGGAGAAACCGGCCATCGAAACATGGAAATCAGCTATCAGCTTACCCGCTGGTCGCACACCGATGGACGCGGGGCGGCTTTCGATTCCAGCACGAATTTCATTCTTCCCAATGGTGCGGCCCGTAGTCCGGACGCGGCCTGGATAATGCGAAACCGTCTTGCAAGGCTTACCAAGCAACAGAAGCAGCGATTCTTACCTCTCTGTCCCGATTTCATTGTGGAACTGAGGTCCCCCAGCGACCGGCTGCCACGGCTTAAGGCCAAGATGGAGGAATGGATCGAAAATGGCGCGCAGCTCGGGTGGCTCATCGATGCGGACCACCGCACGATCCACGTATACAGGCCGGGTGCTTCGCCAGAAGAATTGGTGAACGTTGATTCCATTGCGGGTGAAGGGCCGGTTGCGGGTTTCGTGCTGGAACTTGTGAAGATTTGGGAAGGACTGTAAACTGCCAGCAGATGGTCGAATGGATCTGGTGATGCTGAATCCGTTGGCACCAAGCAGGCGAGGCTGCGCTGGGCCGGGCCATGGCGAGGCCGAACTCGGCTCCGAGGATCCTTTACGCTCCGCTTACTCGGATTCGCAATCTGGCAACGGCCAATGTGCCTGCACCGTCATCGCAGGCTGCCTTGGAATAATCTATTCGAACAAGTAACCCCGTCGAAATCGCGGCGCAACTTCATTTATTTCTGCGCCCACTTTTAGGATTACCGATTGGCGGAACGAGCCGTTGTTGATTTCGTACGTTTTCCTCTCGTTTCCGGTGAAGATCAGCCCGCTTTCGTTCGTCTTCCTGCCGTTTCTCAAGTTCCGCAAGTCTGTTACGCCGTCGCTCCGCCAAGTGCGTAGTGAGCTTAAGAATGTCCCCATTCTCGCCCGGCGGAAGCTTCGCCAGCAAAAGGTTAAGAACGGAGAGTTTATTCTTGGCAGCAAAGCGCAACCTGCAACTGGAACAGGATTTCATCTTCGAGCCGAAGCCCGTATCGTCTCCCGATCGGGCGTAAGGATTCGAGTCGCCAATCCAGACTTCGGTTGCTCCGGCGAGATCTTCGTTGGCCGGGAATGCACTGGCTGCACATGGGCGACCGCCCTCGTAATTCCCCGACTGAACTTTGATGTGCCGCACGACGACCTGCAATGCTGCTTCCACGTCTAATTGGCGATGTGTGCCGGAAACGGTAACCCCTAACTTTCCACTCGTCGACTGGTAGATACCCAGAGCAAAGCCGCGGAGGTCCGTCTTATGCAACTCATCTACGATTCGAGCGGCTGCTTTGGTAACCTCTATCGTTGGTTGAGGGAAATAGCTCAGTTTCTTGTCATAGGTGGTATTTGCGTGTTGCTCATCTAAGTACTTTCTGTTCTTATCGAAAAACTCACTAAATTTCGGCCACGATTGCTCTCGGACGTTTAGCAGCGGTTGATCATGCGGGGTTGATAGCGACTGATCACGTTTTTCCTCCATACGCTGCACAGCCGCGCCGGCCCCGACAAGGAATTGGGACGCGTTAGAGGTTCTGATAGCCATCACTGCTGCAGCGCGGCGTCCCGACGGAGGCGCTTCCTTGACTGCTGAAGCGCCCGGACGGTAAACCGCGGGTGCAGGAGGCCTGGAGATCGCTGAAGCGACGGGATGGCCGAGCTGGGCCGCGCAACATCCTTGGGTCAAAACACGAGAAGGTCCGAGCTGCAGAATTGGAATGCTCTGAGCCATTTTCCCTGATAGATAATTATCACAAACTTGCAACGTTGGTTATTCGATGTTCTCGATCCCTCGCCGAAGCGGGTCCAACCGCACCTCACGCGCTCCGGGTTGCACGCAAGTCGGCCAAACCGCTGTAGGGGTTGGGCCGGCCCAGTTGTTTTTGGACAGGAGTACCAGGTTTTGCGATCTCAAATTCGAATGCCGACACAGTTAGCCCATAGGTTACCAGTCACCCCAACAGTCTGGCCGCGGGCTTGGAAAAGTAAGTCAGAATAATTCCGGCGCCAGCGCGCGCTATGGAGGTGAGTGTTTCCATCATGGTCCTTTCGCAATCGAGCCAGCCATTGCGCACGGCTGCCATAATCATCGAATATTCGCCACTCACTTGGTAGGCGGCGATGGGGAGGTTGTAGCGGTCACGCGCCTGGCGGATCAGATCCAGATAGGGGAGTGCCGGCTTGATCATAATCATGTCCGCCCCTTCTTCCAGGTCGAGCTCGATTTCTTTCATAGCCTCGCGGGCGTTGGCGGGGTCCATCTGATAGCTGCGCCGGTCGCCGAATTGCGGGGCCGAATCGGCGGCCTCGCGGAAGGGACCGTAGAAGGCAGAGGCGAATTTGGCAGCGTAGGAAAGCACGGCGATGTTATCAAAGCCACTGGCGTCGAGCGCTTTACGAATAGCGCCTACGCGCCCGTCCATCATGTCCGAAGGCGCGACAATGTCCGCGCCGGCTCGCGCATGTGAAACCGCGGTTTTGGCCAGCCATTCGAGCGTGGCGTCGTTATCCACATCGCCATCTTTAATGACCCCGCAATGGCCGTGGCTGGTGTACTCGCAGTTGCAGACATCGGTCATGATCAGCAGGTGAGGCGTTTCGCGGCGGATGGCGCGAATGGCATTCTGCACAATGCCATCGTCGGCATAAGCTCCCGAGGCCTGCTCATCCTTGGCCTCCGGCAGCCCGAACAAGATGACACCGCCGATGCCCAACCGCTCGACTTCCGAGCACTCCTCGACCAGGCGATCGATGGACATCTGGTAGTTGCCGGGCATGGAACTGATTTCCCGTTTCACCCCTTCGCCGGGACAGACAAAATAAGGCTGAATGAATTGCGCCGGGCTGAGCCGCGTTTCGCGAACCAGCCTTCTCAGGGATTCGGTAGCGCGCAGACGCCGCGGACGATGAGTGGGAAAGGGCATGGCTATTTGTGGAAACGCGCTTCGATCTCTTTCGCCTCGTCCGTTTGCGCGTCGCCCCAGGATGTTCCGTCGGCAAGCCGGACGTAGTCCAACGTAACGATGGGCCGCCCCAGGAGTGTGCCCTGCGGGACTATTCCCACTCTAACGGACTTGCCCGTTTGGAGAACGTCGCCGTGGGTGTAAACACCATGCCAAACCGTGCGTTGATGGGCGCGTTCGAAAATCACCACGTAGGCGACGATGGGGGTATGGCAGACGTTCGTGCCGGTTACCTGAATGGTGCCTCTCTTAGTGGTTTGCTTCAAATGAAAGAAGGGCGTGTTGCCAGCCACTGACAATCCGGCCGCCAGGAGCAACAGGGCCGCGGTTCTCAGTGTATACATATGCTTGCCTCCAAACGCTCCATTATAAAAGGGGAGCGATGGCCGGGCGCGTGCGGAAACCAACATGGGGGCGGCTCGTCATCAGATCTTTCGTAGTGCCAGCACCGCGTTCAAGCCGCCGAATGCGAAAGAATTGGACAGCGCATACTCGATTTCAGCGCGGCGGGCGCAGTTGGGAATCACATCAAGATCGCAATCCGGGTCGTATTCAGTGAAATTGGCGGTAGGCGGCAGAAGGCCATCGCGCAAAGCCAGGACAGCGGCCAGGCACTCGAGCGCGGCCGCCGCGCCGAGAGCATGGCCATGCATGGATTTAGTAGAGCTGACCGGCATGCGCGCGGTGTGACGCCCAAAAACACCGTGGATGGCGGCTGTTTCGGAGATATCGTTGGCGGGCGTGGCCGTGCCGTGAGCATTGATGTAGCCGATCTGCTCCGGCGCGAGGCAGGCATCCTTCAGCGCGGCCCGCATGGCGCGCGCAGCGCCCTCGGAGGAAGGCTGGGTGATGTGGCCGGCGTCGGCGGACATGCCGAAACCAACCACTTCGGCATGCACGGGCGCCCCCCGCGCCCGGGCCGCTTCGAGCGGTTCCAGCACAAACATGGCAGCGCCTTCCCCGAGAATCATTCCGCGGCGGTCCCGGGAAAAGGGCCGGCAAGTATCGGGCGAAACCACGCGCATGGCCTCCCAGGCTTTGAGGATACCGAAGCTGAAAGGCGCCTCGCTGCCGCCCGTGATGGCCAGGTCCGTTACCCCACTGCGAATCATCCAGAAGGCTTGGCCGATGGCGTGGGCCGCCGAGGAGCAGGCAGTGGAAATGGTGAAACTCGGTCCGGTAATGCCAAACTCCATGGAAATATGGCTGGCGCCGGCGTTCGCCATAGTCTTGGGAATGGTGAGCGGGTGCACGCGGTTGTGTCCGAGCTTGTATACTTCGTGGAAGCCAATGTCTTCGGTGCTTTGGCCGCCGACGCAGGAACCGGTGATGATGGCCGCGCTTTCGCGCAGTTCGGGGGTCCACTCGACTGCCGCGCCGGCTACGGCTTCACGCGCTGCGATCACCGCGAACTGCGCAAACCGGTCGAGGAAATCGGCATGGCGATCTTCGAAGTAGGGCTGGTGGCAGTAGGCGCGCACTTCCGCTCCGTTTTTGAAGCGGAGTCCCGAACAATCGGCGGACTCGATCGGCCCGATGCCCGAACGGCCCTGGCAAACGGAAGCTGCGAATTGAGAGACATCCCGGCCCAGAGCGCTAATGGTGCCCATGCCGGTGATGACGACCCGCCGCATTCTACTGGGAGGCTGCGGCATCCGCCGAGTTTACCGGCCGCGCCGCCGATTTGGCGGCCACCAGCTTCGCTACGCCATCTACCATTTGCCGAACAGTACGCACCTCGCGGACCTCTTCGTCCGGGATGTTAATGTCGAATTCGTTCTCCAGGGCGAACAGGATTTCGACGGCATCCATGGAATCAATATTCAACTGCTGAAATTCGCTGGTGATGGTCACCTGTTCCAAGGGAATTCGCTTGGATGTAGCGATCACTCGCAAGATGCGCTCGGTCAGTTCTTCGGGCATAACAGGTTTTCTAAACGTTCGAATTGATATCCCTGGTCAAGCAGCAGCGGAACCAGACGCCGGACAGCTTCGAGGGTCACGACGATGTCCGGCTTGACGCGCAACTCCCGCCCATCGTGGAAGCAGAGAATCGCGCCACTGGAAATCTTCCTCGAGACGCGCGCAGCTATGGCTTGCGCCGCCTCATTCCCTCCGACGCCTGTCCGCTTCCAATCATAGCCGATTACGCTCCACATAATGCCGGTGAGTCCCAGGCTGCGAAGGGCGGGTCCCAGCCCGAACCAGCGTACGCCGTAGGGGGCGCGAAACCAGACGGGAACGCGGCCGGTGTGCTCGGTGATGGCCTCTTGCGCCAGGCGCAACTCTTCTTCGATCCGGCGGCGGGGAGGGAAACCGAGGCGGGGATTGCAGAACATAGGGTGGCTATAGCTGTGATTACCAATCGCGTGGCCGGCTTCCGAGACGGCGCGCGCCACGCCGGGAAGGCGCTTGACGTTGAGGCCGATCTGGAAAAAGGTGGCGGGGACGCGGTGGCGGTCGAGTATTTCGAGCAGGCGCGGCGTATCTTCGCCGGGGCCGTCATCGAAGGTGAGGGCCAGCGCGCGCCGGCTCGTGCTCCCACGCCAGACCGACGATCCGAACACCTGCGACGAGCGCCCCCGCACCGCCCACGCCATAAACCCAGTTCCGCCCAAGCAGGCCGCGCCCAGCCCGGAACCAGCCAAGGCATTGAGGGATGGGAGGGCGAAAACCATAAATAAATTATTGTAGCGGTGTCATGCAGTGTTGGTCGCGCGCCCGCGATGTTAAATTGGAGACAACCATGGTCCGGTGGGTTTCGCTTGGTGTTCCCGGCGTTTCGCTGGCTCTCGTTTGTTCTCTGTCATACGCGCAGGATGGCGGCAGGTTGGCCCCCTTTTATCCCACGCCGGAAACAGTTGTCGCCAAAATGCTCCAACTCGGTGAACTGAAAGCCGGCGAGAAGATGTTCGACCTTGGCTCCGGAGACGGGCGCATCGTAATCATGGCCGCGCAGCGCTTCCATGCCGATGCCACCGGCGTGGAACTCGATAAGAACCTTGCCAGGCAGAGTATGGAAAGAATCCGCAAACTGGGCTTGGAGAAAACCGCGCGCATCCTCACAGGCGACCTACTCAAGCAGGATTACAGTGCCGCCGGCCTGGTCACGGTCTACCTGTTGCCGCTCTCTAATGATAAGGTCGAGCCCCTGCTCGATCGGGAACTGAAGAAAGGCGCTCGCGTGGTGGCGCATGACTTCGAGTTTCGCGGCTGGACCGCTGATAAGATTGAGACAATCGATGACGACGGCGAAGGCCGTAGTCACAAGTTATACTTGTACCGCAAATGATGGTGCGGCGGCTTGCGTCTTTTTTCACGTGGCCTCGAGTCATCACCTTGGCGCGCGTGGTGCTTGCCGCGCTGGTGCTAGGCGCCATCTACACTCTACCGGAGGATGCCGCACCGCGGCTGCATCTGTTCCTGTGGATTTTTCTGGGATGTGCCGTAGCGCTGGCCCTTCGGAACCGCTGGCAGGAGGGTGTATGGGGCTTGCTGGCGCTGTTCGGCGACACCGTTTACTTTCTGCTGCTGGCGGGTTTCGGGGCAGATGTGCTGCCTTGGCTGGCGACGCTGTTCTACTTCCTTTTGATCATCGAAGCCATCGTTTTTTTTGGCCCTGTGCAAGTCCTGCTGGTGGTGGCTACCTCCAGTGCATTTTGCTTGCTGGTCCCGGGTGACGAGGGCATTCCGCTGGCCCGCACCGTGATGGCCGCCGGCGCTATGACGTACGCCTCCAGCCTCTGGAAACGCAAGCTGGAGCGGACCGTCCACCACCTGAACGCGCAGGTGGTGGAAACGCAAAGGGCTAAGGAAAAGGCGTTGGAAGAGGAACGGCAGCGCATCGCTTCCGATTTTCACGACGGTCCTTTGCAAAATTTCATCAGTCTGCAGATGCGTCTGGACATCCTGCGCAGGCTCTTCGAGCGTGATTTCTCAAGCGGTCTCGAAGATCTGCGGCAACTACAATCGCTGGCGCAATCGCAAATCCGCGACCTTCGCGGTTTCCTGAACAGCATGCGGCCGGCCGACCTCGATGGCGCTAACCTTATGGCTTCTGCCCGCCGTGCCGCCGAGCATTTTCAGAAGGAAAGCGGCATCCCCGTGACCTTCCTGGGCGCCAGTTCGCCTCTCGGCGTTCCTCGGGAAACCA
Source organism: Bryobacteraceae bacterium (assembly GCA_030041985.1). Lineage (GTDB taxonomy): Bacteria > Acidobacteriota > Terriglobia > Bryobacterales > Bryobacteraceae > PSRJ01. The sequence goes on along the minus strand of JASIAM010000298.1, from coordinate 198 downwards.
GTGGCGAAGTCCTACAAATGCTGCGTGAGGCACTGCACAACGTGCAAAAACACTCGGGGGCCACACGGGTAGCCGTTGCTGTGGACAAAACCGATCGCGGTCTGGAGGTTTCCGTGGACGATAACGGCTGCGGCTTCTCCTTCTCCGGTGCTTATTCGCTGGAGGAATTGGAATTGCTCCGCCTTGGTCCTGCCAGCC
>JASIAM010000297.1 GCA_030041985.1 Bryobacteraceae bacterium | reverse complement strand
AAAACCGCCAGCAGCTTGAACTCAAGCGGCGTCAACTCGACGGCGCTGCCGCCGCGCCGCACTTCCCCGCGCGGAAAATCCACTTCGACATCGCCGAAGCGGTACGGCGCGGTCTCGGCTTCTTCTCCGCTGCGTCGCAATAGCGCTTTGACGCGGGCGCGGAGTTCGCGTGTGCCGAACGGCTTGGTGACATAATCATCGGCCCCCAGTTCCAGGCCGAGAACTTTATCGGACTCCTGCGCTTTGGCGGTGAGCATCAGAATGGGTGTGCGCGAGCCGTGGCGGCGCAATTCGCGGCACACCTCGAATCCGTCTTTGCCGGGGAGCATGATATCCAGCAGGATCAGATCGAAATTCGCTTCCTGGGCGCGCCGCGCAGCCGACGCGCCATCGCCCACGACTTCTACCTGGTAGCCTTCCATGGTGAGGTCGTCTTCCAGACCCAGAGCGATCGCTGGTTCGTCTTCCGCTATGAGAATGCGTTTCACGCGCGCTCCAAGGATGGCAGTAGGATCGTGAAAGTGCTGCCTTCACCAGGATGGCTGGCGACCACGATTTCCCCCCCATGCGCGCTAACGATATGGCGCACCATGGCCAGCCCCAGGCCCGATCCTTTGACGTTGCCGGCGGCGGCCGCGCTTCCCCGGACGAACCGGCGGAAGATGGCCTTGCGCTCCGACTGCGAAATGCCGAGACCTTTATCGCGCACGCGGATCGCGACCGAGCGGGCTTCCATGCCCCACTCGAGCCATACGGTGGGGCGGCCCGGCGAATATTTGATGGCGTTATCGACCAGGTTTCGGAGGGCGACGGATATGGCCTCGGGATCGGCTTCGATGGGACAGGAGGCCGGCGATCCCTGGATCTCAATGGACCGCCCGGCCCCTGCCATCTGCTGTTCGAACTCGGCAGCCACGCGGCGCACCAGCGCGGCTGCATCGAGTTCCTCGAAGCGGTAGGGGCGCGCGCCGGCTTCCATCCTGCCGAAATTCAGCAATCCTTCGATGAGGCGCTGGAGGCGGCCGGTTTCCTTTAGGAGCATTTCGTAATACAAATGGCGGCGCTCCTCAGAAGGCGCGCGGCCGAGGAGCAGAATTTCCGAGAGCTGGCGCAGGGAGGTGAGCGGCGAACGGAATTCGTGGGAGACCGCGGCGACGAAATCGGACTGCATGCGGGAGACCTCGATTTCGCGGCGAATGGCCAGCGCGAGGATGTAGGTGCCGAGGATCAAGAACAGCACCATGACGGCGATGCTCAGAAGGAGGAAACGCTGCTGGGCGAGCATGCCGGCCTGGCCGAGCGCTTCATCGGCGGTGATGTAGAGAGTCCAGGGGAGCTGCGTTTCGGCCGCCGTGCGGATGGCCGCGGAGCGAGTGCTGCTTTTTCGCCCCGCTACGATGCGGCCTTCGACGTCCGCGGCGGCGCAGGAAACGCCGGTTTCCGAGACCAACGGCCGTAAGAGCGAATCGGGCCGCATTACCAAAACGGCGCGCCTCTCGGCCGGGCCTCGCCATAAGAAAAGGAAAGGCTGATTTTCGACCCAGATGGTTTCCTGGCGGAGGGAATCGGGGTCGCGACGGCGCTCCTCGAAGGCAATTCGGGCGGCTTCGGAGAGGGCCAAAACCCCAGCGTTCGGTGATGCGGAATCGCCGGAAAGACGCGCTGCTTCCGACCAATAAAATTTGAACTGGCCGCGGCTAAGATGCCAGTGCGCGGCGAGCAGATCGCTCCGCAGACGTTCGGCGGCGGCGCGGCCACCGGAGAGATCGCACAGAGCATGGCGCGCGACCAGGTCCGCGGGGGCCCCGGCTACGATGGCGCCCGGAAGGCCGGCCAGGCGCTCATAGGCGGCGCGGCTTTGGCCGAGATCGCCCGTGTTGCGCAGGACGCGGGCTTCGCGCAACCAGGCGCCCGCGCGGATGGACGCATCGGAAGAATCCGCTAGCCGCCGGTAGATTTCGAGAGCTTCTTGAGGCCGGCCGCGAAGGAATTCGGCGGCCTCGCCATCGTCGAAGATTTCCGGGCGAGCCTCCGGTTCAATGATGGGCGCGGGATAGTAGAGCAGGCGGTTGGGCGGGAGGGCGGTCAGCCGGTTGTCCTCGATGGTCAGCAGGAGACCATCATCGGGAGGAGTGATCGAGGAGGCGCCGAGGCGCTCGCCGGTTTCCGCCAGCGTGCCGCGCAGAGTCGCGGCGATGCGGTCGGCACTTTGTTCGAGTTTCTGTTGCAGCCGCTGGGCTTCCACCATGCGTTCCTGATCGAGCACTTTCCAGCCAAACCAGCTCAGTGCCGAAACGGAAATCAGGGTAAGCAGGAAAAGGATGAGAAAGAGCGTGCGCGGCGGTTTGAGCCACTCTCGTAGTGGCGTCATACTGCTTCTGATTGTACACAGGCCAAAATCCCGATGGTGTCGCGGTTCGGTCAGGTTTATGTCAGGAAGCGGCTACGCCGGGAATCCCGAGTTCGCGGCGGATGGCATCGGCAATACGCTCGGTGAAGAGGTCCACCTGTTCGCGATTGGCGCCTTCGACCATGACGCGGGCCAGAGGTTCTGTGCCGGAGTAGCGGACCAAAACGCGGCCTGTTCCGGAAAACTCCTCTTCGGCGCGGCGGATCTCGAGGGCCACGGAAGGCACGTCGCTGAGGGCGACTTTTTCGCGCACGCGAATGTTGACAAGGCGCTGCGGATAGACTTCCAGGCCTGTGGTGAGTTCATCGAGGCCCTTTCCGGCCCGGCGTGCGATGGTGAAGAGCTGGAGAGCGGTGAGCATGCCATCGCCGGTGGTAGCGTACTGGCGGAAGATGACATGGCCGGACTGTTCGCCGCCGAGGGCGGCATCAAGGTGCACCATTTCTTCGAGTACGTATTTGTCGCCTACCGGAGTGCGCACGAGGAGGATGCTTTCGCGTTCGAGGGCTTTTTCGAGACCCAGATTCGACATGACCGTAGCCACGACCGTGCCCCCCAAACGGCCGGCTGCATGAAGAGCGCGCGCCGCGGCAAGCAGCACGCCATCGCCATCTACGGTCTTGCCGCTGGCGCTGATGAAAATGGCCCGATCGGCATCGCCGTCGAAGGCGACACCGGCATCAGCGCGGGCGGCCAGCACAGCGGCGCGCAGGCTCTCGATATGCAGCGCACCGCAACTCAGGTTGATGTTGCGGCCGTTGGGTTCGGCGCACAAAACCGTGACTTCAGCGCCGAGTACGCGGAACAACTCCGGCGCCAGGCGGTAGGATGCGCCATTGCCGCAGTCGATAACCAGCCGCAAGCCCTCGAAACGCTCAGGTACGGTGGAAGCCAAAAAGCCAAGATAGGCGCGGTCGAGGGCTTGGTCGGCCGCCAGCGCGGCGGGCTGCGGTTCCACAGATTTGCGGAGGTGAAGAATTTCCTTTTCGATGGCGTCTTCATCCGCGTCGGGCAGTTTGAAGCCGGAATGGCTGAAGACCTTGATGCCGTTATCCTGGTAAGGATTATGGGAGGCCGAAATCATGACGCCTGCGAGGAATGGGCCGGTGCGGGTGAGATAGGCGATCCCAGGAGTAGTAATCACGCCGGCATAGCGTACCGCGCCGCCGCGGCTCGCGATCCCGCCGGCTACCAGGCCCGCGATCCATTGGCCCGATTCGCGCGTATCGATGCCTATCAAGATCTCGCCGAGCCCGGATCGCGCGCCGTTGGACGTAAGGACGTCATCCGCCAGAGCCGCGCCAAATGCGTAAATGGTGTGAGGATCGAGCGGAAAGCTCCCGGCTTCGCCGCGAATCCCGTCCGTACCGAACAGTTCTTTACCCAAACGCCCTCCGAATATTCGTTTTATGGCTGCGCGTTTCTTTATGGCCCCCCTGGGCTTCTAGTGGTGACAGTCACTTCTACCTGCGGGGAGCCCTGGAAGCGCACATACGAATCGGACACGAAGGCGTTCACGCGCACGTGAGTTTCGCCAGGGGCTGTGGGGACCGGCACGAGATCGGTGCCTACGGTGGCGATCCGTCGCACGTGGCTTGCGGGACCCTCGATCTCCAGCTCGTCGGGCGAGACGGTGTAACCGGCAATCGTAGCTCCGCTTTGGTTTTTCGTGAATTGCACCTTGACGGGAACCTCTCGCGTGAGCCGCGGTTCAAACTGGAACTGGACCTCGGAGGGGAAGGCGCGGACCAGCCGGACACCGCGGGGCAAGTTCACATTGTTGCCGCCGATTGGGAATGTCCGCTGGCCGGGCGCCACATCATGCATATCCAAAACTACAGCGGGACCGCGGTCTTCGCCCGGGCCGCGCAACTCGCCCGCCGGGCCGCGCAACTCCAGGGTTACCGACCCTACCGGTGTGGAACTGATTTCCGTGCCCGGCGGCAGATTACGGAATTCCAGCCGCACGGTGGTGAAGGTGGATAGTTCCGGCTCGCTCGCCACTAACGCCCAGATCACCACCGCTCCGGCCAACGACGCGATTTTCCAGAGGAAATTGTGTGTGACCAGGCTCACGGGCCGCCTGGCGAGGCGCAGCAGCTCCCGGCTTGTCATTGATCTACTCTTTCGAGGGGATCTACTTTTTCGCGGGAATCCGCTCTTTCGAGAGGGTCAACTCTTTCCAGGGGTCCGCCTCTTTCAGCGGAGCCGCTTTGCCCGGGAGCGCCCCCAGGCGTCGCGGCCAGTTGCGGCAGGACTGGCCTAGGTTGCGCCACACGCCCGATGTCGAAATGTTGGTTGATGCGCAAGATCAGCTCGCCCAAGGCGATGTGATACGTGATTTCGCCATAGGCCGCTACCGAAATCTTTCCGTTTTCTTCAGAGACGATTAGAGAAAGGCAGTCCGTTTCCTCACTAATGCCGGTAGCGGCGCGATGGCGTGTTCCCAATGCCCGGGAGAGCGCCGGATTGGTGGTGAGCGGCAAAAAGCAGGCAGCGGCCGCGATGCGGTCCTTTTGTATGATCACAGCGCCATCATGGAGCGGCATACCCGGCTGGAAAATGGAAAGCAGCAAGTCACGGGAGATCAGTGCATCCAGCCGCACGCCGCTCTCTACAAAAGTTCGCAGGCCGATATCCCGTTCCAACACGATAATGGCGCCGGTTTTTTGGGAGGAAAGCTGCTCCACCGCCAGCACGATTTCGTGGATCGCTTCGGGCGCGCGGAAGCTGTTGGTGACCCATCGTTTGCGGCCGATGCGGGCAAGCGTCCGGCGGATCTCGGATTGGAATAAAACAATGATGGCCAAGCCGAGGTACGGGACGATGAAGGATAGCAGCGAGCGGAGGGCCTCCAGCCCGGTCCAGACGGCTACGCCGTAGAGCACGACCATCATCAAAATGCCAATGACGATATGACCGGCCCGGGTGCCGCGAACCACCATCAGCACCTGGTAGAGCAGGAACGCAACGATCAGAATATCGACCACGCTGGCGGCGGTAATTTCCGGCAGCGAAGACAGAAAGGGTGGGAGGCGCGACATGTGCGTTCCAGCCATCATCTTAACGTAATACGGGGTTTGGGCGATGTTTGAAAAAAGATTGAAGGGCTGGGATATTGTGGGGCTGGGGAGCGAGGGTCGCGCGAAACGGCGGAAGCCCGGCACGCCCTCCTTGTCTCTATCGGCTGGTAGTGTTAGACGCACTCGTCAAGGCCTGCCGGGCATTAGCCGCGTAGAGGAAATGCGGATCTTTTTGCAGTGCTGCTTTCAGATTTTCGCGGCCGAGGCCGGGACGGTGTGTGGCCAGGTAGACCATTCCCAGGTGATAGCGGTAAATGGGATTGTCCGGCGCTTCGCGCGCGGCCTCGGTAAGTTCCTTGATGGCGAGATCGGCGGAGCCGCGCTTGTAGTAAGCCCAACCGAGCGTGTCGGCAGTCATCGGGGAATCGGGAAGGTTTTGCCTGGCGGCTTGCGCGAGCGACAAGCCAACATTGACATCGCCGCCATGCTCGAGGTAGAGGAAAGCCAGTTCGTCTGTCACTCCCGCCGCGGCGGGGTCCACTTCGTGGGCGCGCTCGCAGACTTTCCTGGCTTCCTCCCAATTGTTTTCTTTCTCATACTGGCGTACTAAAGCCATGTAATTGGTAAGGGTCCGCGGGTGCGCCGCAATGGCGTTGCGCAGATCCTGCTTGGCCGCTTCGGGCGCGCCCCGCCCGAACTCGATGTTGGCCAGAACGGTATAAGCGTCGGGCGTTTTCGGGTCCAAGCGAAGCGCTTGCCGGACGCTCGCTTCGGCTTTGTCGAGTTGCTTCAAATTGAAATAACAGACTGCCAAAAGCAAGTGCAGCCCGGCATTTTGGGGATTCTGCTGAACCAGGCCGTTAATGCGCTCGGCTACGGCCGCGGTTTTGCCTTCCGCGACAGAAATCTTGACTAACATCGCCAGCGCCGTTGGCGAATCCGGGACCTTCTTCAGGACTGCTTCCACCGCCGCTTCCGCTTGCCGCGTATCTCCCTTGGCGAGCAGCGCGCGGGCGCGGGCGCCCTTGGCTTGGGACGAATTCGGATTGCCCGCGAGCGCTTCTTCGGCCAGGCGCATGGCCTCGTCATCCTGCCGCTGTTGGAGATCCAGACTGGCGAGCGCGGCTTCCGCTTCGGGCATTTTCGGAGATAACTCCAGCGCATGGTGGAACGAGGAACTGGCCGCGTCGGTTTGTCCCGCAAACTTCTGCGCAGCGCCGAGGTAATAGTACGCTTG
>JASIAM010000004.1 GCA_030041985.1 Bryobacteraceae bacterium | reverse complement strand
CGGCAAATTGATAGCGAAACTACCGCGCTCAAGCGCGCTACCGAAGATGCCCAGGCCGATATGGAGCAGGAAGAGGGCAAGATTTTCAATGAGCTCAGCTCCAAAATGTACGCCATCGTGGCCAAATACGCCAAGGAAAATGGCTATGCCATGATCCTTGACGTCAGCCAGCAGAATCAACCCGTGTTGTGGGCGTCCGACAGCGTCAATATCACCAACGATATGGTTGCCCTCTACGACAAGGAGTACCCCGGAACGGGCGCCGCTGCCAAGCCGCAGACCAGCGCTCCCGCTACTGCGCCGCATCCGGCGACCAGTCCTACCGCCCCTGCGCCGGCCGCTGGAAGCGCTGCTCCGAAGAAGTAATAGGTGGGGCAGGGGCTTCTGCCCGGCGGCGCCGGAGGCTGGGCTGATCGCTGAGAGTTATTCGTTCCGCAAGGCCGCCACCTCCCTCACCGGTACGCTCCTGGCTCGCAGCCTGTGCTCCCGTACCATTCCTTAAACCACGGCCCTAGCCCCCAGTTGCCCTTTCCGGAGTAGAATCGGAGTGAGGGGCTTGTTATGAAAACGCCCACCGTCATTCTCGGCTTCTTTTTAGGTACCGCCGCTTTCGCGCAATATCACGTGCCGGCTTTTCAGGGAACTTATGGCAGTGTAGTGATTCCGGCACACAGCAACGTACTCTTTCCGGCAGGCACTACCGGCCCAGGGGTAACACGCTTTGTCCCCAATGTGGTGTACCCCGCGGGGAATGGCCCGCAACTCTATACGCCTACCACTCAGATCGCCAGCAACCGGGGTTTCGTAGGGACGGGTTATAGCGGACGCCGCGGAGGATATGGATACCGCAGCGGCAGTGTCGCGATTCCCTATGCGGTTCCGATTTACTTGGGCGGGTACGCGGGATACACGGGCTATTACGATGGCGGGCCGCTGCCGACCGATCCCGGAGCGGGAGCCGCTGCCGTAGCCGGGGGCTCCCAACCAAACGTGATCGTGGTCTATCCCTCGGCGCCAGGCGCCCCGCCGCCGGGTTCTGGCGGATATGGGGAAGCGTACGCTCCTCCCGCCGGTCCTGCAGGCACTCCGGCGCCCGCCGGCGCTGCTGACCAGGGAACAAGCAACCAGGCTCCGGCTAGCTCTTACCTCATCGCCTTCAAGGACCACACCATTTATTCCGCCGTGGCGTATTGGGTCGAAGGCGATACCCTGCATTACTTTACGACCGGAAATACACACAACCAGGTGTCGCTTTCGCTGGTGGACCGTGATCTCACGCTTCGCCTGAACCAGGAAGCCGGTAATAACATGCAACTGCCGGCCAATTAAGGTGAGCAGGCGTCCCGGCCTGTCCGGGCCTCTCGCGCGCCTTCTGGCGTGTGCGTGCCTCCCACTTTTAGGCTGCCGCTCCAGCCATTTGGCCCACGAAAGTGAACTGGCCTCTTACGTTCCCCCCGATACCGTCGCCCTGGCAGTTGTTCATTTCGATCGTCTCCGCAATTCGGATCTCCAGCGGACTCTTCCTTCCGCGTGGCTTTCCGCGCTGGTCCCCTTTCAGGAGGCGAACCTTGCGTGGATCGCGTACAATGGCCGGGATTTGCTGGTAATCGCGCAGGGACACTTCTCCAGTCCGCCGCCCGGTGCACTCCTGGTTACGCAGCAACTTGCGCTGGCAGGTTCCGGCGTTCAGGTTCGCGCCGCCATGCGGCAGCACGCTACGCACCAATCGGGCGCGCCCCAACTGATCGCTCAGGCGGAGTCCGTCCTCGAGCAGCCGATTGGCGCGATCATCCGCGGCGATGCCCAGCTACCGCTGTCCGGCAATGGTGCGAATCTGAATCGCATGCTCCATTTCACGCGATACGTCACTGCTGCCGCCGATGCGGACTCCGCGTTACGGATCAAGCTGACCGGTTCCTGTGCCGGCCCGGAAAACGCCAGCCACCTCGAAGAAAGCCTCCGCGCTTTGATCACACTGGCTACCGCGGAAACTCGTGCCCCCGGTCTTCGATCCCTTCTGAAATCCATCCAAATCGATCGCGAAGCGTCCACCGTGCATATCCACCTGCAGGCAGACCAAGCGGCTCTCCAGCAACTGCTCCACTAAGCGCTCGTCCCGGCGCAGCGCGTATCTTTTCCACCGCACCGCCGGCTTTCCGGACCTTGAGAGGACGGTCTGCCTGCGGATCCTAAAGCGCGGGGTCACTGATCCACGATTCGCCCCGCTCAGAAGCTGCGCAAGAGAAAATCCGTTGCACTTGCCAGCACTTTCTCTCGCATCGCGCGATCCGGCAGCATTCGAGCAATTTCAACTGCTCCGATCATGGTTGAAAAAATCGCAAAGAAAGCGCGCTCTTTGCCGGCGGTTCGCTGCCCAGGCATGAATGGCAACATTCGGCTCTTGTAGTTCACTAATTCTGCAACAATCCGCGGCTTCATCTTTTTATCTGCGCGCGCCAGTTCCGGCGAGAGTGCCGCCAGGGGGCACCCGCGCTCCGGATGTTCACAGAGTTTCAGGCTCAAATAGGTTCTTACAATACCCTTCCATCCCTCTCCAGGCGGCGACTGCTGAGCCGCATGAACCAGGGTATCCTCGATTTCCCGGAAGCCCTGGCGAAGCGATTCCAGGACAAGATCGTCCTTGCTCCCGAAATGCTTGTAAAAACCTCCGTGGGTGAGTCCGGCGGCTTTCATAACAGCCGAAACCGCCGCGCCATTTAAGCCTTCGGCCCGGACGCGGCGCGAGGCGTCTTTCACAATCTTCTGGCGGGTCTCGAGTTTGTGTTCGGGCTGGTACCTCATGACTATAGGATGCTGCGGATCATCCGAAAGCACAATCTCCAAGGCCACCCGGACGGGATGAAGAAACCCCGAGTCTATGGGATTATGCATATCATCCTATGGGGCGAAAGGGACTGTAAATGTCATCAGAAACTCTCTTCCGAATCCATCTCGCTTTGGGTTATGCCGTCTGGCTGCCTTGCTGCAGCGCCTACCTTTGGCCCTGGCTCAAGGCGGCGAGCCGGCTCGATGCCCAACGGGCAATCGCTACACTACACAGCTTTCGATTTTTTGGGCTCGTCTTCATCCTTCCGGGCGTCGTGGGCCCTGGCCTGCCTGCCAGCTTCGCCACCTTCGCTGCGTACGGTGACTTCGCAACCGGGGTGCTGGCCATGCTGGCGCTTCTCACCGCAAGGATACGTCCGCCGTTTTGGTTTTTCATCGCCGCCTTCAATCTCGCAGGAACAACGGACATCATCCTCGACTACTACCATGCCATTCAGGCCGGCCTTCCTGCCATCGCGGGGCAACTAGGCGCCACCTATGCGATTCCGGTCATCTATGTGCCCTTGTTGATGATCACGCACGCCGCTGCGTTCTATTTGTTGCTGCGTCCCAGCGCCAGCAAATAGTCGACGACGGTCTCGAGCCGGATTTTTCTGCAACCGGGCACTAAGGCATAATAAGCGGACAGGGGGCCATGGAATTCGTCGATCAGTTGAAGTCCGCCGTTGACATTGTGTCGGTGATCGGCGAATATGTCCGCCTGCGTAAGGCCGGCCCCAACCGCTATTCCGGCCTGTGCCCGTTCCATTCCGAAAAATCGCCCTCGTTTTCGGTGCATGCTTCCAAGCAGTTCTACCACTGCTTTGGCTGCCACGCGAGTGGGGATGTGCTGAAGTTCGTCATGGAGATCGAGGGCATCAGTTTCTACGAAGCCCTCAAAGGCCTCGCGGAGCGGCACGGCATCCCCATGCCCAAGCGCGCCCAGTTCTCCGACGAGGATTCGCGGCGGCGGGCTGCCTTGTTCCAGATGCACGAACTGGCGCAGGAAAATTTTCAGCAGAACTTGCGCGGCCCGGCGGGGGAAGCGGCGCGCGCTTACCTGGAGCGCCGCGGCTTACGCCCCGAGACGGTTGATCAGTTCGGTTTAGGCTACTCCGATCGTTCCGGCCGCGTCCTGGTCCGGCTGTTCGAGCAGCAAGGGTTCGCGGGCGATCTGGTGGAAGCTTCCGGGCTCGCCGGCCGGCGCCAGGATGGCTCCTTCTACGACCGCTTCCGCAACCGGCTCATGTTCCCCATCCAGGACGAAAAAGGCAGGATCATCGCCTATGGAGGGCGGGCCCTGGCATCGGATGACGAACCGAAGTATATGAATTCGCCGGAAACGCCGATATATAAAAAGAGCCACGTGCTCTACAATCTGCACCGCGCTAAAGACGCGATCCGGAAGGAGGACCGGTCGATTTTGGTAGAAGGGTACATGGATGCCATTGGAGTGACGGCCGCCGGCTTTGGGCCGGTTATCGCCAGTTGCGGCACTGCCCTGACCACGCCGCAGGTGCAGGCGCTCAAGCGTCATTCGCTGAATATTGTGGTGAATTTTGACCCCGATGCGCCGGGGGCGGCTGCGGCGCAACGTTCGATCGATTTACTGCTGGCGGAATCGATGTTCGTCCGCATCATGGAGTTGGATGGCGATCTCGACCCGGATGAGTACTGCAAGGAGCGCGGGCCTGAGGGCTACGCGGGAAGATTGAAAGAGGCCAAGAGCTACTTTTTGTGGCTGGCCGACCGGGCACGGGCCAAACACGACGTGCGCACTCCTGAAGGCGTGGTTGCGGTGCTGCAATCGCTGCTCGAACCCGTAAAGCGCATTAACGATCGTTTAGAGCGCTTGGCGGTCGCCGAGACTGTAGCCGCCTACATTGGCGTGGAGCGCGGGGTCGTGCTCGAAAGCTTCCGCAAATCGGTAGCGGACCGGCAGGAAAAAACCATCGAGCGGCCCAAGGAAACTGTTCGCGCCGATGAAAAAGGGCTGCTTTGCATCCTATTATCGGAAACTGGGGGCGCCCCCGGGCGCGATCCGCAGCAGGCGCAGAAGCTAGCCCTGCTGGCGGATCTCGTGAACGCCACCATCCTCGAGCGTCTCGCCACGCGGCGCATTTTTGAGGCGATCCGCGCCGTAGATTCGGGCGGCATGCCTGTAACGTTCGGGGCCGTAAACGCACGACTGGAAGAGGGCGATCAATCTCTGCTCGCTGAGGTGTTGTTGGCGGAAGAAACCGACGAAAATCAACTGGATCTGGAATATGGCAGGCGTTGTCTCGAAAGTTTGCTGCGCTCGGAAGGCCAATTGCGGCGGGCCGATTTGAAAGCGCAGATCAAGCAGGCCGAACGCGCGGGCAATGTGCAGGAAGCGCTGCGTCTGGCCGAAGAGTTAGCTCAATGGGAGCGTCGTGGAGCGCGCGCATGACAGTTCTGTTAGCCTTTTTTGGCAGCGCCGTATTGTACAATGGGCAAGACTTGATCTCGCCTAACGTAACGGGGCAGCGGTGGCAATAGAGGACAAATTCGGAGGCGTGCAGCGCCTCGTCGAGATGGGGAAAGAGAAGGGCTACGTCCTGTACGACGACGTAAGCCAGGTTCTGCCCGGAGACATGGCCACTGGCTCCGAGCTGGACGAAGTGCTGGCCGGGCTCGATGGCGCCGGTATCGAAATTCTGGAGGAACCGAAAGATTTCGATGGCCAGAAGTTGGAAGATGCCGAGGACCTGCTGGATATCGACCTCGGGCCGAACACCGGCGAGAAGGTCAATGATCCCGTCCGCATGTACCTGCGGGAAATGGGGACCGTGCCGCTGCTCAATCGGGAAGGCGAGGTCGAAATTGCCAAACGCATCGAGCGCGGGCAGAACACGGTTCTCAAATGCCTGACCAGAACGCCTCTGGTGATCCGCGAAATCCTTTCGCTGGCGGACGAGGTGGCGCGCGAAGTAATCCCTGCCCGCGAAATCGTGCAGATCTCGGATCCGATTCTCACCGACGAAGTTGCGGATGAAGCGCGCGATCAATTCCTCGAAAACATGCGGGAGATCGAAAAGCAATACCGCAAGGTCCTGCAGGCGCGTCAGAAGTTGCAAGCCATACCGCGCGGTATGAAACCCAAGCAGTACCGGCACCAGCAGTGGGAGGTAGGCCGGCTGGTGGTGGAAACATCGCGTTTGGTGCGCACGGTCAAATTTCAGACGCCGGTCGTCGCGCACCTCATCGATAAGGTGCGGGCCGCGGTGGAAGAGTTCAAACCGGTGGAGCGGGAGATTGCCAGAGTGCAGCGCCGGCTCGAAACCTGGCCCACCCGCAATGATGCCGTGAAAGATCTCCGCAGGGAGCAGAGAAGCCACGCGCAGAAGCTGCAGCAGCTCGAGGATGAATCGGGCGCCTCCGCCGGCGAGTTGCGGCGCACCCTGGAGATCATCACCAAGGCCCACGCCGAAGCGGAAGCCGCCAAAAAGGAGCTGATCGAGGCCAATCTCCGGTTGGTAGTGAGCATCGCCAAACGCTATACCAATCGCGGAATGCAATTCCTGGACCTGATTCAGGAGGGCAACATCGGCTTAATGAAAGCCGTGGACAAATTCGAATACCGGCGCGGCTATAAGTTCTCCACCTATGCCACCTGGTGGGTGCGCCAAGCCATCACCCGTGCGATTGCCGATCAGGCCCGCACCATTCGCATCCCGGTGCACATGATCGAGACCATCAACAAGCTCATCCGCACGTCGCGGCAGATGGTGCAGGAGTTGGGCCGGGAGCCTACTAACGAAGAGCTGGCCAAGCGGCTGCAATTGCCGGTTTCCAAAGTGCGGAAAGTGCTGCGCGTGGCACAGGAGCCGATTTCTCTCGAAACACCGATTGGGGAAGAGGAAGAATCACACCTGGGAGACTTCATCGTCGATCAGAATGGGATTTCGCCTTCGGATGCCGTGATCAATTTGAACCTGCGCGAGCAGACGGCGCAAGTCCTGAAGACCCTGACGCCGCGCGAAGAAAAGATCATCAAGATGCGCTTCGGCCTGGAGGATGGCAGCGAGCACACTCTCGAAGAAGTGGGCCAGAACTTCGCCGTCACCCGCGAACGCATCCGCCAGATTGAAGCGAAAGCGCTCCGCAAGCTGCGCCATCCGAGCCGCAGCCACCGCTTGCGGGCATTCCTCGAAAACGGAACCCGCGGAGCTTGAATTTCAGGGAAACCGCGTCCTGCAAATCGCGGCGCACAATTTCCGGTAGCGCCGGCGGTCTCCGCCGCCGGCCACCGCATTGGGTTCCTGACAATGCCGAGTTTAGTGTCACTCGGCGGCAGCGCCGTGGTTGCCGCCGGCACTCTCACTTATCCGCCGTGATCCAGTGCTCACCGAGCGTCGGCGGCAGAGACCGCCGGCGCCACTAAACATATGTTTGGCACGCCCCTCGGTCCGAAAATATGGAAGGTGGAAATAGTTGTGGCTGCCGGACTATAAGCCGGTTTCTGTGCCCTTGCGGGTGGCAGTCATTCTTCTAGGCCGGACATTACTGCCCGGCTCAAGCAACCTACCCGGAAGTCAAACGGAGCGGGCCGCTCCTCCTCCCCTATTTGGTCTTGCTCCGCGTGGGGTTTGCCCTGCCGGCAGAATTGCTCCTGCCGCGGTGCGCTCTTACCGCACCATTTCACCCTTACCCCCAAATGGCGGGGAAAGCTTTTCAGCCTGCCGGCGCCATTTGCGGGCGGTATCTTTTCTGTGGCACTTTCCGTATCCGTTTCCGGACCCCGGCCGTTAGCCGGCACGCCGCCCTGTGGAGACCGGACTTTCCTCCCCCGGGCCAGCCCTGCACCCGGCGGCGACCACCCGTCCGGCAGCTCACCATGTATATTCTCTCATTTCCCTCCCCTGAGTTGTATCTGGCGTCACCGCACTCTAACTCACAACTCCTTGGTAGGGCTAGAGATAACAAATGCTTCCGATGTATTCTATTACCATACTTTAGCCGGTTGTTGGGTTCACCGGCGCCAGGTTGCCCGACCGAGGAGAGAATGTTGCACCAGCCGCGCAGCCTTTTATTGATTTTCTATTAATTGCAAGTCTAGTGGGGGAGGAAGAAAACCAATGAAGAAGTTGGCGGCCACCGGCGTTTTTACCGCATTGACTGTCTACCTCTGCGCCCAGGGATTAAATCCAGGCGGACAGACGAAAGACGATTGGGAAGAAATTAACTTCGAATTCAATTCCGCTATTCTATCGGACGGCTATCCCAGCCTGTTACGGCTGGCCGAACTGTTGATGCAGCATCGGGACTACAAGGTCCGGGTGATCGGAAATACCGATATCGTCGGCACCAACAACTACAATGAGCGCCTCGGCCTGGCGAGAGCCAACGCGGTCCGCGACTTCTTAATTAAATACGGAGCGGCCAACGATCAGATCACTACATCCACCCAAGGCAAAAATGCTCCCGAAGTCAATAACCAGAGTAAAGAGGGGCGCTTCATGAACCGGCGCGTCACCCTTGAGGTTACCGATGCACAAGGCCGCGTCATTAAGGAAGGCAGCATCGGCCAGGTGATTAATGCCATCCCGCAACAAGCTGCCCAACCAAGCGAGTGTTGCCAGGACGTTCTGCGGCAGTTGGGTAAGCTGGACGATATCCTTGCCGCCTTGAAAAATCTGCAAGGCGAAAACGATAAATTGCGCGCCGAAGTGGCCCAACTGCGCAACGAGGAAACTACCCTGCGCGACCAGGTGAATGGCCTGCCGAAGACGATACCGACCGTGGCGACCCCGCCTACAGCTAAAGAAGTAGCCGACGAAATCCAGTCGCGCAACCAAAAATTCTCGATTGTGGGCGTCAATATCGGTCCCACGTTTGGGCCATATCACCCTGGCGGTGGAGATTTCACTGCCAGCGGGCGTGCGCAATTCTTCTCGCCCTTCGGCGCTGATGGCACGCGCGCGGTGCAGGCGCAGGGCGAGTACATGTACTATCCCGGCCACCAGGAGGGCCAGTTCGATATCGGCCTGGTGGAACGCTGGGGAAATTTCCAGGCGGGCGGTTTCGGCAGTTTCAAAGGCTTCACCTTCCGC
The DNA here is from genome assembly GCA_030041985.1 of Bryobacteraceae bacterium. GTDB lineage: Bacteria > Acidobacteriota > Terriglobia > Bryobacterales > Bryobacteraceae > PSRJ01. The sequence goes on along the minus strand of JASIAM010000004.1, from coordinate 17,749 downwards.
GACTACCAGAGCCCCGGTTTCCTCGGCGAGGGATCCTTCCTGGCCGACTACATTTTCGGCCGGGGACGCATCGGAGCGTATGTTACGGCCGGCTTCAAGAACGATTCTGTGCTCAGCAGCATCGCCCTGTCTCCCGGTTACTTCCTGCAGACCTACGCACATCTCGCCAACCAGTACGGCGTCAGCGCACTGTTTGGCTTGTGGGGCGACGCCTTCATCCAGGCCAACGCGGGCTATGTGCGCATGCGCGATCAGGCCGATATGCCGGGAGCTATGGTCAAACTGGTGCAGCCGATCAGCCAGAAGGTTTCCTTCACCACGGAAGTAGATCTGAACGAAACCTATGTTTCCACTTCCGAGAAGGGGCAGGTCATGTTCGGACTGGAGTTCGGCAACTACATCCGGCCCAAGCAATATACCGCGGTGACCACCCCGGTGCCCATGGATATCCCGCGCATTCGTTACCAGTTGTTGACGCGGAAGGTGGGCGCTACCACCCCGGTGGCCAACGCCGGCCCGAACCAGATCAATGTGCCGCCGGGCACGATCACATTGAACGGTTCCGGCTCCTACGATCCCGATGGCGATCCGCTGACCTATAGCTGGCAGGAAGTCACCGGACCGACCGTCGCCATCTCAAATGCCAATACACCCGTCGCCACCTTTACCGCAGGCGCGAACCAGACTTATTCTTTCCGCCTGACGGTCGCAGATCCCAACGGTATTTCGGCCAGCGCTAACACTACAGTAAAAACCACCGCGAGCGGCGGACTGCAGATCACTTCATTCACCGCCAGCCCGAGCACCATATCCGCCGGCCAGACCTCTACGCTGAGCTGGAGCGTAACCGGCGCCACCAGTGTGACCATTTCACCCACAGTCGGCAGCGTCAACGCGCAAAGCGGTTCGACCCAGGTGTCACCAGCGCAAACCACCACTTATACCTTGACCGCCACCGGTTCGAGCGGATCCGTAACTGCTACGGCAGTCGTTACCGTTGGCACAGGCGGAGGCACACCGCAGATTGTGCGCTTCGTAGCCAGCCCCATGACGATCGCCTCGGGAGGGAAGTCCACACTGAGCTGGTCCACCAATGGAGGCACCACCGTGACGATTAGCGGCATCGGCGCGGTTGCGGCCAACGGTAGCACTACCGTCTCACCAACTACAACCACAACCTATACGCTCACTGTCACTGGTGCGAACGGCCAAACTGTAAGCTCTCCAGTCACCGTTACGGTCACGGGAGGCACCGTTCCGCAGGTCGTGTCCTTTGTGGCCAACCCGGCCAACATCAGTGCCGGCCAGTCTAGCAAGTTGTGCTGGCAAGTGACGAACGCCACATCGATCACCATCTCACCGTCAGTCGGCAGTAATCTCGCCGCGAATACTTGTGCCACCGTGAGTCCCACGCAGACGACTACCTACACTCTGACGGCGGCCAACGCCGCCGGCCAGGTTCAGGCTAACGCGACGGTAACCGTGGGCACCGTGCAAATCCTGTCGTTCAACGCCAACCCGGCGACTTCTGCGGCGGCCGGCGCGCCAGTGACCCTCTCGTGGAGCACCGCCAATGCAAGCTCGGTCGTATTGATCGGCGCCGATATCCCGCCGCAGACACTACCGGTCAACGGTTCACTGGTGGTGAATCCGACGACCAATTCGGTCTACACCTTGACCGCTTACGGATCGGGAGGACAAACCGTGAGCGTCTCCATCTCGGTCTTCGTGCGGTAAGCACTCTCACGGCTGCGGCTCCGAATCGCTTCCGGGGCCGCTACCGTGGGGTCCCAACCCCGGCATCCAAGGGACGAAGCAGTTGCGCGATTAAAAATCTGTAAGCTACGAAACAGTTCTTGCCAAAACTGCGTCTGTTTTAGTAGAATTTATGGCAACGGATGTGAGTCAAATCACATTCCTGGCTAGACCAAGCCTGCTCAGCTCCGAAGCTTCTTCCGGCTCCTCCCCTGGCAGTCCCGTCCACTGCTGACGGTCTTTGTCTGGCGAAATGGATGGTACTGATGAAGCCGGATGACGCTCCTTCCTATGGGAAATGGTCCTGGGAAGAACTTTCCAAGGCGGAAAACACCGCCAGCCAGTTTTTAGAAGAAAACTCCACGCAGATCGCCGACACCATGCGTGTCAAGCTCCGCTTTCTCGAAACCCTGATCCAACGGTTGTCCCTCAAAACCACAACTTTTGAAGACCGCTTGGACTATTTTGCCAGGGTCTCTGAGATTGCCCGCCTGCTCGAATCCGATGCCGATGGCTTCTTCGAGCTCGCTTCCCAGCCCGTCGTGGCTCGGATTCTGGGCACCGTTCCACCGCAGCGCGCGGCCTGAAATTGCTTCGCCGGGGGATGTCCGCATTCCGGCAATGACTCTAATGCTATCGTTTTCGAGTGAACCTTTTCCGGACCAAAAGCATTGATGCGCTGATCGCGGCCTCCGAAGATCCGGAAAGGAAACTCCGCCGCACGCTTGGCCCCCTCAGCCTTACCGCCCTGGGCATTGGCGCGGTGATCGGCTCCGGCATTTTTACGCTGACCGGCACCGCCGCGGCCGGCAGAGTGGTCCCCATCAAGTCGATCCTCAACGCCACCGTACTTGACCTGCTGCTATCCGGTTCGCACGCCGGGTCGCAATTAGGAAGGCCGGGGGCGGGGCCGGCCATCACCGTTTCGTTCCTGCTGGTGGCCGTGGCCTGCCTGTTTGCGGGGCTGTGCTACGCCGAGCTCGCCTCCATGATTCCCATCGCCGGAAGCGCCTACACCTATGCGTACGCCATCCTGGGCGAACTGATCGCTTGGATTATCGGCTGGGATCTCATTCTCGAGTACGCCGTCTCGAACATGTCGGTAGCCGTGGGATTTTCGGCCTATCTGCAGGACCTTTTTGAAAATCTTTTCCGGTTTCACCTGCCGGACCGGTTTGCCTTTCCGCCTTACCCCGCGGCCGGCGGTACCGCGGGGTGGTTCAATGTACCGGCGCTGCTCATTACCTTGTTCGTCACCTGGGTGTTGGTGCGCGGCGTGAAGGAAGGCGCCGAAACCAATACCGTCATGGTGATTATCAAGGTTGCGGCTATTTTGATCTTCTGCCTGGGCGCGGCCAACGCGGTCAAGCCGGCCAACTGGCGCCCGTTCGCGCCGCACGGCTTCTCCGGCATCCTTACCGGCGCTTCCATCGTATTCTTCACCTATATCGGTTTCGACTCGGTTTCCACTGCCGCAGAGGAGTGCCGCCGCCCGCAGCGCGATCTCCCTATCGGCATCATCGCCACGCTCATCATCTGCACCATCCTGTACGGGTCCGTTTCCCTGGTTCTCACCGGTATTGCCAATTACCAGACTCTGAACACGGATTCGCCAGTGGCCGACGCGCTACGCGCCCTGGGTTACAATCGCCTGCGCCTCATCGTGACGGCTGGCGCTCTGATGGGCATGCTTTCCTCGCTGCTGGTGTTCCAATATGGCCAGGCCCGCATCTGGTTCGCGATGTCGCGTGACCGCCTCCTGCCCGCCGTGTTTTCCGCCGTGCACAGCCGCTTCCGCACACCCCATGTGAGCACCTGGATCGCTGGCTTCTTCGTCGGCATTCCCGCAGGTATCTGGGATATCGACACCTTCGCGGAACTCTCCAATATCGGCACGCTATTCGCATTTATCCTGGTGTCCCTGGGCGTGATCGTGCTGCGCGCCCGGCAGCCGGAGCGGCCGCGCTCTTTCCGCGTGCCGCTGGTGCCTCTGTTCCCCCTGATCTCGATCGCTTGCTGTCTATTACTGATGATGGGGCTGCCTCTGCTCACTTGGATTCGTTTCTTTGTCTGGCTGTTTATCGGCTTCGCCATCTACTTCCCGTTCGGCCGCAAGCACAGTACGCTGGCGAAGGAGTAACGTGGCTCGTTACAGAGCACAGGTCGCGCCCGGACAGGCGCCAACATAGCGCGCCGGCGCGTACAATCCTCGGGCGCCGCTCTTACTTGAGTTGCACGACGTGCAAGACCATTGCAGATTGCTCACATCGTTGTAATCGTCGTAAGCGTCTTGCCAAAGAATGCCACTCCAGTGATACGTTCCATCGCAATAGTTGTGGGTTGGAAGGGAAGATTGCCGTGTTGCAAAGTCCTGTATATGATCGAGCGAAACGGCGTTGCCTGTACAACCGTGGCCTTGTATTTGACATCCGCCCGCCTTGGAACCTGCGAAGTGATTCTTCGTCGTTTGGCTGAACCCCAAGTTGGTCCTCCACCCGGTCCAGTACCAAGTCCCATGCTTATCCACTGCCGACGCTCTGGCTAAAACTCCATTGATCAGATTGATTGTCCGGTGGAAGTAGCCCGGCTTCTGGATGCGTGCAGAGCGTCTCACAGCGGGCTGAATGACGCCAACGGGCGCCGGTTTACCCTGCAGGATCGCTCGCCCAATCATTTTGGCGACTGGGGGCTGCGCGGTTCTCACCGGCACAGTGGGCGCGGAATTCCCGGTCTCGAGAACGATTCCTCCTCTACTAGTCCTCCCCATGGTTCGGAATCCGAGACTCGTATACATGGAGCCCAATGTCGAAGGGCTGATCCCGGGCGAATCGGGATAGGCTTCCAGGCGGGCGCCGGAGAATCCTGCGGCGCGCGATGCCTGCATGGCCGCATTCACGAGCATACGTCCGACACCATTATGGCGATGGTTCGGATCGACCTTCAAATTAATGATCTCGGCCTTCTGTCCGGAGGACGGAACGATCTCAACCGAACCAATTGCGTTCCCGTTTGGTCCTAGGGTCGCATGAATGGTCTGGGTGCCTCCCGGGCTAAGCCGTGAGGATGTCACTCTGTATTGGGTTGGTGCGCTCGTTTTCGGAAGCGCGGACGTTGCACCTCGCATAGCGAGAGGCGCACGAGACATGTTGTGGGGAACAGGCGAGTTCAATCCCGGCTGCATTGCCCCAAAATTCTATCGCGCCGCTTAGTCAAATGGCAAAGCCGCAATGGATTTGCCTTCATTGCCGCGCGAGGAGCGGCAGGTGCTGGAGTGAGCAAGCGGGCCGTGATATGATTCCGTCCTAACGGAGGAGGAATCATGCAGCCTCGTTTCGCTCGCCTGATTCGGATGGGCTTGGCTGCCGCGGCGCTGGCGCTGCCCGCCTTTGCCCAAGACATCCCACGGCTCACCAACGGTAAGCCTGACTTCAACGGTGTTTGGGACCATCCGCGCGTGGCGGACGTGACGCGCAGCTCGAATGAGTGCGGGGCTACAGCCACCGGCTGCTCGCAGCAGGGGTCCGGGGACCTTCCCTTCACGGAGTGGGGCCTCGCGCAATGGAAGGATGTACAGCATCGCTTCGATTACTCGGCGCACTGCCTGCCCTGGGGCTACACGCGCGCCTGGCAGGTGGAGTATCCAGTGGAAATTATGCAGACACCCGGCCGGCTGGCGCTGCTGTTCGAATCGAACAATATCTTTCACGTAGTGTTTACCGACGGGCGCGGTCATCCCAAGGATCTGGAGCCGAGCTGGATGGGTCACTCAGTAGGAACGTGGGATGGCGACACGCTGGTGATCGACACCGTCGGGTTCAACGGCCGGACGTGGATCGATACCGCCGAGCATCCTTCGAGCGACCAGTTGCACGTCACGGAGCGGGTCCATTTTATTGACCGGCAGCATCTTGGTTACGAAGTGACTTGGGAGGACCCCAAGACCTATACCAAGCCCATTAAGAACACGCGAATACTGGCGCGCATGAAGCCGGGCGAGGAATTGATGGAGTACTGGTGCATGGAGAACAATAAGGATCTGCTGGAGGGGCACCTTTCGCGATGAGAGTAGGTCCTCTATGCGCGGTGGGGTTTTTTCTGAGCCTGGCCATATCGCCCGCGGCAGGGCAGGCTGCGGGCACGCCCGACCTGAACGGAATCTGGCAGGTATTGAATACGGCCGCGTGGAATATCGAGGATCACTCGGGGCAACTGGACGTGCCGCCCGGGATCGGAGTCGTGGAAGGCGGCGAGATTCCCTATCAGCCATGGGCGGCAAAGAAGAAGCTGGAGAACTACGCGCAGCGGAAGACCGCGGACCAGGCGGAGGCCAATTGCTTTCTACCGGGTGTGCCGCGCGCCACCTACATGCCGTATCCCTTCGAGATTGTGCAGACGCCCGCGCGGATTGCCATTCGTTACGAGTTCGCGCATGGGATGCGGGTGATCCCGATGGATGGCAGCCCGCATCCCGATGGAATTCCGGATGCCTGGATGGGCGACTCTCGTGGGCACTGGGAAGGAAACACGCTAGTGGTGGATGTCCGCAACATGGACGAGCGGACCTGGCTCGACCGCGCCGGCAATTTTCATAGCGACGCCCTGCACGTGGTGGAGCGCTACACGCCCATCGACGCGGATCATATCCATTACGAAGCGACCATTGAGGACCCCAAAGTTTTCACGAGGCCGTGGAAGATGAGCATGCCGTTGTACCGTGTGGTGGACAAAAACGCGACGCTACTGGAATACGAATGCGTTTTCTACTTGCAGGAGGAGCGGTACAAAAACGCGCCGTTCCGGTAAGCGGTGGAGGAGGTTCCTGATGCGAGCAAGCCTTACAGCGATTGCAGGCGGCCTGTGGTTGTGTTGCGCAGCAGCCAGCGGGCAAACCGCGCACACACCTGATGGCCAGCCGGAACTCGCGGGGATGTATACGCGAAACGGAGTAGTGGGCCTGGAAGCGAACGCGCCCGAAAATCCGATCGACCCCAGCGGCAAAAATCCGCTATCGGTGTCCAATCGGGGAGATGGACTCGGACCGTATCCGAAAATTTTCGGCGAAGGAGGCGCGGTTCTACGCGGCGGCCAGCAGCGGCAACAGCGCCGCACCGGAATCATCGACCCACCCAACAAGATTCTGCCGTGGATACCCGAGCAAGATAAGCTGCGGCGCGAATTTCTGGTGCGCATGAACCCGGCGGCCGATCTGCGGCACGTGGAACTGAATGCCCGCTGCGCCTTGCCAGGCCTGTTTCAGGGGGAAGACAATAACAATCCGTATCAGTTTTTGCAGCGGCCGGGAGAGGTAGTAATCCTCTACGACTACAATCACACGAGCCGCGTGATTCACCTCGATGGGCGTCCGCACCTGGGCAGGAACATCCGGTTGTTTATGGGTGATTCTCTCGGACATTGGGAGGGGAACACACTGGTGGTGGATACAACCAACTTCAACGGCCGGACGGCGTATTCGCGGGAGATTCCCTACCTGAGCGACGAACTGCACACCGTGGAGCGATTCACCATCGCGGACGCGAACACGATCGATTACGAAGTGACAATTCAGGATCCGAAGCTGTTCACAGGGCCGTGGAAAGTGGCCGGCTACTTCAGCAGAGTGCCGCAGGGGACGGAATCGCTCGAATTCGCCTGTGCCGAAGGCAGCCAGACACTGGTGAACATATTCGGGGTGCCACCGGAACATTGAACGGCGGGCGTGAGAAAGGAGTGGCTAGTATGCGGATGACAGGGACAATTATGCTAGTGGCGGGCGCTGTCACAATCGGCGCTCTGCCGGCGGCGGCGCACCACGCTTTCGCCGCGGAATTTGATGTAAATCAGCCCGTGAAGGTACACGGCGTAGTGACCAAGGTGGAGTGGGTGAATCCCCACGCGTGGATTTACGTGGACGTGAAAGGCGCCGACGGCAAAGTAGTGAACTGGCATTTCGAGCTGGGTCCGCCGAATGCACTTTTCCGGCTGGGCTGGCGGAAAGACGCAATCCCGGCGGGGACGGAAGTGGATATCAGCGGGTTCCGCGCCAAAAGCATGGAGAATACTGCCAACGGGCGGTCGATTATTTTGCCGGACGGCAAGGAATTGTTCTCCGGCGGGTCAGGGCCGGGAGAGGGAGCGGTGAAGTGAGAGTGCAACTCCACGTAGAGCTGATTTGTGCGGGCGTGCTGCTGGCGGCCTTTGGCGCGCCGGGGGCTTTCGCGCAGAACGACTGGCCGGCTTACGGCCGCGATCCGGGCGCGCAACGTTACTCGCCGCTCAAACAGATCGACGCCAACAACGTTGCCAAATTGATGGAGGCCTGGCGATTCGAAACCCGTCCCGCGGCGGCAACCGGCAACAAACGCGCCTCCGGCACCACGCCTCTCATGGTGAATGGCATTCTTTACTTTGCTACACCCTATCAGAGCCTGGTGGCGGTCGAGCCGGAAACGGGCAAGGTGATCTGGAAGTTCGAACATCAGCACGCTGCCCGCACCTCGCGCGGAATCGCGTACTGGCCGGGGGACCGCAACAGTCCGCCGTCGATTTACTTCGGGACCGAGGACGGTTTCCTCATTGCGGTGAACGCCCGCACGGGCAAGTTAGTAAGTGGATTCGCCAAAGAGGGCGAACTCGACCTCAAACCTGGAGTAAACGACGAACTTCCCAATGCCCCTTACGGCTTGAACGGCGCGCCGGCTGTCTACAAGAACCTTATCTTCACCGGATCTCACTTGCAGGACTACGGCTCCTACGGCGGCCACGGGGATGTGCGCGCCTGGGATACAAGCACCGGGAAACTGGTGTGGACATTCCATACGGTCCCCCGCCCCGGCGAACCTGGGCACGAAACGTGGCTCGACGACGGCTGGAAGAACCGGGCGGGTGTTAATGTTTGGAACACGTTTTCCGTGGATGTGCAGACCGGCACTTTGCTCATGCCGATCGGTGGGCCCAGCGATGATCGCTACGGCGGCGACCGCCCCGGCGCGAATCTTTACGGAAACTCATTGGTAGCTGTGGACGCGATGACCGGCAAGATGAAGTGGTATCTGCAGACCGTCCATCACGACCTGTGGGACACCGATCTTCCGCCGCAGCCAACTATGGTAGACGTGGTGCGGAATGGCCAGAAGATCCCTGCTCTGATTCAGGCCGGCAAGACCGGTCTTATTTTCATTCTCGACCGCCGGACCGGCAAGCCGATTTATGGCGCAGAGGAGCGTCCCGTCCCCAAGGGCGACGTTCCCGGAGAGTGGTATTCGCCCACGCAGTTGTTCCCGCTGAAGCCGCCACAATTGGCGCGGGCCACCTGGAACCCGAGCGAAATTACGAAATTCACTCCCGAACAAGAGAAGTATTGCGAAGACCTATTCAAGAACGCCAAGAATGACGGGCCATTCGCGCCTGTGCGCATGACGGATACGGTTGTGTTTCCCGGTCCCGATGGCGGCTTCAATTGGGGTGGCGGCAGCTACGATCCCAAGCTGGGCTACTACTTCATCAATTCACACGACCGCGGCGCGGTTCAAAAGATGGTCGCCCAGGTGCCCGCGAAAGAAAGGCCAAAGGGAAAGATTCCGGGCGCGGGCGATGCCAGTCAGATGCCGTTCGTGCGCAAGAACGTCGGAGCAATGATCAATCCGGCGACGGGGTGGCCGTGCCAATCGCCGCCGTGGGGCGAACTATTTGCGATCAATGTGAACACCGGTGACGTTGCATGGCGGGTGCCGTTTGGGCGGGTCGAATCGCTGGAGAAGATCGGTGTGATGAACACAGGCTCCTACAACATCGGCGGATCGGTAGCCACCGCGAGCGGTCTGCTCTTCATCGGAGCGACAGACGATCAGCGTTTCCATGCCTACGAATCCAAGACCGGGAAGCTGTTGTGGGAAACCAAGCTACCCGCGAATGGTTACGCCAATCCCATCACGTATATGGGCAAGGACGGTAAACAGTACGTGGTGATCACCGCGCAGGAAACGGTGGTCGCATACCGGCTGCCATAGAAAATTGGTTTATCAGTAGCCGTGATCAGCGCAGGCCACTATGATGCAACGCTTCCGCCCAATCTGTCAGCGGAAGCAAGTTGTTGAAAGCTTGGAGCGGGAGACGGGGATCGAACCCGCGACCAACAGCTTGGAAGGCTGTGACTCTACCACTGAGTTACTCCCGCTTTGGAAATCACGGTTTACAACACTGGCACGTGAAAACTGACCCCCGTACCTATCAGTTAGTCTATCATCGTGAAACAGAAAAAGAAGCGTACTCCGGCGTCGCGAGGCGTCGCGATGGAACGCTCGCCGCTACCGGTGAAACTCCTCGCCCGGTTTCCAGTCCGGTAGCTTGTCTTGATTGGCGACGTCGATGCCAAGCAGCATGCCGAATTCGGCGGCTTGTTCGAGGGCAGTGAAGTCCCAGTCGGCGTGGAATTCGTCGGATGGCTGGTGATAGTGCTTGGTGTTGAATTCCTCCCACGCCTTTTTGTAGAAGTCCGGGGGCTTTCCCGCAAACTGCGTGGCATGGTCGATCGAAAACGCCGGAATACCGGCGTGCGCGAAGGAGAAATGGTCGGAGCGGAAGTAGTTGCCTTGTTCCGGTTCGCTATCCGGCGAAATCGCCAGGTTGAGCCGCTTGGCAATGGATTGCGCAAGTGGCCACACGGTGGTGCGCTCGGCGCCGGCGATCACCACATCTTTGGCGCGTCCCCAGGGGTAAATGGCGTCGTAGTTCAGGGCGATCGCGGTTTTCGAGGGTGGAAATAGAGGATGCGCGGCGTAATATTCCGAACCGCGAAGACCGTCCTCTTCCGCGGTGACGGCGAGGAACAGGGCCGAACGGCGTGGTTTCTGCGGTAGAGCAGCCCAGGCACGCGCCAACTCCAGTACGATCGCGCAGCCGGTGGCGTTGTCGATGGCCCCGTTGTAAATGGAATCGCCGTTTACCGGGTCCCCTACACCGAGGTGGTCCCAGTGAGCGCTGTAGATCACCACCTCATCTTTGAGCTTCGGGTCGCTACCCGGGACCAGTGCCGCTACGTTGCGCGTGTCGATCGCCCGGATTTTGGAGCGAATGTCCCCGCGGATGCGGATGCCGAGCGGGATGGGGTGAAAATCCCGGGATTCGGAGGCTGCCAGCAGTTGCTCGACGCTCTTGCCCGCCAAGCCCAAAAGCTTCTCGCCAGCGTCGCGGGTGACCCACCCGGCCAGCGCCAATTCCGGTTCCCCAGGGCGCACCGCGACGTAGGTGTTCTGTCTTCCCCACGAACTCCGCACCACGTCCCAGCCATATCCCGCGGTTTGATCGGTGTGAATAATGAGGACAGCCGCGGCGCCGCGCCGGGTGGCCTCCTCGTATTTATAGGTCCAGCGCCCGTAATAGGTGAGTGCACGGCCATCAAAGAAGTTCGGGTCTGTGGAATTGGGTTCGTTTGTGAAAAGGACAACCACTTTGCCACGCACATCCACGCCCTTGTAGTCGTCCCACTGCCACTTGGGAGCCTGGATGCCGTGCCCCACGAAAATGGCTTCCGCATCGATCTGGCCTTCGGGTTTCTGCTGTTCGTTGAGGCCCACGAAGTCGTTGAGCCATCGAAAGGTGACCGTTTTGCCGGCGGCGGTTGCGGAAAGCTGCAAGTCCGGGCGAGGGTCTACGGCAATCAGCGGAACCTTTTGGAAATACGAGCCATTGTCCCCAATGGGCTTCGTTCCGGCAAGCGCGAATTGGGTGGCGATGTAGTCGGTGGCGAGGTCGCCGCCGCGGGTTCCCACACCGCGGCCTTCGAGCAGGTCGCTGGAGAGGAATTTGTCGTGCGCCCGGATGCGCTGCGCTGAGGGAGAACTACCCGATTGCGCTAGTACGGGTAGAAGGGCAATCACCCCAATGACGATGGACTTCATGGTGATCGGTAGTGTAACCTGGATTTAAGGCTGCAATTGGTAGCCTATTTTTGACCGTAGCACACCTTTTTCATTGTGAAACCACAGATTAACCATAGGACTCTGACGCATCTTCGGGCACTGGAAGCCGAAGGCATTCACATTATCCGCGAAGTGGCGGCGGAATTTCAGAAGCCGGTGATGCTGTACTCGATCGGCAAGGATTCGTCGGTGATGGTGCGCCTGGCGCAAAAGGCCTTCCATCCCGGCAAGATACCGTTCCCGTTGTTGCATATTGACACGACTTACAAGTTCCAGGAGATGATTGAATTCCGGGACAAGTTCTGCGCTTCGATCGGAGCGCAGCTCATTGTGCACACCAACACCAGGGCGATCGCCGACGGGGCCAACCCGTTTCGCCTGGGAACGCAGAAATGCTGTGCGCTGCTGAAGACGCGGGCGCTGCTCGATGCGCTGGCGGAAGGCGGCTTTGATGCGGCATTCGGGGGCGCGCGGCGGGATGAAGAGAAGTCGCGGGCCAAAGAGCGCGTATACTCGTTCCGCGATTCCTTCGGCCAGTGGGATCCGAAAAACCAGCGGCCGGAGCTGTGGAATCTGTTCAACAGCCGGATCGACAAAGGGGAGAGCATTCGCGTCTTTCCGCTTTCCAACTGGACCGAGCTGGATGTCTGGCACTATATTTACCTGGAGAACATTCCCATCGTGCCGATGTATTTCGCCAAGCCGAGGGAAATGGTCGTGCGGGATGACCAATTGATCACCCTCGAGCACGACATGCCTCTGCGCCCGGGAGAGAAGACACAAATGGTGATGTCGCGCATGCGCTCTCTGGGCTGCACGTACTGCACGGGCGCGATCCGCTCGGAAGCCGACACGCTGCCGAAGATCATCGAAGAGATGATTCAGTTCCGGCGCTCGGAGCGCGAGAACCGCGTGATTGACCACGACCAGGAAGGTTCCATGGAGTTGAAGAAGCGCGAGGGGTATTTTTAGGTGACAGCGGCAGTGCAGGAAACGCAAGCTTCCGACTGGTTGGATTCGACCGCGCAGACCGAGCTGCTGCGGTTGACCACGGCGGGCAGTGTTGACGATGGCAAATCGACGCTGATTGGGCGCCTGCTGTACGATTCCAAGGGCGTCTACGAAGATCAACTGGCTTCGGTGCGCAAGGCCACGCGCAATTTGACTACGGGCGGCCTCGATCTTTCGCTGCTGACCGACGGCCTGCGGGCGGAGCGCGAGCAGGGCATTACGATCGATGTGGCGTACCGGTATTTCGCCACACCGAAGCGCAAATTCATCATCGCCGACACGCCAGGACACGAACAGTACACGCGTAATATGGCGACGGGGGCTTCGACAGCCAACCTGGCGGTCATCCTGATCGATGCGCGTTATGGCGTGCTGCCGCAATCGCGCCGGCATGCCTATATCGCCACGCTGCTGGGAATTCCGCACCTGACGGTGACCGTAAACAAGATGGACCTGGTGGACTACCGGGAAGAGGTGTTCACCGCCATTCGCGACGAATTCACGGCGTTTGCGCAACAACTGAAGCCGCGCGATTTATGTTTTATCCCCATCAGCGCGTTGAAAGGGGATAACGTGGTGGAGCACAGCGCGCGGATGCCGTGGTACTACGGCCCCACGCTGCTGGAGCACCTGGAAACGGTGCCGATTGCGGAGGACCGCAACTTCAGCGAAATGCGGTTCCCGGTGCAATACGTGATCCGGCCGAACCTGGATTTTCGCGGATTCGCGGGACAGATGGCGTCGGGAGTGCTGCGCCGCGGCGATGCGGTGACCGTGCTGCCTTCGGGCCGCACCAGCCGCGTGAAATCGATCGTGACTTGGGATGGCGAACTGGAAGAGGCCTTTCCGCCGATGTCAGTGACCGTTTGCCTGGAAGACGAGATCGATATCAGCCGCGGCGACATGCTGGTGCCGGCCGCAGACGGGCCGCACGTGGGCCGGCGCTTCGAGGCTACGGTGGTATGGATGAACCAGAAGCCGCTCGAGGCGCACCGGCCGTATCTGCTCAAGCAGACCACGCAACTGGTGCAGGCGCGCGCGCGGGAGATTCGCCATCGCGTGGACATCAACACGCTGGGCCACCAGCGCGCGAGCGAGTTACAGCTCAACGAAATCGGGGTAGTGAGCATCGAGGCGCAGCGGCCGATTTTCTTTGACGCTTATACTCGCAACCGCACTACCGGCGGGTTCATTCTGATCGACCCGATCAGTAACGAGACGCTGGGCGCGGGCATGATCGTGGGACCAGACACGTGGCGCCCCTCGGGACCGGTGACCCCAGCGGAGCGGCTGGCGCGCATCGGACATCGGCCATACCTGGTGCGCCTCGCTCATGCGGATGCGGAGATGGCCCGGTTGATCGAGCGGCACCTGTTCGATCAGGGGTACCTGGTTCACGTAATCGAAGAGCCGGAGCATCTGGCGCAAGCCATCCGCACGGCTTTCTCCGCGGGGATGGTGGCGCTGTTGTTCGGCGCAGCGGCGGAAGATCCCGCGACTCTCCGGGCGGGATTGCCTTCAGAGCAGACCGTGGCGCTCGACCGCGCGCAATTCGACGACGATCGGGCTTTACTGCGCGCGCTAGTGGCAGCCATGGCCGGAGGGGCGGCGGGAAATGTGCCGCTGACGGATGGAGCGGGGATTTGAGCTTTCAACGTTCAGCAGTCAGCTATCAGCCTAACCCAACCGGGCGCTGTGGGAGTTAGCTGATCGCTAAAAGCTGATCGCTGACAGCTCTTACTCAGCCGAATGAGATGAGTTCGGCTCCTTCTTCTACCACATCTCCAGGTGCATAGCTAACCTTGGCGATGACGCCATCGCTCGGCGCGGTGATTGTGTACTCCATCTTCATCGCTTCGAGAATTGCCAGGGGAGCGCCGCGGCGGACTTGCGCTCCCGCTTCGACCAGGACCTGAACGATGCGCCCGGGCATGGGGGCGGTGAGACGGCCACCGGCTTGCTCGGCCGCGTTTTCGAGCGACAGGGGATCGGCGAATTGCAGCGTGTGGGTGGCGGCATCATGGAACACGGTGATCTGTCCGTTGGTCCAGCGGGCTTGGGCCGTTAGTTTTACTCCATCGAGGAAAACCATGCCGGCGTATTCGGACACCTCGCCTGGGCCTTGCGGGAATTCCACGTGGAGCCCACCATCGCGACGCGGAAAGACGCGCAGAAGGAATTTTGCCCCGCCTTCGGCAAGGTGAATCTCCTGGTAGCCGTCGGTGTTCATTTGCCAGGCGGTGAGTTCGTTCCAGGGAGACCACGGATCAGCGGAGGCTGCGGCGCGCTCCTTTGTCTTACGGCGCTGCTCGGCAAGAACGGCGAGGAGTGCGGCCGCCAGCACTTCGCGCGAAGCGGGCTGCGGAGGGCGCACGAGTTCCCTCGCGTGCTGTTCGAGAAAGCCGGTGTCGAATTGGCCTGCGCGGTAATCGGGATGGGCTGCGATGGACTCGAGAAAGGAGATGTTGGTCGTCACGCCGGCTACTCGGTAATCCGCGAGAGCGTGCCGCAGACGGCGGATGGCTTGCTCCCGCGTGTTGCCCCAGACGATCAGCTTGGCGATTAGCGGATCGTAGTGGATGGAAATGGCGTCACCGGTGCGCACGCCGGTATCGACGCGGATATTTTCTCCAGTGGGTGGTTTTACATGAGTGAGCGTGCCAATGGAGGGGCGATACTCGCGCGCGGGGTCTTCCGAATAAATGCGCGCTTCGATGGCGTGGCCATGGATAGCGAGCTCCGCGGCGCGTTTCGGTAAAGGCTCGCCAGCGGCAACGCGCAATTGCCATTCGACCAGATCGAGGCCGGTGATGGCTTCCGTGACGGGGTGCTCCACCTGCAGGCGCGTGTTCATTTCCATGAAGTAGAAGCTATCGCCGGAAACCAGAAATTCGATCGTGCCCGCGTTGACGTAGCCGATGACGCGCGCCGCAGTGCAAGCGGCTTCTCCCATGGACTTCCGGCGCGCGGGATCCATGCCGGGAGCGGGCGCTTCTTCCATAACTTTCTGATAGCGGCGCTGGAGGGAGCAGTCGCGTTCGAATAGCGAGATCACGTTGCCTTGGGTGTCCGCGAATATCTGGATTTCGATGTGGCGCGGGCGCAGGAGGTATTTTTCGAGAAGCAGGCGGCCATCACCGAAAGCCGAAACTGCTTCGCGGGCGGCTGAGGCGAGGGCGCCGGGGAGGTCAGCGGCTTCGCGGACGACGCGCATGCCCTTGCCGCCACCTCCCGCGGATGCCTTGACGAGCACAGGGTAGCCGATGGACGCGGCGGACGCGGCGAGCGTATCGGGATCCTGAGCTTCTCCGTGGTAGCCGGGCACTACCGGAACGCTGCTGCGGGCCATTAACTCTTTGGCAGCCGCTTTGAGGCCCATGGCGCGCATAGCCGCTGCGGGCGGGCCGATGAAGCGGACGCCGGCCGCTTCGCACGCTTCTGCGAATCGGGCGTTCTCGCTGAGAAATCCGTAGCCCGGGTGAACCGCTTGCGCACCGGAACGTTGGGCAGCTTCGATGATTCGCTCGATATTCAGATAACTTTCGCGCGCGGGCGGGGGACCGATGGGGTAGGCTTCATCCGCCAATTGGACATGGAGGGCGTGGCGATCGGCTTCGGAGTAAACGGCGACGCTTCGGACGCCCAATCGCCGGGCCGTGCGCATGATACGGCAGGCGATTTCGCCCCGGTTGGCGATCAGGATTTTATCGAACATGCACCTCTGCATGATACAGCGCGGGGGAGGAAGCCCACGAGCGCGAAGTTAAGCAATCCACTCGTGGTTAGTGGTGTTAACGATACACAAGTGGCTATTACATGCCGATTGATAGGTACGCATTGCGAAGCGGGAGTTTCATGGCGACTACCCGTCAACATGACTTCCTTGAGGGCCGTTTGTCAGGAGAAATCGGCCAGGTCATCAGATCTCAAGATTTGGAAGCGCCTCAAGGCGTTCGAGCCAATTTCGAAAATGCGTACACTCCCGGCGCATTCTCTCAATACCCACGGCCCTTGCGGCGAACGTTCCTTCGAGGACTTTTCGGTAGGCGGAGTAAGCGGGGACGGCGGAGTGCCTGGAAAGCCCTGTCCCAAGCCATAAAAATCGATCATAGTCGAACAGTAAGAAGTTAGGTCTTGTTTGAGTTGCCTCAGTATGTCCTTCTGGACCCGCACATAGTCCGTCTTGCCCCCTTTGTGACCAGGAACGCCCAGAATGATCGGATTCAAATACACTTGGCGTTGGCACAAAGCCTCCGCCAAAGGCCCTTTGACAAAGGATTCCTCAGTTGGCCCCTCTACGATCACGACGACACGGCTCACGAACGGCGATCGCCTCCGCTGGGCACTGGCTCAGGGTTCCCGTCTTCCCTCGGTCTTCCCCCAAAAACGTTCTTCTGCCATAGTTCACCGAGCGTATATTCGGCAAGCCATTCCGAAAGATCCGTTGCATTGAGCCACCGGAATGTGGATTCCCCATTGGCTCGTTCCACCACGATCACGTCATCTGGCGCAAACTCACTGAGCAACTGTGCCGACTGCGTTGCAATGATGACCTGCTTTGGAATGTGATCATGGAGTCCCACGTAGAATTGTTTAAACAGATCCCCCAACAATGTAAGCGCGTAAGGATGCAAGCCAAGTTCAGGCTCATCGAAAAGAACGGTTGGTGGCGGCGAGGGTTGGAGCAGCGCCGTAGCCAAGCAGATGAAGCGAAGAGTGCCATCGGAGAGCTGATTGGCGCGAAACGGGTAGTCGGAATCGCGTTGCTGCCATTCCAGTTGAATCATGTCGGGAGTCGTTGGCATCGGACGCAGTTTGAAATCGTCGAAGAACGGAGCGGCAAGGCGCACAACGTCTCGAATCCGTGAATGAAGTGAACCCCTGGAGTGAGACACGAAGTTAAGGGGGTTACCGCCGTCCGCTGAAGAATCATTGCACGGCGAGGTTGATATCGTCCATCCTGGGCATACCTGAACCGGACGGGATAAGGCTCTGCTGGGAAGCAACGTGAGCGACCAGTTCAGCAGCCGGAACGGCGGGGGATAGGCGATGCCTGTCCCCCGAGA
>JASIAM010000296.1 GCA_030041985.1 Bryobacteraceae bacterium | reverse complement strand
GTGACAAAATATCGATCACCATCCACCCCATGAAAGACGGTGAGAACGGCGGCACGTTCATGAGCGCCAAGCTGGCCAATGGCCAAGTGCTGAACATGACGGGCGGGGCCATCACCGATCCACAGTAGCGGCAGCGCCTCTTCGTATGCGCGGCGCGCTGCTAGCGGTGGTTTGGAGCTGGCTGGCTGCCAGCACCGGCGCATACGGTAAGGCGGTGGTTTTCTGGGAGGACGGCTTCCCCGCCTCCGAAACCGAAGCCCCTTCAAGAGCCGTTCTCGAACAATCGCTGGCCGGACAATCGCCCGTGTTCGTTTCGCTCGCGCAGCTTGCGGCACCCGGCGCTTTGTCAACGGGCGACTTATTGATATTGCCGTACGGTTCCGCGTTTCCGGCCGGCGCCTGGGAAGCGATCCGCCAACATGTGGCGAGCGGCAACCTGCTCAATATCGGCGGGCGGCCTCTGAGCGTGCCCGTCAGTCGGGAGGGTTCTCACTGGCGCATGGGGCCGCTGGAAACTACTTATTCCCACATCCTGAACATCGATCACACGGTGGAGCTTCCAGCCACCGAGGCCCGGTTCCTCTGGGATGCGGATGCAGGCTCGATGGAGAAGGCCGAGTTGCATCCGCGCCGCGTATTTGCGATCGCTGCCCAAAATGACCGTGGCAACCGCCGCGGAATCGGCTTCCTGGTGCGCTCTGATGGAGACCGCATCGCGGCTCCCGTGGTGGCCGATGATATCGGCACTAGCCGGCGCGTGTTTCTGAATTTCGAGCCGCCGCCGGGTTATTGGGCATCTTCCGATGGCGCCCGGTTGCTGCGGCAGTCGGCTGACTACGCTGCGCACGGTGGAGTCCGCTTGTTTGTGGAGCTGGATAGCCTCACGCTTGCGGCCGGCGACCGGGCGTCAGGTATGATTTCTGTGGAACGCGCCGCCGCAGCACGCGCTTCGGTGCGGCTGGAACTGCGCCTGGAAGGGCACGCGATCGCTTCCGCGGAATTTGCCTGCGGAGCGTCATTGCATACACCGTTCCGTTTCGAGGCTGCGCTCGAAAAGCCCGGCTTGTATGAGGTCCGCGCAGAGCTGGTGGTGGCGAACCACGCGCAGGAGCGCTACGAAACCGGCCTTTGGGTTCGCGACCCGCAACTGCTCCTCTCCGGCGTGCGGCTAGAAGCGGGCCGCGATTATCTTCGGCTCAATGGAAAACCGTTCCTGCCGGTCGGTGTGAACTACTTTTCGACCGATCCTTATGACGCCAGTTTCTTCCTGGGCGGCAGCTTAGGCGGTAATGCGTGGCTGTGGGAGCGCGATTTCGCTCAAATGGAGCGCCATGGAGTGACGTTTGTCCGCACGGGCGTGTGGCAGAACCGCGCGCGCTATCTCGACAGCGTTACGGGCGCGGCGAGCGAACGCTTCCTGAACGCGCTCGAAGCGTATCTGGATTGCGCGGCGCGGCATCACATTCAGGTCGAGTTCACCTTTTTTGCCTTTGAGCCGCAATCAGTGGAGGGGCGAGGCCCCGGCCAGAATGCGAATCGTCTGGGTCCCGGCACGAACCCGTATACCGATCCGGTAGCCATCGCGGCCGAGCTCGCGTGGGTGCAATCCATTGCGGCCCGTTTCAAGGATGTTCCGTTCCTCAGCTTCGATCTGATCAACGAGCCGAATTTTTCCGATTCTTCCAAGCTTTGGCAGGGCAATGTTCCCCAAGCCGATCCTACTGAGACCGCCGCGTGGCATGAGTGGCTCGCGCGGCGCTATGTTTCTCCAGCAGCGTTGGCCGATGCTTGGGACGTGCCGCGCGCTGAGTTGGGCAGCTTTTCCGCGGCGCCTCTGCCCGATCTCGCTGATCTCAAGCCGCAGAGGTCCGGAAATCCGCGCCTCGCGCGCGCGATCGACTTCAACCTGTTCGCACAGGACGCATTTCGCAATTGGGCTTCGCGCATGATTCAGGCCATTCGCGACGCGGGCGCTCCGCAAGCGATCACCGTGGGGCAGGACGAAGGCGGCGTGACAGACCGCGTGCTCAACCAGTTCTACGGAGATACCGGCCTCGCGTTCACTGTGAATCACACCTGGTGGCGCGACGATGCGCTTTTGTGGGATTCGCTGGCCGCCAAGCGCCCCGACAAACCGAACCTGGCCGGCGAGACGGGAGTGCAGCCGGCATGGGCGATCGATGGAAGCTGGCGTTGGGATGAATGGAGCGCGCTGCCGCTTTTAGAGCGCAAACTGGCGCTGGGATTTGCCGCGGCGAATGCAGGTTCGGTCCAGTGGGGCTGGGCGCGCGACGATACGTATGGCCTTCTGCGGCGCGACGGTTCTTTCAAGCCATGGATCGATGTGCTCGCCGGTATGGCGGCTTTCGCGCACGCGGCGGAGCCCTATGCTACAGAAGCGCAAAGGCCCGAAATCGCGATCGTGCTGCCGCAGTCGCTGCAGCTCTCGGTGGAAAATTCCTGGGCGATCGAAGCGCAGCAGAAAAGCGTGCGTGCGCTGTACCAGTACGCGCGCCAGGCTGCTTACGCAGTGGGCGAGTATCAACTCGGCCTGATCGGCGACCCCAAGTTGATTATTGTGCCGGCGCCCTGGGCGATGGCGCAGCAGGCGTGGGACACGCTTATGAGCAAGGCGCGCCAGGGCGCCACGCTGCTGATCTCCGGCCGCATCGATACGGATGAACATTTCCGTACCGTTTCCGCGCGCACGGAGGGCTGGCCGTTGCCCTACCAGCCCGGCTTGCTTACTGCGAGAGAGAACGCGGTCACGTGGCCCGGCGGCTCCATACACTTGAGCTATAGCGCCGACAAAACCACCTATGCCGAACGCGGCGTTCTGGGCGGCGGAGCGCAATATCTGGAAATGCCCATGGGCAAAGGGCGCTTGCTCTACTTTGCCCTTCCTCTGGAACTGGCGGACGAGTTGGACTCCATCGGTGAGGTGTATCGCTATGCTATCCAGAACGCCGGCGTGACGCCGATATTCACGACGGAAATCACCGATCCCGGAATTCTGATTTGCCCCACGCGGCTGCCGGACGCGACGCTCTATGTGCTGACTTCGGAATCTTCCGCGTCTACGAAGGTGGCATTCACGGATCAGGCCAGCGGTCAGCGAATCGAAGCCTCGCTGGACGCTGGGCGGGCGGCGTTACTGTTGGTCACGCGGGACGGCAGAATTGCGGCTTCGTACCACTGGGAGTAAAGCATAGTTATCAGTTATCAGTTATCAGCCGGGGGGCGCGCGACATAAAAGTGGAAAAGCGGTCGTAACTCAATATCGGACGCCTTATTTTCGCCCGAAATTTCGCGCATTTTCACGCCGCCAAACTGCATCGTAATGGAAGGCCCTCTCCCGAAAGCAAGCGGGGCGGCTTGAGTACTGAGTACGCTCAGATTTTGCTGTTTTCCCGAAGATTTCGACGAGCCTCCACTTTTATGTCGCGCACCCTCAGCCGGCTCGCCCGCCGCATATAAGCAAGGTGTAAAGTAGGAAAACACCTGCTCTGCTGTGGCGGGAGTCGGGGAGGGTGGTATGAAAAAAGCCTCCAGATTTTTAGTGGGCTTCGCGTTGCTGGCCGCCGGTTTGGCAATTGCTCCGGCGTTCGCCCAGGTCGATCCGTCGGGCGAATGGTCGCCCCGCTTTCATGAGGATCAGCCCGAGCGCATTCCCGGCCCGGAGATCGGCGATTATCTGGGATTGCCTATCAACGATGCGGCGCGCATGCGCGGCGATACCTGGGATGCCTCCCTGCTCACTTTGCCCGAACATCAGTGCAAGCCCCACCCCGCCGATTATGGGCCGCGCGGACCGGCCAATCTGCGCATCTGGAAAGAAGTCGACCGGGATACGCAGCAGCTCATTGCCTATCACACACACATTTCCTGGCAAGCGCCCGAGCGGACCATCTGGATGGACGGCCGGCCCCATCCTCCCGATTACGCTCCCCACACCTGGCAGGGCTTTTCTACGGGGAAGTGGGACGGCGACATACTGACTGTCTACACGACTCACCTCAAGATCGGTTGGATTCGCCGCAATGGCATCCCGCGCAGCGATAAGGCCACTCTGACCGAACATTGGATTAAGCACGACAACTACCTGACCCTGGTCAGCATTGTCACAGACCCCGCTTATCTGACCGAGCCTTTCATCCGCACGACTGATTGGGAGGCTGATCCGCGCCAGCACATCGATCCCTATCCCTGCGAACCGGTTACCGAAGTGATCCGCGCTCCCGGCGTGGTGCCGAATCATCTGCCGGGCGAAAATCCGTTTCTGGGAGAGTTCGCAAAGAAGCATGGCATTCCACCCGAGGCTGCCCGCGGCGGCGCGGAAACCATGTACCCGGAATACCAGAAGAAAATCAAGGCAGAGCTGCAGCAGTTGGCTAATAAGTAATATGACCCGCAACGTGCTTCCCGTTTCGTTTATCGCTGCTGCTTTACTGTTTGTTCCGGGCGCCCGCGGCCAGCAACCCGCCGAACTGCACGTACTGCCCGTTCAGGGCAATATTTCCATGCTGGTGGGAGCGGGCAGTAACATCACTGTGCAGATTGGCAAGAACGGCGTGCTACTGGTAGATACCGGTCTCGCCCAAAACAGTGAAAAGGTTTTGGCGGAGATTCGCAAGCTCTCGGCCAAGCCCATCCGCTACATCATTAATACCCACGTTCATCCCGATCACACCGGCGGCAACGCCGTTATCGCCAAGGCGGGGAGAACGATCGCTGGCGGCAACGTATCGGGCAACCTGCAAGACGCCGGTGATGGCGCTGCGGTGCTGGCGTATCAGGCGGTTCTTGATCGCATGAGCGCGCCTGCTGCGCAGGGCCAGCCCGCCATCCCCTTCGGCGCGCTTCCCACCGATACCTACATCACCAATGAGAAACACATATTCTTTAACGGCGAGGGCATCGAAATCATCCATCAACCGGCGGCGCACACGGATGGCGACAGCTTTGTGTTCTTCCGCCGCTCCGACGTGATCAGCGCGGGCGACATTTTCACGCCGGGAAATTATCCCGTGATCGACCTCCAGCGCGGCGGCACCTTTCAGGGCATCATCGACGCTCTCAACCGCCTCATCGAGATGACGATCCCAGCGGACAAACAGGAGGGCGGCACTTACGTAATTCCCGGCCATGGACGCCTCTGCGATCAGGCCGATGTGGTCGAATACCGTGACATGGCCACCATCATTCGCGACCGCATCCGGAACCTGATCAAAAAAGGCATGACCCTCGAACAGGTGAAAGCGTCTAAACCCACCAGGGATTACGATCCCGAATACGGCGCCACTACAGGCTTCTGGACGACCGATATGTTCGTCGAAGCCGCCTACCGCAGCCTCAGCCCCGCGAAGTAGCCGCGCGTCATACAATGGTCAGTGCCGCGAACGGAAAAGCGGTGGGCCGCAGAGGAACACAGATCGAAAATTGAATTATCTGTGTTCATCGGTGTTTATCTGCGGCTTATAAGTTCTCAGTGTTTTGTTAGGGAATCATTGTGGATTTAGCACACGTCCATCTTTTACTCAATCATGTCCCCGTGATCGGCACGATCATAGGCTTTGGCCTTTTCGTGCTTGGCCTCGCGGGCAAAAGCAACGATCTGAAGCGGGCCAGCCTGATCGTTTTTCTGGCCATCTCGCTGGTGACCATCGCAACCTATATGAGCGGCAATGGCGCGGAGGAAACCATTTGCAAGGCCGACCAGCCCGAGGATCCTTGCGCCGACAAGGCTGTTTCCAAAACTCTGATCCAGGATCATGAAAGCGCGGCGCTGGTCGCCTTTGCGGTTATGGAACTGACCGGCGCGCTCTCCTGGCTCGGACTCTGGCAATTCCGGCGGCTGGCACACGTGCCGCGCTGGAACCTGGCGGCGGTCTTTGTATTTTCCGGAGTTACTCTGCTGCTGATGGCCAACGCCGCTAACCTGGGCGGCGATATCCGGCATCCCGAGATTCGCGCACCCGGAACGGCCGTTGCCGCTGTGCCTCCTGCCGGCGACCCACCGTTTGCGCGGGCCGTGGGCGAGACGGTAACCGGCACAACGTGGATCTGGCCAAGCTGTGAAACCCTGCATTTCATCGGCCTTTGCCTGTTATTCGGCATCACGGCCCTGGTGGATTTCCGGATGTTGGGGTTGGTGCGCGGAGTTCCTTTTCAAGCTTTGCACCGGCTGTTGCCCTGGGGCGTCTTAGGCTTCGGCGTCAACCTGTTTACCGGCGTCCTCTTCTTCGTCGCCGATCCTGGCCAGTACACGCAAAGTCCGCCCTTCCAGTGGAAAATTATCCTCATCGTGCTGGCCGGCCTCAACCTGCTCTACTTCACGATTTTTGATACGCCCTGGAATCTCGACCCCGGGGAGGACGCACCGGCCATTGCGAAGTTCGTAGCCGCGGCCGCGCTGTTTCTGGTCGTGGGAGTCATGTTTTGTGGACGCATGTTGCCCTTTTTGGGCGATTCCTTCTGAAGTGGTTCGGGGTATGCAATGCCTTTAAGCCTTACAGTAAGCCTGGTCACGCTTGGAGTGATCGTGCTGGTGGGAATCGCCGGCTACCTGATCGACAAAAGCATGGGATGACGAAAGCCCAATGATGAATTTTCTCAACAGCCTCGAACAATTGCAGTTCAGCAAATGGTTGCTCGCGTCCAACTCCATATTTGCTTATCCGACTTTCCTTTTCATGCACACGGTGGGAATGGCGATGGTGGCGGGAATCAGCGCTGCGATTGACCTGCGCCTTTTGGGCCTTGGCCGCGGCATACCGGTCCGGCCGCTCGAACGCCTCTATCGCATCATGTGGTGGGGCTTCGGAATCAACCTGGTCACCGGCACGTGCCTGGTGATTGCGGATGCCAGCACCAAGCTGACCAACTTGGATTTCTACATCAAGATGACTTTCGTCTTCGGAGGCATCGCGGTGCTGGTGCTGATGCGGAAGCGAGTGTTCGCGTACCCCGCGCTGGATAAAGCGCCTTTGCCAGCGGCCGCGAAGCCGCTTGCCTGGATCTCGCTCGTGTGCTGGATCGGCGCGGTCACATGCGGCCGTTTGCTCGCCTATGTGGGTCCGCTTTCCGGCGCACATGGGCTGCGGGCACGGTAAGCGCTCGGGACCATTTGCTGGCCGCTCTTTATATCAGAGTGCCCGATCCTGCATCCGGGGCACCCCAATCGACATCGTAATAACTGTTCCGGAACAGTGAGGGCAACCGATAGTCAAAGGGGAAATCGATGGGAGCACTGGAAGGCAAAGTAGCTGTAATCACTGGAGGCAATAGCGGGATCGGTCTTGCTACAGCCAAGCGGTTCGTGAAGGAAGGGGCGTACGTTTTCATTACCGGGCGCCGGCAAGCGGAGTTGGACACGGCCGTCTCGCTCATCGGAAAGAATGTAACGGCGGTTCCGGGAGATGTCTCGAAATTGGATGATCTGGATCATCTCTACGAAGTGGTGCGAAAGACGAAGGGACATGTCGATGTGGTCTTCGCAAATGCCGGCGTTGTAGATCCTGTTCCACTCACAGAATCCACGCCAGAAACGTTTGACAAGCAGTTTAACCTGAACGCACGCGGAGCGTACTTTACGGTGCAGAAGGCGCTCCCGCTACTTACCGGCAAAGCATCCATCATCCTTTCCGGTTCGGCCGCGTGGCAGATGGGCATACCGGGCTTCGGCGCGTATGCGGCGACGAAAGCAGCTTTGGTCTCCTTTGTCCGGACCTGGACGGCAGAGTTGGCGAGCCGCGGCATTCGAGCGAACGTGATCAGTCCCGGACCAACGGAGACGCCCATGGTCCATGCGGGCGCTAAATCATCTGACGAGGGGAGCAGCGAGTACTTCCGCAAGATGATCCCGATGGGAAGACTGGGGACGGCAGATGAGCTTGCGTCGGCAGCGGTGTTCCTCGCTTCCGATGAGAGCAGCTTCATCACTGGTATCGATCTGCCGGTAGATGGCGGCACCGCCTCCAGGTAAGCCTGTCAGCGCCGGGGATGCGCTTTATCATAGACCGCCATCAGATCGGTGAGAGAGACTTGCGTGTACTTTTGGGTGGTGGAGAGGCGCGCGTGACCGAGCAGTTCCTGAATGGCGCGCAAGTCTGCGCCATCGGCCAGCAGGTGCGTGGCGTAGGCGTGGCGGAAGCTGTGCGGATGGAGAGAGGAGTCTCCGGCCAGCAAAGTGGCGTAGAGTTTCACGATGCCGCGCATGCCCCGGTCGGTTAAGCGCCCGCGGTGATGATTGAGGAAGACCGCCTGCTCGCCCGGCACTATGCTGCGCTCCGCCAGATATTTTTCCAGGGCCTCGGCTGCTTTGCGCGGTAAAGGGACCTGGCGTTCTTTGCGGCCCTTGCCGCGCACACGCAGCCAACCTTCTTCGCGGTCGAGGTCTTCGAGATTGAGTCCCGCCAGCTCGCTGATCCGCAGCCCGCAGCCGTAGAGCACTTCGAAGATGGCGCGATCGCGGCAAAGATGCGGGCGTTCCAGCCGGCCCGCGGCGATGGCATCGAGTAGCGTGTTCACCTGCTCGGCGCCCGGGACATCGGGCAAAGTTCGCGGGGCCTTGGGAGTGCGCACCAGCCGCGCATGATTGACCGCGATCACGCCCTCCCGCTGCAGAAAGCGGAACAGGCCGCGCACGGCAGCCAGCTTGCGGCGAATGGTAACCGCGGTAAGCCGGTCGCGATAAAGCGAAGCCAGCCACTCGCGCAGGATCAGCATGTCGATGGCGGATGGCTCCGGCGGTTCCAGGCCGGGAGGAGAAAGATATTCGAGGAATTGCGCCAGGTCGCCCTGGTACGCGCGGAGGGTGTGCGCGGAATCCCCGGTGCGCGCCAGTTCCGCGAGATACCGCTCGATCTGCCGGGCGAGCTCAGACATACGCGTGGCGATACTCTTCGAGCGCGGCCAGGGCGCGGCGGCACACTTCGGCGTGGCGCGCGGCTCTGTCGCGCCGCAGCTTCTCGTGGGAAGCCAGATCGAGAGGAGGCAGCAGATCGAAGGTAATGTTGGCGGGCTGGTAATTGCTGGGATCGGCGGCCGAAACGAAATGGCATAGCGAACCGAGAGCGGTTTCGCGCGGCAGCGCGATTGGCTGTTCGCCCAAGGCCAGCGAGGCTGCGTGTATGCCGGCGACGAGGCCGGTGGCGATCGATTCCACGTATCCTTCGACGCCCGAAATCTGCCCGGCAAAGAACACTTCCGGATGCGTCCGAAGCTGCAGCGTATTGGTGAGCAGGGCCGGGCCATTGATGTAAGTATTGCGGTGGATTTGTCCGAAGCGCAGAAATTCGGCGTTTGCGAGGCCGGGAATCATGCGCAGAACGCGCGCCTGTTCGCCGAACTTCATATGATTTTGAAATCCCACCAGGTTGAAGCTTTGAGCGCGCAGGTTTTCCTGCCGCAACTGCACGACGGCGTAGGGACGCTTGCCGGTGCGCGGGTCGGTTAGGCCCACTGGTTTCATGGGACCAAAGCGCAGGGTTTCGCGGCCGCGGCGCGCCAGCTCCTCAATCGGCAGACAGGCCTCGAAGAACGGCGTGCCATCTTGCGGTATATGCGCGGTGGCGCTCTGCGCTTCGAGCAGAGCGTCCACGAATGCTTCGTACTGCGGGCGATCGAGCGGGCAGTTGAGGTAGTCGTCGGTGCCGGTAGTCGATTTGCCGTAGCGGGATGCGCGGAAGGCAATGCTTTCGTCAACCGACTCGGCTTCCACGATGGGACTGATGCTGTCGTAGAAAAAGAGACGTTGGGCGCCGGTGATGCGCGCGATGTCCGCCGCCAGAGCATCGCTCGTCAGCGGGCCGGTGGCGAGAATGACAATGCCCTCGGGAATCTGTGTGACTTCCTCGCGGCGCAACTCGATCAACGGCTCGGCCGTGATGGCCGCAGTCACCTGGTCCGCGAAGGCTCCGCGATCGACCGTGAGGGCGTGGCCGCCGGGCACGCGCGCAGCCTCGGCTACACGCACGAGCAGCGAATCGAGACGCCGCAATTCCTCTTTGAGCAGCCATGGGGCGGTAGAGAGCTGCTCGGATTTGAGCGAATTGCTGCACACCAACTCGGCCAGGCGGCCAGTGCGGTGCGCGGGCGTGGCGCGCGACGGACGCATCTCTCGCAGCACGGTCCGCAAGCCGCGGCGCGCGACCTGCCACGCCGCCTCGCAGCCGGCAAGGCCGCCGCCAATTACCTGGATCGGTTCGCGACTCACTCTATCATGCTAGCGTGAGTTGCGAACCGCACCCTCAATTTCGCTGCCAGCGCCTGCGATGTAAAGCGATCGCGGCGAGGCCGAGTGCCGCCAGAGTCCACGTGGCGGGTTCGGGAACCGAAGATGGGGTGGGAACTAACGTGCCGGTGATCGTACCTGTCGGGAATCCAAACGGTTGGAGGTTGTCTTCAAATCCGGTGCCGCAGGCTATTGGATATGGTCCCGGTGGAGCGAGTAAATTGCACGTGCCGATAGTGAGGGAGACAGGCATGGGAGTGCCGGGAACCGGGGCGCCGAAGGGATTACAACCCGCGAGAATGCAAAGCGTCGGCGGCTGTTGGCTTGGTTGGTTGCTGTAATCGGCGCCGTTCACAGCACCAGTGAAGGTATATGTGTAAAGACCGTTCTCGACGACCGTTATATCGGAAACCGGCGCACCCTCGTCAAAGTAGCCGCTGACTGTAACCGACCCGAATCCATTGATGTTAATCAGAACGCCGTTGATCGTCCATTGAATTACGTCGGCGCGAACGGCAGATACCGAACCAGCAATCAGAAAAGTTAGAACGAGAGAACCAAGCGTTCTTGCGCAAATGCCGTTGACGGAATTCTTCATTGCGATAGCCCCCGGGAAAGCCTGTAGACCTGCAGTTAACAACCTATGGCGATCGCCAAACAAGATTTTCAAGAAAGTACCGTACTAGTTGCCGCGCAAGGTTAACTCATTGCAGGAGAGAGATTTTGCGGCGAGGTATTACGGGTGGCGGCACGTTTCTAGTACGATTTTAAAGTATGACAGCGGTCGATCAGTTTCTGTACTATTCCGTGGAGAAGTTGGGCGAACTGAGCTCGCGCTTGGAGACTTGTCTCGAGCGGTTGAGCGAGGAGCAGATCTGGATGCGCGGCAAGGAAAACGAAAACGCCGTGGGCAACCTGGTGCTGCACGTTTGCGGCAATGTCGACCAGTGGATCGTATCGGCGCTGGGCGGCCGTCCCGATACGCGCGAGCGGGCGAAGGAATTCGCTGCGCGGGGTGGCACTGGAAAAACGGAATTAGCGGAACGGCTGCGCGCGACTGTGGACGAAGCGCTGCGGGTGATCGGCGCTCTGACGCCGGAGCAACTCACAGAACGCCACACGATACAGGGATACGACGTGTCCGGCCTCGAAGCGATTTACCACGTGGTAGAGCATTTCTCCATGCACACGGGGCAGATTATCTTTATTACCAAGCTGCTGACCACGGAAGATCTGGGTTTCTATCGCCACCTGGATGCCCGGGCGGCCCGCGACGATGTGGCTTGATCTTACTCCAGTTCCCCCGGTTCGACTTCCACCTCCAGGCTTAGCAGCGCTGCGCCGAATGTTTTGCCCTGCGCATCCGTGCGCAGAGATACCGTTCCGCCGCCGCCCAG
Source organism: Bryobacteraceae bacterium (assembly GCA_030041985.1). Taxonomy (GTDB): domain Bacteria; phylum Acidobacteriota; class Terriglobia; order Bryobacterales; family Bryobacteraceae; genus PSRJ01. The sequence continues at coordinate 1,548 of JASIAM010000296.1, read as the reverse complement.
CGCGCGGTGGAGCAGAAAATTCAGCGCTCCGAGATTGGGAAGCTCATAGTGCTCGACTTCGCCTTCGACCAGCGCGCCAAAATGCTGCTTGACTCGTTCGGGGGTCACTTCGCGCAGGAGAATCGGGTAATAGCGCTCTTCCCAAGCGATCACTCCGATATTGCAAGTGTCACCTTTATCGCCGGAGCGCGTGTGCGCAATGCGGGACAGGGGGATTTTCACGCGGTCACCACCTCGACGCGAGTGGCGATTTCCTCGCGCGGGATGAGCGCGGGCCAGTACGCCACGATTTCCCGCACCGCGGGACGGCCCTCGCCGTAGCCGGTCGCGCCCGGAGGACCATTCAAAACCAGAGGAACCAGTTCGCGCGTGAAACGGTCCACTGCCTTGTGGTCCTGGCCGCGAACACCGATGCGAAGCTGCACTTCCGGCGGATCGGGATTGGGAGGAGCGGCGGGGCCGAGGCAGGCGTTCACGCCAAAATACTCGGTGTAGATTTCGTCGAATGCGAGGCCGATCTGGCGCAGCCGTTCGCGCACGATGGCATCGGCGGCCTGCGCTTTTGCGAGCGCTTGCGGCCACGAGTAGACCAGCGTGCCGATGGCTTTCCAGCCGGCGGTGTAGCTGATGGAAAGCTTCAGGTTTGGGGGGCGCGGCCCGCCGCGTATTCCGCTCAGGCGCACGCGGTCCGGCTCCGCATCGCGAAGGCGAATGCTGGTGAAGTCGGCCACGCAGTCGGGCGTGATGTATTTTTGGGGATCGCCCAATTCGTAGAGCAATTGTTCTTTGACCACGTCGCTGGTGACACGCCCGCCGGTGCCGGGGTGTTTGGTGATGGCGAAAGTGCCATCCGGTTCGGCTTCGACAATGGGGTAGCCGATATTTGCCATGTCCGGAATGGACTGCCAATCGGCCTGGCAATTGCCTCCGGTGGTTTGCGCGCCGCACTCGATGATGTGGCCGGCGATGGTTCCGGCAGCGAGCAAATCGTAGTCAGCGGGACCCCACCCAAAGCGGTGCACCATGGGAGCGAGCGTGAGAGCGGTATCGGTCGATCGCCCGGCAATCACCACGTCAGCGCCAGTGGCCAGCGCTTCGGCCAGGGGGAATGCGCCGATATAAGCGTTGGCGCTGAGGATACGATCGCGGATAGAAGCCAGCGGCTGGCCGGTATCCGGATCGCGCATCTCATAGCCTTTCCCCAGAAATTCATCCAGACGCGAGAACACGTCGTCGCCCAGAACTACCGCGACCTTCAGCCCCGGAGCGAGGCGCAGCACCTCGCGCGCGCACGCCACCGGGTTCACGCCGCCAGCATTGGCGATCACCTTCACACCGCACTCCCGGATCCTGCCGGTGATGCGTCCGATGAGCGGCGGGAAATCGCGCGCGTACCCGAGCCGGGGATCGTCCTGCTTCTGTTTTTGCAGGATCGACATGGTGACCTCGGCCAGGTAATCGAGCGCCAGATAATCGATCGGACCCTGCTCCACCAGACGCACCGGCGCTTCCAGCCAATCGCCCCAGAAGCCCTGACCGTTGGCGATG
>JASIAM010000295.1 GCA_030041985.1 Bryobacteraceae bacterium | reverse complement strand
GCTATGAAGCGAGCGAAGGGGCGCGCAAGCTGGCCGAGCAGAGTCTGGAACGGGCCGCCGCCAAGGCATCCGAGTACGAAGCCGCTTTACGGAAAGCCCGTGGCGAAGTATATGAGGCTCAGGACCGCCTCCATAAGCAGCTTCAGGAACAGCATGAAACTGAGCTGCGCAACGCCCGCAAACAGGCCGAAGCCACGGTAGATCAAGCCAAGGCGGAGCTGGCGAAAGAGGTGGAAGCGGCCAAAGACAACCTGTCTCGCGAGAGTGAGCTGCTGGCTAACCAGATCGTGGAAGCCATTCTGCGAGGGCGCGCGGCATGAGGCGGCTATACCGGCTGGCTCTGCTGTTGGCGTCGTTCGCCGGATGCGTGTTCCCGGCGCTTGCCCAGGAAGGCCAAAAGCAAGGAGAAGGCTCTGGCCAGGAAATCTGGTTCATTGCGAATTTCATCATTTTGGTCATCGGGCTGGGCTGGCTGATCCAGAAGAGTGGCGGTCCCTTTTTCCGAGGGCGCTTGCGTAAGATTCGGGAGGATATCGTTCAGGGTGAAGATGCGCGGGCGGAAGCGGAGAAACGCTCCGCCGAAGTGGACCGCCGGCTCGCCAATCTGGATGCCGAGATCGCCGCTCTGCGCACCGAATCGCAAACGGAACTGGAAAACGAAAGGGAGCGCATGCGCCAGCGGACCGCGGCAGAGCAAGCGCGCATCAGCGCCAGCGCCCAACAGGAGATTCTCGCCGCCGGTAAAACGGCCCGTGGCGAGCTGAAGCGCTACTCGGCGGAACTTGCGATCGGGTTGGCCGAACGCAAAATCCGCTCGCGCATCAACCCCGAAACTCAGGATGCCTTGCTGGGCAGCTTCCTCGAAGATCTGAACGCCCCGGGTTCCGGTGGCGCACCCACGCTGCAGGCCTAGTCGAAGCTTATGACGGTTACGGCCATAGCTGCGCGATACGCCGAAGCTCTTACGGAAGTGGTCACCGCCGCCGGTTCGCCCGTGCGCCCACAAGAATCCGTTAACGAGATCCGGGCGTTCGTGTCTACACTCGCGTCTTCAAACGAACTGTACATCGCGCTGACATCGCCGGCGATCCCTGCCAGCCGAAAGAAAGCCGTGATCGGGCGCATCGCCGACGATCTGCAGCTTTCCGGAATCATTCGCAATTTTCTTTTCGTGGTGACCAGCCACCGCCGCATTGCAGCGCTGGCGGAGATTCTGCAGTTGCTCGAAGAGAAATTGGATGAACGGTTAGGCTTCGTGCGGGCGGAAGTGGCTTCGGCCCGCGAGCTGAGTGCGGAGCAGCGCGCGGCGCTTACTCAAACGCTCGAACACCTTTCGGGCAAACACGTGCGCTTGCGCTTTCAAATCGAGGAATCGTTGATCGGCGGGGTTGTGGCGCGGATCGGTTCCACGGTCTACGACGGCTCGGTCCGCGGCCAGCTTCAATTGCTGGAGCGGAGCTTGGTTCGTCAGGAATAGTTCGTCAGGAAGAAACTCCGGAGTGAATTGATTACGGGGAAGACTTTATGGCTCATATAGCAGCGGATGAAATCACCAGCATACTCCGCCAGGAGATTGAGAATTACGAACGAGCAATCGACGTTCAGGAAGTCGGCTCGGTGATCTCGGTGGGTGACGGTATCGCCCGCATCTACGGTCTTGACAAGGTCATGGCCGGCGAACTGATTGAATTTCCCCACGACGTGGCGGGCATTGCCATGAACCTGGAAGAAGACCAGGTGGGGGCCGTGCTGCTGGGCGATTACACGGAAATCAAAGAAGGCGACGAGGTGCGGCGGACGCGCCGGATCATGTCGGTGCCGGTGGGCGACGCTCTCATCGGCCGCGTGGTGAATGCGTTGGGGGAACCGCTCGATGGCAAAGGCCCGGTCCACACCAATGAATACAACCCGGTGGAGCGCCTGGCGCCTGGCGTTATCGATCGCCAGGGCGTGCGAGAGCCGATGCAGACCGGCATCAAAGCCATCGATGGCATGATCCCCATCGGCCGCGGCCAGCGCGAGTTGATCATCGGCGACCGGCAAACCGGCAAGACCGCCATCGCCCTGGATACGATCATCAACCAGAAGGGCGGCGACATGGTCTGTATCTACGTGGCTATCGGGCAGAAACAATCGACGGTGGCGCAGGTGGTAAAGACGCTCGAAAACTACGACGCAATGGATTACACGATCGTGGTCTCGGCATCGGCGTCCGATCCCGCGCCCATGCAGTATCTCGCGCCCTTCGCGGGTTGCTCGATGGGAGAATACTTCCGCGATCGCAGCCGGCACGTGCTGTGCATCTACGACGATCTTTCCAAGCACGCCGCGGCATACCGGGAAATTTCGCTCCTCCTGCGGCGTCCCCCCGGGCGCGAGGCCTATCCGGGGGATGTATTTTATCTGCACAGCCGTTTGCTCGAGCGAGCCGCCAAGCTTAGCGACAAAAAAGGCGGCGGCTCTTTAACCGCGCTGCCCTTCATCGAAACCCAGGCGGGCGACGTTTCCGCGTATATTCCCACCAACGTCATTTCCATCACCGATGGCCAGATCTTCCTCGAGGCTGATCTTTTCAACTCGGGGCAGCGGCCCGCCATCAACGTCGGCATCTCGGTGAGCCGCGTGGGCGGTAATGCGCAAACCAAAGCTATGAAGGCGGTGGCGGGCACCTTGCGTCTGGAACTGGCGCAATACCGCGCGCTGGCGGCGTTCGCGCAATTTGGCTCGGACCTGGACAAAGTCTCTCTCGACCAGCTCAATCGCGGCAAACACCTGATGGAGATCATGAAGCAGGGGCAATACCAGCCGCTGCCGCTTGAAAAGCAGGTTCTGATCATTTTCGCCGGCACCCAGGCATTTCTGGATGACCTGCCGGTGGAACAGTGCCGCCAGTTCGAGCTCGAGTTGTACCAGTTTATCGACAACGCGCACCGCGATATCTGGGAAGAGATTCGCCAGAAGAAGACTCTTGACGATAAGCTGCGCAACAAGATGAAGGCGGCCATCCAGGAATTCAAGAGCCGGTTCACGGCGGACCACGCCGCCAGCGCCAAGGCATAACGCGGAACACCATGAGGAACCGCAGAGACACAGAGACGCTGAGATTTCAAAGCCAATACGACAGTAGAGTCGCGATCTCTATGTTTTCGCGCCTCTGCCGTGAAAATCGTACAGAAAAACCACAGAGGCCCGGAGACGCAGAGTTCTCAAGAACCTGGGGTTCTCTGCGGCCTCTGCCTCCTCTGCGAACTCAGATTTTGCGTTTGGCCGGTTCCGCCAAAAACCAAAGCGCTCAGTACCCACAAGCGCCAGCGCATGCAGGGCAAGCCCACATCTTGAATTTCTCTGCGTCTCCGTGTCTCTGCGGTGCAGATAGAGGTCCGGCCCATGCCTAGCCTCATCGATATCCGGCGGCGGATCCGCTCCGTCAAAAACACGCAGCAGATCACCAAGGCCATGAAGATGGTCTCGGCGGCCAAGCTGCGGCGGGCCCAGGACCGCGTGATTGCGGCCCGCCCCTACGTCAGCACGCTGCGGAAGGTGCTCGCCAATGTCGCGGTGGCTGCTAGCGGTGAGGATACGGGCGAGAATCCGTTAATGGCGCGGCGTGAGGAGCGCCGCATTCTGCTCGTTCTCGTGACCGCCGACAAAGGCCTCGCCGGCGCATTCAACAGCAATCTCATTCGCGCCGCCCAGCACTTCATCGCCGATCATGCGCAAGCCGAAGTGACTCTGGAACTGGTGGGCCGCAAAGGGCGCGACTTCTTCCGGAAACGGGGCGCGCGCATTGCCGGCGACCGCTTGAATTTCGCCAGACCAGCCTATAGCGATGCCACGCCTATCTCCGGCAAGGCGATGGACCTCTACCGCAACAACGAAACCGATGCCGTGTACCTGCTCTACAACGAGTTCAAAAGCGTGGTGGCGCAGAAAGTCGTTTTACGGCGTGTGCTGCCGGTGGAAGTGCCGGAAGAGATTCAGCCGGTAGATTACATTTTTGAGCAGCCACCCGAGGAAATGCTGGATGCCTTGTTGCCGCGGTACGTTGGAATGGAGTTCTTCCGCTCCCTGCTTGAGACCGCCGCGGCCGAGCACGCCGCCCGCATGACCGCTATGGATGCGGCTACCTCTAACGCAGGCGACATGATCGACAAACTCACGCTGTATATGAATCGCGTGCGGCAGGCCAGCATTACCAAGGAGATTATTGAAGTTGTGAGCGGCGCAGCCGCGGAGTAACCTATGTCAACCAGCACAAACGGACAGGTAATCGGTAAAGTAATCCAGGTGGCCGGCCCCGCCGTGGACTGCCAGTTCCCCGAAGGCCATATCCCCCCGGTGTATACTGCTATCCGTGTCACCAGCGAAGGATTCGAAGTCCCGCAGCCGATCGATATTATTCTCGAGACCCAGCAGCACATAGGCGAAGGAAGGGTGCGCACCGTCGCGCTCGAGCCCACCGAAGGTCTCATCCGTGGGATGCAGGCCATCAGCCTTGGCCATCCCATCGAAGTGCCTGTCGGGCCGGAAACCTTGGGACGCGTCTTAAATGTCCTCGGCCAGCCGGTGGACGAAATGGGACCAATCGAGGCTAAGAAATTTTATCCCATCCACCGGCATGCGCCTTCCTTTGAAGAGCAGGCCACCGAGATGCAGATGTTCGAGACCGGCATCAAGGTCATCGACCTGATCGAGCCCTATCTGCGCGGCGGCAAAATCGGACTGTTCGGCGGCGCAGGTGTAGGCAAGACGGTCATCATTCAAGAGCTCATCAACAACATCGCCATGAAACATGGCGGCGTGTCAGTGTTTTCGGGCGTCGGCGAGCGCACCCGCGAGGGCAATGATCTTTGGGTCGAAATGCAGGAATCGGGCGTCATCGATCCTAATGACTGGCACAAATCGAAATGCGCCTTGATCTATGGCCAGATGACCGAGCCCCCAGGCGCGCGCCTGCGCGTGGGACTCACCGGCCTCACGGTTGCCGAGTACTTCCGCGATGAAGAGGGGCAGGACGTGCTGCTGTTCATCGACAATATCTTTCGCTTTACGCAGGCCGGCTCGGAGGTTTCCGCGCTGCTCGGCCGCATGCCCTCGGCCGTGGGATACCAGCCCAACCTGGCCACCGAGATGGGCGAGTTGCAGGAGCGCATCACTTCCACCAAAAAGGGGTCGATCACTTCGGTGCAGGCCATCTATGTGCCCGCGGACGATTACACCGATCCGGCTCCGGCAACGGCTTTCGCGCACCTCGACGCCACCACCAATCTCTCCCGCGATATCGCCGCTCTGGGTATTTATCCCGCGGTCGATCCTTTGGCTTCCACTTCGCGCATTCTCGACCCCAACATCATCGGCAGCGACCACTACGAAACCGCGCAGATGGTGAAGGGCATTTTGCAGCGCTATAAGGACCTGCAGGATATCATCGCCATTCTGGGTATCGATGAGCTTTCTGATGAAGATAAGCTCACCGTATCCCGCGCCCGTAAGATTCAGCGCTTCCTCTCGCAGCCCTTCCACGTGGCCGAGCAGTTTACCGGCCTGCCGGGCAAGTACGTCAAACTGGCGGACACCATCAAAGGTTTCCGCGAGATCGCGGAAGGCAAGCACGACGAAGTTCCCGAACAGGCGTTCTATATGCAGGGGACGATCGAAGAGGCTCTGGAACGCGCCCAAGCCTTGAAGAAAGGTTGAGCCTCCGATGGCGCTCGAGCTGGAAGTAGTCACTCCCGAGCGGGAGCTGGTTCGCGATCAGGTGGACGAGGTGGAGATTCCAGGCAAGGATGGATACCTCGGAGTTCTGCCGGGCCACGCGGCGCTGCTCGGGGAATTGGGCACCGGAGAGCTTACCTACTATACGGGTGGACGGCCCCACTACCTCGCGGTACACGGCGGCTTTCTGGAAATCCGGGACGACCACGTGCGCGTGCTGGCCGATGCCGCCGAGCGGCCGGAAGAGATCGACGTAGAGCGCGCACGGCGGAAGCAGCAGGAAGCTGCGAATCCCGCCATTCACCTCGACCCCGCCCAAGCCGTCGCCGTGGCTCTCCGCGCACAGACGCGGATTGCGGTGGCCGAGCGGGCGCGCGAGTAAGTTCCTATCGAATCGGCTTTAAGGTATCGATGGCATCCTTTGTATCTATTTCGCCATCCCAATACCGGATCAACACATCGCGATTGAGTTCTATCCATCGCGTCAATTGAGCTAAGTCGCTGGCACTCATCTGGCCTTCGACTACATGCACGGACGGGCGAATTGCAACCGAGACCATGTGCGACGGCGTTGATTTCGGTCCCGGAGAAACCTTCACTCGAACATCATGTTGAGCGCCGCCTTTATAGGAAATCCAGACGACAAATGGCAGACCGGTGTGTTTTGAAAAGAGGTTCGCCATCTCAAACAGCCCTTCGTCTTCTGGCGCAGCCACGAATTCGCTGAAGGTCTTCATCGTGTTGTGATCCTGATTCATACTACCGGATTACAGTTGCAACGCGCCCGCCAGTAAGGCCGGGCCAGAGCTGTTGCGCTTTTCCGCGGAGTCAAACGTTCAAAATCTCAAAGCACCGCTCCAGGCTCTTTACCGAATCACCCGTCGAAGGGCGCCACTCGTGAGCCACAAAACCGGTGTATCCGAGATTGGCGATGGCATTGGCGATGAATCGGTAGTTGAGTTCTTGCGTATCGTCGATTTCCTGGCGGCCAGGCACTCCTGCGGCGTGGATGTGGCAGATGTGGTCGAAGTTATCGCGCAGCGTGCGCGTTACGTCCCCATCAGCGACCTGCGCGTGGTAAATGTCATACAGGATTTTCACACGTGGAGAATTGACGCGCTTGATCACATCAAGTCCCCATGCCATATGGTCGAAGATCTGATCGGTGCGCTGGTCCGCAGCCACCTTGGAGTTCGTAATTTCGATGCAAACGGTGACGTTCTTTTGCTCGGCATAACCCTTCACGCGGTCCAGTATCGCGACAGCGTTATCGGCGCCTTCTTCCCGGGACATGCCACGCCGTTCGCCGGGGATCGCAATCAGAACGGAGCATCCAACGCTTGCGCACGTGTCGATCCCGGCATGAGTGGCTTCTTCAATCTTGTCGTGGAGTTCCTTGCGGATCAATCCATTTTGGAAGCTCGTTCCGGTGCCTACCATCATGGCGGGCGCCAGGCCATTTTGGGTCAGGATCGGGACCTGCTGGGCGCTGGGCAGATCTACGCCCTTGAAACCAATGCGCGCGAGAACCTTGCACCGCTCCTCGAACGAGAGCGTCGAGCCCATCCAAACAGAAGCCATCACGCTTTGCTTGATGCGCGTGCGTGGAGTTGCCGGAGTTTGGGCGGACAGTTGACTGGCGATCCCCGTGGCTATTCCCGTGGCAATCCCCTTAACCAGGGGCGCAGCCGCGGCCGTTAAGAATGTTCTTCGTTCCATCCGCGCCAATATATCATGCCGGAATGGCGCCCGGATCACCCGGACGGACGGACCAGGCTTCCTGCCCTTGATTGCCGGGTGTATAGTGTTGGAACCCGGAAATGGGTAAGGAGACGTTATGCAGTATTCGCGTAGAAACCTCGGGTTCCTGCTCCCCAGCCTGGCGGCAGCGTTCGCCAAGGCGCAGAGCACTGCATCCAATGCCGCACCCGGCACTGCAACAACCAACGCAGCGGCTACCGGAGATGTCGAGAAATTGCCGGTGATGAAGACCCATTCGTACCAATATGACGAGCTACCCGTCACCACCAACGGAAAAAATAAACAGCGCCGGCTGTTTACCGCCAAAACTCATACCGGCTTCAAGATGGAATCGCACATGAGCGACATTGCGCCCGGCGAGGTGAACCATCCGCCGCACCAGCACCTGCGCGAAGAAATGATGCTGGTGCGCGAAGGCGTAATGGAGTTGACGATTTCCGGCGTGCCCCACCGCCTTGGTCCGGGCGATGTGGGTGTGATCGGTTCCAATGAGATCCATAACGCGAAAAACGTGGGCACGGCTGTCGCCAAGTATTTCATCGTCAACATTGGACGCGATGACGTATAAGAGGAGGTTCTATGAAGCGCGGCTATAGGAAAGCGAATAGACACGCTCTGATTCTGATTGTGGCGGTTGCCGGCGCCTATGAAATCGGTTCGGCGATCCTCGATCAGCATGCGGTGGTGCGCGCGGCCACGGTGATGGCGCCCCGTTTCGAGGTAGACCTCATGTGGCCGAAGCCTCTGCCCAACCATTGGATTCTCGGCCAAAGTATCGGCGTCTCGGCGGATTCCCAGGATCACATTTGGATGATCCATCGGCCCGGATCTCTCGAGGCCGGCGAACAGCACGCCACCACCAAGCCGCCGACGGCGCAATGCTGTGTTCCGGCGCCACCCGTCCTCGAGTTCGATCAGGCCGGGAACCTGGTGGGTCACTGGGGCGGCCCCGGCCCCGGATACGACTGGCCCATTTCCAACCATGGCATCACGGTCGATTCCAAAGGCAACGTCTGGATTGGGGGCAATGGACGCGGAGAGGCCAGCGGGCGGGGCGCACAGAATGGCCAGGACGAAGAGGGCGGCGGCGTCGAAAGCTTCCACGACAACATGATTCTCAAGTTCACCCACGAAGGTAAATTCCTGATGCAGATTGGCAAGCCGAGCAGCAGCAAGGGCAGTAACGACATCGCCAACCTGCGCCTGCCTGCCAAGATCTTCGTGGATGAGAAACGCCATGAGATTTACGTCGCCGATGGCTATGGAAATCATCGCGTGATCGTGTTCGATTCGGAAACCGGCCAATACAAGCGGCACTGGGGCGCCTACGGCCACAAGCCGGATGACACCAATCTGGGGCCTTACAAGCCGGATGCGCCGCCCGCCCAGCAGTTTCGCAATCCGGTGCATTGCGCCATGCTCGCCCACGACGACCTTCTCTATGTGTGCGACCGCGGCAACGACCGCATTCAGGTCTTCAAACCCGACGGGACCTTCGTGAAGGAAGCGTTCATCGAAAAGCAGACGCTCGGTTCCGGCTCAGTGTGGGATATGGCCTTCTCCGCCGACCCGCAGCAGAAATACCTATACGTGTCCGATGGGGAAAACGACCGCATACACATTCTCGATCGCGACACCCTGGAGGTGCTCACTACGTTTGGTGAAGGCGGAAGGCAGCCGGGCGAATTTTACGGCGTGCACAGCATTGCCACCGATTCCAAGGGCAATATCTACGAGACCGAAACCTATCGGGGACAACGCATCCAGAGGTTTGTGTTCAAAGGCTTGGCGCCCGTAACCAAAAAGGATCAGGGAGTATTGTGGCCGAAAGCCAACGGGAAGTGAAAGGCGCTATTTTTCGGCGGCGGGAGCAACATTCGCCAGCGCAAGGCTGAAGACGATTCGTTCGATCGGGTTCAGCGAGGCGCGGGCGCCGCTCAGCTCGTCAAACCGGTGTTCGTAATTTTGTGCGGAGGCCGCAATCCAGCGCCAGGCGTGAGGCTGAACAGCCCCCACGAGGGCCAACCCCAGAACCGCCACCACATATCCCTTGCGAATCATCTCACTTACTAAGACGACATCCGGTACGCGATGGTTAGTAGCGCTGGTGAGCAATTGGGGCTACCAAGGACCGGCCCCATAGAGCTGATCAACTGCGAAAGTCGGGGATTTTATGGAATCCGCGAGGTTCGTGGGCCCGGGGCGCTTCCCAATTCTTAGGACTAGGTGTTACTCGGCCAAGCGGCTCGCCAGCCAGTCGCGAGGCGTTGGCTCATCCTGCTAATCTGTAGAAATGGATCGGGTTGAAGAAATCAAAACCGCGATCGCAAGCCTGTCACCGGAAGACTACCGGCGTCTGGCTGATTGGTTCCGTACCCGCGAGCAAACCCGTTGGGACGAGCAGATGGACCAGGATTCCGCCGCAGGCAAGCTGGACTTCCTGTTCAGAGAGGCGGGGCACGAATCCGAGCAAGGGCTGGTCCAGGGCTGGCCCCCGTCGAAGTGAACTCCGTTGCAACGCGCCGTTTCTGGGCGTTGTTCCAAGAACTTCCGGATGATTGTTCAAGAACTCGCCATCAGGTCTTATGAGTTGTGGCGCCGCGACCCGCGCCACCCGTCACTCCATTTCCGCCGGTTGCATGGCAGCGCGGATCGTTTTACCGTTCGCATCGGAGACCACTATCGTGCTCTTGGCACGTTGACAGCGGATACGATCACCTGGGTGTGGATCGGCACGCATGCCGAATACGACCGGCTCGTGGCTTCCTGAACTGGTGCGCAGTTCTGCCCGATTCTGTATTCCATGGAAACCACCTCTTGCCAAACAACCACACTTGTAATAGATTGGATTACATAAGTAAGGAACTCCCATGCCCCTTCCGAGGCTAAGCAAGCTGGAGCTTACGATCATGGATGCCCTATGGACGAAGGGGCCGTGCTCCATTCGGGAGATTCACGAGACTTTTCCGGCACGGAAGAGACCGGCATACAGCACGGTACAGACGATGGTCTACCGGCTGGAAGCCAAGAAAGCTTTGCGGCGCGTGAAGAAAATTGCCACTGCGTTCATCTTTGAGGCAACGGTGTCGCGAGAAGCGGCGGAACGCAAACTGATTGACGATCTTTTGGGCTTGTTCGGCGGAAGAAGCCGGCCGATTATCGCCCACCTGATTGAGTCCGGCTCGTTTACACGTGAAGACGTGCGCGAGGCCGAGAAGCTCCTCTCCGAGCAAGAGCGAAAGGACGACGCAAAATGATCCCCGATTCTCTTTCCCCGGTCGCAAATCACCTGTGGCAATCGACGCTGTTCGCTGGAACTGCAGGCTTGTCTACTCTGGCACTGCGCAAAAATGCTGCGCGAGTACGGTATTGGGTTTGGGTGGCAGCGTCGTTGAAGTTTGTAGTGCCGTTTTCCTTATTGGTCGCCTTGGGCACCCATATTCCGTGGCGCGTCACGTCCGCGCCTGGCCGACCCTACTTCGCAACGGCGCTCGACGGAGTTAGCCAGCCTTTCGCGCAGCAGGTCGCAATCGCGAACATCGTCCCGTCCCCTTCACATCCACCGAGTATCCCGGTAACAGAAATCCTCTTCGGGATATGGGCATGCGGCTTTGCGCGCATTACTGCATCCTGGTGGGTCCGCTGGCGGCGCATCGTTAGCGTAGTGCGAGCCGGATCGCCCGTGAAGCTTGATCTTCCGATTCGAGCAATATCCTCTCCCACTCTGCTCGAACCCGGCGTTTTCGGCGTTGTCCGTCCAGTGCTGCTGCTTCCGCAAGGCGTCGAGGCACGGCTGTCGCCCGAGGAATTGA
>JASIAM010000026.1 GCA_030041985.1 Bryobacteraceae bacterium | reverse complement strand
CGGATCGCCCTGGTTGGAATTGAAGAGCACTTCGCGCTTGCCGGGCGTCAACGTAACATCTTCTACTTCGAATGTTCCGGGCGTTAGCGCGGCCGGTGGCCCTCCCGCGGCCGGCAGACTGTACAAGTGCGTCCAGCCATCGCGCTCCCAAGGAAAAACGAGATGATCACCGGCCGCCCACTGGAGCTCGGAGGCTGCGGAGACTCCATGAAAGACGCTGCCGGGGCCTTCGTCTGCTTTCCACAATTGGCCGCCTTGTCCGGATTGGGCATCCGCGATGCGAATCGACCATGGCTCATCGGCTCGCCGCGCGCCATAGATCCGGCCCTTTCCATGGCTGGGTTGACGGACAAATGCGACCTTACGGCTGTCGGGCGACCAGACCGGATCGCTATCGAAATCGGTGCTGGGGTCGAGGTAGAGCAAACGGCTTGCAGCGGCGCTGTAGATACCTATGAAACTATGATCGCCGCGGTCACTCACGAACGCGATCTGGGTACCGTCGGGCGACCAGACGGGAGCTTGCGACTCACCACGCGCGCGGAAGGGCTGCGCTGGTTCCTGCTTGCCATCGAGTGAGGTCAACCAAAGTTGGCCGCGATGGATGTAGGCAATCGAGTCACCTCGGGGAGAGACAGTGACTGAATTTCCGTCGCCGGCCTTGCGCGGGCTCTGGCTACGCAACGCGACCACCCAGATCTCCTGTTCAGCGCCGCGCGGATCGAGCGCCGGATTGGGGATCTCGCCCGCGCGGTTCGGCCCTTCGCCGCGCACGTACACCAGGGCGGCGGCATCCGGGGTCCAATGCAGTTCGGTGATGTCCTGTCCGTCGTCCTCTGAATAATGGGTGACCTGGCGCGCATGATAATCGGGGGGTTCCGCGACCAGGATATTCACTACGCCGCGCGTATTGGAGACCCACGCCACTCCTCCACCTGCGGGGGCGGCGGTGAAGTGCGTAGGAAAGGCAGAGCTGAGCACTTGGCCGATGGTGAAAGAAGGAGTCTCTGCCAAGGCGCAGGATACAACAAGGAACGCCACAACAGGGGAAGCCGCGGCAAAGGAAACCGCGGCAGGCCGGTTCATGTCCTCACTATAGCAGCGGGCCGGATTGACTGCAGGGCGAGTCAGTTGTCGACGGGCACGACCGCAGGGAGTCTGGCACCATCGGGAAGAGTGACTGCGACGGCTCGTATCTGAAAGCTGCCGTTTTTGGCACGGCCTCCGGTCACTGAGATCTGTTCGCCAGGCATTAGTGTGTCCCTTTTCCAGCCGAGGCGGCCAAGAATGGAGGGGCTTTCGAGCTCCACGGTCCAGTGTTCGATTTCGGCGTCTTCACCAGTGACATCGACGTATATATGGACGTGCGGATTTTCCCAATCAAATCTTGTGACTTCACCAGCGATGATCGTGCCATGGATTAGATCGTACATGGCGGTGGAGTGATGAGCGGGTGCGGAGGCCGCGAGCAACAGTAGAAGCAGGAGGGCGTTGCGGGCTGGCATATCAGCTATGATCCTCGCACGGCAGAGCAGTGAGCGCGGCGACGAGGGCGTCTTCCTCTTCGGGGAAGACGGTCCTGAGGTCGAGCAAAATCCGGTCTTGTTCGATGCGAACGATGATGGGCGGATCGGCGGTGCGCAGGCGGCGCTCCGCATCGACCACATCGCTTGAAGGAAGGGCGATGAGCCAGGTAGGAATCGATTGGCCAGGTGTGGCGCCTCCGCCAATGACCGACTCTCCAGGGACGACGTCCGCATGGGAGCCGATGCGCCGCAAGAGAGCCTCGGCGCGCGACCGCACGTGTTCGGCGCTTTGGCGGATCATGGCGAGGGCGGGTATTGCGTCCCAGCGCTCGAGCAGGATGTGACGCAGGGTAGTTTCGAGTGCCTGGTAAATCATCTTGTCGAGACGGAGCGCGCGAAACAAGGGGTTGCGCCGCAAGCGCGCGACGATTTCAGGATTGCCCGCGAGAATACCGGCTTGCGGTCCGCCCAATAACTTGTCGCCGCTGAAGGAAACGAGGTCAGCGCCCGCATTAAGGCTGTCAGCGGCGAGCGGTTCATCGATGCCATAAGGGCGCAGATCGACCAGGCAGCCGCTGCCCAGATCCTCGTACACGGGGATGCCCGATTGCCGCCCCAGAGCCACCAGTTCTTTCAATTCGGGGCGCGCGGTAAAGCCGGAGATGCGGAAATTGCTGGGGTGCACGCGCAGAAGCAGGCGGGTTTGGGGGCTGAGAGCTGCACGGTAATCATCGATGCGTGTGCGGTTGGTTGTACCCACTTCCCGCAAGATGGCTCCGGAACGGTGCATGATCTCGGGGATGCGGAAACCATCGCCGATTTCGATCAACTCGCCGCGGGAGACAATGACCTCGCCGCCGGCGGCCAGTTCGTGGAGAGCGAGGAAAACGGCGGCTGCATTGTTATTCACGGCGATGCCGGGGGCGCCGAGCAAGCGCTCGAGCTGGGAGGCGGTGTGCCAGTCGCGTTTGCCGCGGCGGCCGGACGCGAGGTCGTATTCAAGGTTGGAATAGCCCGGGAGGAGTCCGATTGGACCGAGGGGCGCGCGGCCCAGATTGGTGTGGAGGACAACGCCGGTAGCATTGATGACGGAACGAAGCGAGGGCGATTCCCATGCGGCTAGCGCCTGGCGTACGCGCGTTTC
>JASIAM010000294.1 GCA_030041985.1 Bryobacteraceae bacterium | reverse complement strand
TGGCTCGCTCCACGGCGCGCGCCTCCTCAATCCGGCTCTTCGTGGTGGCCACCAAACTCGCCTTGTCTTCGGCCGAGCACTCCAGTTCCGGTGCGTGTCTGGGCATTACCCAAACATTTTAATACATAAATATATTAGTGCAATTAAGCAATATAACGCTCGACATTACAGTGGAAGGGATTGCAAACAAGTGAAATTCTTCAGCGCTGGCCTCGTTGCCACTCGTCTTTGACAGCGTTGCGGACCTCGCGCTTGGCGTTCTCGCGGCGGATGCGGTTGGAGTCCGAGTCCTTCTTTGTACGATAATGCGGGCAACGTCGTCCAACGGACGGACGCCAATGGCACGGTGCCGGCCGCCGTTGCCAATTCCCAAACGGGAAAACTATACGACGGCTTCAGCCGGCCCTATTCGTTCAGCTATACGGTGGCCAGCGGAAATCCCTACAATGTCGCTACCACACCGCAAGTTTATTTCATCTATGACGTGACTTACAAGGGCGCCCTGTCTTCGGTGAGCAGTAGCGCGAGCATGACCTCATACACGTATGACAACTTCGGGCGAATCACAGCCAGCACACAAACCACGGGTGGGACTGCCTACACCTTCGGCTACGGCTACTCGCTAACGGACCAGTTGACGTGTATCACGTATCCTTCGGGCCGGCAGGTGAATTACGTTCTCGATGCGGCGGATCGGGTGATGGGTGTGCAGAACATGACTACGGGCACCGGTTCGCCCTGCCAGACGGTGCAGACGAATTACGCCACCGTGACCTATTACGCGCCCGGCAATATTTCGACCCTGACGCTGGACAACGGCGTAAGCCAACAGGTCTCCTGGAACGATCGTCTGCAACCGGTTGGGATCACCGCCGCCTCGGGCCAAAACACGCTTTTGTCGTTGGGGTTCTTCCCTTGTACGGGCGGCGCGACGTCGTGTACTACCGGCAATAACGGCAATCTCCGGTCCCAGACGATC
Source organism: Bryobacteraceae bacterium (assembly GCA_030041985.1). GTDB lineage: Bacteria > Acidobacteriota > Terriglobia > Bryobacterales > Bryobacteraceae > PSRJ01. The sequence continues at coordinate 34,876 of JASIAM010000294.1, read as the reverse complement.
GGTTCGCCGTTGAGCGTGACGCAGACCTACACGTACGACTCGGTGAACCGCTTAACCCAAGCGCAGGAGAGCGGCTCTCCTAGCTGGACGCAGGGTTACGGGTACGATAACTTTGGCAACCGCTGGGTAGGTACGAATACGGGTCTTCCAAGTTTGAGCAGTGAGACGCCGCAGACCCAAAGCTGGTTTACCAGTGGGAATCGGATCAGTAATGCCGGAGCAAATCCGGCATGGGGCTATGGTTCTGGATTGGCGAACACGACATATACGACGACCTCATTTGACGCGCTAACCGTTTCGCAAAATCGGTCCATTGCGCACATACGCTCGTTGCCACGCCGGGCGTTGCATTCGCTCCCAAGTCTTCAGAAAGTCGCCTGTGCTGCCGCGTCGAGGGTGCCAGCCGTGCAGATCGACCTGGCGCTTTCCGCATATCTCGGCGGCGGTGTCATAAACGGCTGCTCGCTGCTGGCCGGAAACGGGTTCCGGGATATTGACCATGTGATGTCTGCTTCCCCCCAATTGGCCGTATTTCGCGCTATTTATCCGTTGAGGTGCTCCGCGGCATTGCCTCAGCCCGCCCGCGCCATGCCCGTCGACCCGATTGTGGCCTTGGTTCCGTCGCGCTGCAGACATCTGCGTCGAATGGTGGCCCCTCAGATGCTAAAAAAGCAGTATGAAAAAGCAAGCACAGGAGAACATTCCTCTCAACACGCCTATTCCAGCCAGGCCGAAGGGAACAGGTCCTGATTCCGCAGGCCAGTCCGGGGATACGCAGGGTTTACCGGACCGGGAGCAGGAGGACTCCGAGAGCGTAGAGGAGTTGATGGACGAAGGGCAGTCCCACGAAGCCAATGCAATCGCCGGTGTTGAAGATGCGGCTGATCCGGATGTAGCCGAGGTTCACACGAAGGAGGTTCCGGAAGACGACGTGCCAACGGAGTATGATCATCAGGATTAGGTCCCTGCGCTGAAGCGTTGCAACTGAAGCGGCGGCACTTCCTCAACCGTGGCTTGCGGGAGAGATTATGAATCTTCCTGAGTTCATCCGTTCATTTCTGATAGGAAACCGTTCCTGGGAGCAATTTTCAATCCTGCTGGCCCGCATTTCAATCGGACTCTTTTTCGCTATTTCCGGAGGGAAGAAGCTTTTTGTTGCCGGCCGCACTCGTCAGATGTATGAAACGCTGGCGGGCGCCGGTATACCATTTCCGCATTTCATGACCTATTTCGTTTCCTCGGTTGAATTTGTTGGAGGCTGTCTGCTCGCCATAGGGTTGCTTTCGAGTCTCTGCTCCGCCGCGCTCATCATCCAGATGATCGTCGCAATCATAACGGTTCGCCTCGCCTCAATTCCGGCTGGGACCTCGTTTCTCGACTGGCTGGATGATTTTCTATATCTGCCGGAAAGCGTGTACATAATTATCTTGATCTGGTTGATCTGTTCAGGACCGGGGAAATGGAGTGCGGACAACTGGATTTTCCAGGCAAGCAAGTGACCGCCTCAGCGTTGAAGAACGCCCCTGCCGAAGTAGCGCCGCTCCACCATTAGAAATTGTCAGGGATTAAAGATAAGAAACCTCGAAGAAAATGCCTGAAATCTGATACGCTAACCCCAGGCTTGCGCAACCTTCACCTCAGCGCGAGACCCGGCTGTCACGCCGGGGACCGAGCAATGTACAAGGACGATCCGATGGCTACAGCTTTCGGGCAGCCCCCGTCGCGCGACCGGAAGATCGTGCTCGTGATTCCGTGCCATCGGCCTTCCCCGGAGCTGCCCGGTATCGTATCCGGCGTGCTTGGGCATGAGAACGGACCGCAGGCCGTCGTCGTTGTGGATGACGGAAATGGTCCTGTGGCGGCCCCGATCCTGAAGGAGCTGGCCGATATTCCCGGGGTCACTCTGCTGCGGCATGCGGTCAACATGGGAGTGGGCGCGGCTCTGAAGACCGGCTCCCGGTACGTCCTCCAGACGTGGCCGGACGCGCACGGAGTGGTGTCCGCGGATGCCGATGGCCAACATGCGGCGGGCGACATCGTCCGCGTCATAGAGACGCTCCGCCAAAAAACCGGCTGTGTGGTGCTCGGAGTTCGCCGTTTCCAGGTTGCTCCGCTGCGCAGCCGCTTCGGCAATGTACTCACCGCGATGCTGTTCCGTCTGCTCGCTCACCGCCGCCTCTCCGATACCCAAACCGGGCTGCGCGGATGGCCAATCGAGGCCTGTGCGCGCAATGTGTGCCTGGCCCCCAACGGCTTCGAATATTTGCTGGAATGCCTCCTGGCGGCGAGAGAGCCATTTGTCGAAGTACCCATTCAGACGATTTATCTGGATGGGAACCGTTCCTCTCATTTCAATCCGGTTCTCGATTCGCTGCGCATCTATTTTGTGCTGCTGCGTTACTGCGCATCGTCCTTGCTCGCATGGGCGATCGATGCCTGCGTGTTCTATCCCGTCTATTTCGCCACCGGGAACCTGATTGCCAGCCAATTCGGCGCGCGAATTATCTCCGCCACAGCCGTTTTCTTCCTGGCGCGCAATCTGGTCTTTCGCAGCAATGCCCCGGTTGCCAAATCGTCAGTGCGGTACGCCGTCCTGGCCGGTCTGAGTGGATTTGTTTCGTACAGCCTGATCCGGTTCTTACATGTGCATTGGGGTTTCGCTGTAGCGCCCGCCAAGCTGTTGAGTGAATCAGCGCTGTTTATCGTCAATTTCGCGGTACAGCGCGCGTTCATCTTTACCAGGCGGGGCGAGAACGAAAAGTCGAAAGCCTACTCAACGGCTACCAACGACTGAGCCGTGACGCCGCCAATGGTGAGCTGAACCGGTTGGATTCCAGACGAAGTGGACGGCGGTACGATGACGTTCACCTGATAAATGCCAACAAGGTAAGGGGCGAGGCCGCTGAAGGCGACCGTGGCGGGTTGCCCACCGATAGTGACTTCCGGCTGCTCCACGGTGGTGGCGAGTTGTGTTCCGCCGGGCGAAGGCGCTCCGGTGGCCGGCTGTGTGCCGGGCGCCACCGCGCCCAATCCGTTCAAGAAAAACTGGATGTATTGGCCCGGCGCGACAGGATTCGCCGGAGTGACCTGGTTGTATTGTTCATCCAGCGCATCGGCCAGCAGCTTCCCGGTTGCCGCATCCTGGTATTGGAAGAAAGCCGGAGAGTACGGAGCTAGCGGAACGGTGATCATTTGACTCTGGTTAGTGCCCAGTTCGCTGTCATCCGGCCGAACCGTTTTGCTCGACGAATTACTGAGGGTGAGTTTCATGGTGGCCGATGACGTCCCCGCCAGTTCCCACGGAATTTGCAAGTTCACCTGGCCGGGGCTCACGTAAATCAGCGGCGCTGGCACATGGAGATTCGCGGCGGGCTCGTCGAAGCCGACACTCACTCCCGCCTGCGAAATCGGCAGAGCCGCCGTCTGCGACATTACCTGTGCTTCGCTCAAGCCCGTGCCCTGGATAGTCACAAACGAACCGGGCGCGAAACCCGGGGGCACTGCGAAACTTGCGCCATCCACCACTCCGTTGCTGTTAATCTGCGGCCCGAGTCGCACGCGGCCGTCGAATTCGATTTGCGACGCATTGGTTAACAGGTCCGCGGAAAAAGTCTGGTCACCCACGGACCCCACCTGCATATAGGCTTCTCCAATGCCCAGCGGGTCGGTATTTGGGGTTTCCGCGTATACGGAAGCATTCGGCGCGAAACGCAGCGGCTCATTGGCCACCGGCGCCGCGGACTGATCCAAGATATCGAACGAGAGATCGACGGAGCTGCCGGTCTCCGTGACGAAGTTCCGTCCACTCAGGGGGATGAGGCTGGCCGGGTTCCCGTTGGCCGCTATATAAAGGTAAGGGATTGCGACGGCCACCGCGCCACCACTGGCGGAAATCGTGCCTTCATAGAATCCGGGCGCCGGACTGGAGCCGGTCAGCGCAACGGTTACGTTGGCCGAGGAGCCGGGCGGCAAGCTCACCGTTGACGGAGTCACGCTCACAGTTGCGTTGTTATCCATATCGCGCGGCGTTACTGTAAACTGCACATTCGCCGCCGCCGTACCCGTGTTCGTGATCACGAGAGTCTGCTGCGGCAAGGTCGTGCTCAGCACGCCGAACGAAACAGAGCTCGGCACAACCGTCAGTGTAGATGCGGCCGCTGCCCCGGCATTCAGTTGCCCTCCGCCTACCGCAATCGACCGCGCGGCGATGGGGTTGCCGTTCGCATCGAAATCCGTAATGCCCGAGGAAGCCGTATTGACCAGGGCCGATTTCACCTGGCCTGGAGTATACGAGGGATGCGCCTCTAAGACCAGCGCCGCTGCCCCAGCCGCAAATGCTGCCGCGAAGCTGGTGCCATCTACGCCTGTGTAGCGTTCCGGGTTAAAGAGATCGCCGTTAGGGTCCAAATCCTGGGTCGCGGTGAATATAGAGGCGCCCGGTGCAGCCAGGTCGGGTTTGATGCTCGAATCGCGAAGATTCGGGCCGCGCGAGGAAAAGTACGCTACCTGGTCCGCCGTGGCGGGTACGGTTTCGGCTGGGGTTGGATCGAGCGTCACCGCCGCACCGCTATTCGAGGCGAGGTATTGGTCGAGCGATGTGCCGGAGCTCGCCGCAATCAGCGCGGTGGGAATGCCAGTGTTGCCAAGTCCAGTGGGCGAAAATAGCTGCGGGCCGGTAGGCAGGCTGGAAAGGAGTACCGCCACGGCTCCAGCGGCTTCGGCGTTGAGCACTTTGCTCGCTAAACTGCACTGGCCGTACAGGATGAGCGCGATATCTCCCTTGAGCGACCCGGCGGGAAAACTCTGGCAACCATATCCGGTTTTGTCCAGTGTATAGACCGGAACAAGCGGCGCGGTAATCAGGGCCGCCGGCTGCGGACCATCGGACAGGCGGGCCTCGAACGCGCTTCCGCCTGGTGTGGAAACGGTGGCAGCCACGATGTGGGCGTTGGTGGTTGCGCCCACGGTGATGGCATCTTCTACATCGCCCGGCGTATTGATCGTGCTTTGCCCCAATGCGCCATCATTTCCGGCTGGCAGAACAACCACCATGCCGGCTGCTGCGGCAGCGGTAACCGCGCCCGCTAGCGGATCGCAAAATGTTCCCGCCGCTAAGCCGCAGGTCGTTCCCTGATCGGCAGGCCCCCAAGTAGCGGGCAAGTCGCCGACCGAAAGAAGCGCGATATCAAAGCCATCGTTGAACGCCGCTTCGAGAGCCTGCAGCATGACGTCCGAGCTGGTTTCATCATTCACTCCCGGCGATCCGAAAATTTTGTAATTACCTAGCCAGGCTTTGGGCGCCACTCCCGAGATTGTTCCGAACGGGCTCTGATGCGACACTCCCGCTGCGATCATCGCCACCGCCGTGCCGTGGCCCACGCGGTCGCGGGCCGAAAGGTCGTCAGGAAGAGTCAATTCCGGTGTGCCGTCGCCAATGGCAAGCTCCGAGACAAAGCTACGCACCGCGATGATTTTAGTAGTGGTGTGCGTGGCGTCGTCCGCGTTTCCCGACACGGGAAAACCGGGGGGATATGTCAGCGTGGGATCAACAAAACCGGGATGCGTCTCATCGATGCCAGTATCCAGCATGGCGATCTTCACTCCGGCGCCTGCATTGGCCGCGCCGCCTACAGCGGACCACGCGACGTTGGCATTGATCAGGCCGATGGCCTTGTTCAGCGTGCGGTGCAGTTTCACCACAGGGAGTACCGCGGAGACCCCCGGTAGAGCCTTCAATTGCGCTACACGCTCCGGCCCGGCGCTGACGAAAACCGCATTTGCGAGCGTGTTCACGGACCCCAACACCCGAATCCCACGCGCGCGCAGCACCGATTTGAGCGCTTCCTGCGTGTTGATCAGATTCTGGCGGCGCGCTTCCGCCGCGGCTGTATGAAGCGCGGCGCGCGAACGCGTTGGCGCTGTCAATACCTGCTTTGCCAACGGCGGATCTTGAAGAACAAGGATGTATCGTTGGCTCGGGCCGGACACGTAAAGGGGAATAATATTAGTGTCGGTTGTTTGGGCAACTCCCGAAGCTGCCAGCAAACAAAGGATTGCTGCAGCGCGCACAAAGCGAAACTGCATCCGGAAAGTGTGATATTAAACCGCGTTTTTCCCGATGTCAAATAAAAACTGGCAAATTAAAAAGATTTCCAATTACCGCCCGGCGCTCGCCACCCGATTCTTTTGTGTCTCCGCCCATAACAAATTGTTGCGGGCGAGTTGGTAATCCGGCTTGATGCGCAACGCCTGCCGCCCCGCCGCGATTGCCTCATCCCAACGGCCGAGAGAATTGTAGGCCGCAATCAGGTTGTTGTACGCCTCGGCGTAGTCCCGGCGCTGCTGTAGCGCCAATTGCGCAAATCGGATGCAGCTTTGGAAGTCGTTCCTTTGATACGCCGCCAGGGACAGGTTGAGAAGGGTTTCGGGCGTGGGCGCGGAGGGAAGGCGCGCCGGCATGGCCTGCGCCGGTTTCATGGCCGCGTAGCGCCGCGCCTCGGGGTCGTCGGGCGCGAGCTTCAGCGTTTCCGTAGCTAACGGTGCGAGCGAACTCCATGCGCCCTGCGCCGCGTAGCTGTCGAGCAGCAGAAGCCGCGCCTCCAGATAGTCGGGATTGATCAGGATCGCCTGCCGCAGCTCCGCAACCGCCTGATCATCGCGCCCCTTCCCTTTCAGCCAGCGCCCATAAAAGTAATGGACCTGGGCGTCGCCGGGAGCAAGCTGGATCGCCCTACGGAAGTGCCGCTCCGCCTCGGCATCGTGTCCCAGAGCTCCGTGATCGATGCCCAGGTTAATCTCCAAATCCGAGTAATTCGGCGTGAACGCCACGGCCCGCTCAAAATAGGTAAGCGCGCCTTGAAAGTCTCCCCGAGACATTCGCGCCAGTCCATAATTCATGAGACCGCGCCCGTTTTTTGGACTTTTTAGAGTGACATCTTCCCACAGCGACTCCTCCGTATGCCACACCTGGTTGCGCTGCCGCGTGCCGGCCGCGCACACCACGAGCAGACAGATGGCAGCACCCGCGGTGGCGATTCGCCCTTCGCGGTTCCACGACAGACGCCGCGCCACCTGGTAACCGGTCCAACTCACAGCCAGCGAAAGCCCCACGAAGGGCAGGAACATGCGGTGATCGTTTTCCACCTCGGCCAGCGGAAAGATCGATGTGGGAATCAGGCCCAGCACAAACCAGCAGAGTCCGAAAGCAGCCGGGTGGCCGGCGGGGCGCTTGGCCGCCAGATATATCGAGAACAGCAGGAACCCGGCAAAAAGAAAACCGCCGATTGCTTCCAGACGGAATACCGATGAAAGCGGCGCGAGATCCGTATCCGCGCTCAGATGCAACGGAAGGAAAAACGACGTGAAATACCGGAACCAGACATAGGGCTGCGTAATCAGGTACTGGAACGCGGACCCCGCCCCGGCATTGAAGCTCTTTGGCGTGAAAGCAGACTGCAGCACGAGGAAGACGAGACTCAGTGCCAGCGCGGGGACCGAGCGGCCGAGCACTCGGGGCCAACTGTCGCGCGCTGCGCCTTCTTCGATGAGAAACAAATAAGCCGCCAGAATCCCCGGGAAAATCAGGGCGGGCGGCTTCGCCAGAAGTCCCAGAGCAACTGGCAGCAGGTAGACCCCGCGCTGCCTCCATGCCGGAAACCGCGCGTATATCGCCAGACCGGCAACTACACCGCAGGTGGAGATCACGTCTGCCCGTTGAATAATGTAGTTGACCGTTTCTGCCATCGCCGGATGCAGGCCATACCAGGCAGCCGCGAACCACGCAATGAAGAAATGATCGGCGTTGGGCTGCGCCCGATCCAAAACGCTACGAAACAGCGCCGCTGCACAGAGGAGAACGGCGAGAAACCAGAGAAAACTGGACAAATGAAAATAGAACGGGTCATATCCGTGCGCGAGCCAATAATCGATCGCCAAAGACGCTGTTACCAGTGGCCGCCAGGCCTGGTGCGCGGGGAAGACGCTCGAAGCCCGCGCATCCACGAAGAATTGAGGAATGTGGGAAAGGCTGCGGATCGCTACGTTATTGGTAATGCTGTGAAAATCATCGAAATGAAAGGCGTTATGAAAATGGTTGGAATAAACAAGAAAAACGGCCAATAATAATGCAGTCCCGGCCAGCCAGGTTCGCGCTTTTTGCACCAAACAATTTTAATTCATCAGCGGTTCTTTAGTCGCGGGATCGTCTAATAGCCGCAATCAGGCCGCAGCGTTTACCATGGCCGCTCGCCGTTACTCCTTAGCCGCGGCCTCTAGCGTGGCGATCTCCAATTTCACCATCTTCATCATCGCGGCCATCGATTTGGGATGCTTCAGGATCTCGCCAATCTTCTCCGGCACGATCTGCCAGCACAAGCCGAACTTGTCCGTCAGCCAGCCACAGGCCATGGGCTTGCCACCCTCAAGCAGTTTGTCCCAGTAGTGGTCGATCTCGGCCTGGTCTTTGCAGGCGATGAAGTACGAGAAAGCCGGCGTGAGCGCGTGCGCGGGGCCACCGTTGAGGAACGTCATTCGCTGGCCCATAAGTTCGATGGTGATGGTCGCGATCTTGCCCGCGGGCCAGGGCCCCACGCCGCTGGAACGTAGTTCGCCAACCTTCTTCGCTTCCGGAAATACCGAGAGATAAAACTCCGCAGCGTCTTCGGCATTGTCGTTGAACCACAGGAACGGCGTGATCTTGTTCATGCTCTGACCTCCCTTCGATAGTATCCAACGTTGGAGCCGCAGAGAAATGGCACAATCGCGATGGGAGGCACCATGACGAGCACACCTGCCACGGATGAGAAGCAACCGGCTCGCATCGCAACGGTTGAGCGGCACATTCGGCTGGAGAACCAGCATGACTTGGAGGGCGTTGTGTCCACCTTCGGCAACACGGCGCGCTACGACGACGAACCGTGGGCTGAACATTACCACGGACGAGACGGAGTGCGCCAATTTTATAAGCAACTTATGACAGCTCTGCCGGACTTAGAAATCGAGGTACGCCAGCAGCACGTCGCCTCCGAAACGATTGTAGTGGAGGTCATGATTCGCGGCACACACCTCGGTGGCTGGAAGGGTCTTCCAGCAACCGGGCGGCGAGTGGAACTGCCGCTGTGCGGTATATACACATTCGACGCTGAAGGTCAGTTGGCCGGAGAGAGAATTTACTACGACCGGGGAACAGTGCTCAGGCAGCTTGGCGTTTTCCATGAGCCAATCAGCCGAGTGGGGCGAATCTGCACATTGGCTAACCACCCGTTGACCATTGTGGGAGCCTACGCAAGAAAACTCTTCCGTAATTGATTACCGCTGCGGGGCGGCGGCACGCATACCCGCTCGCACTCAGATCTATTGACCCAGTGAAAGCCCTAGAATGGGTGGCGGGGGACTGTTGACCGGTATGCGTCATGTGACGTGGGTGCTGTGCGCGGTGTCGTTTGTCGCCAGTGCCCAAGAAGATCCTCTTACGTGGTTCCCACTTCGTGTGGGTACTCGTTGGACTTACGAACATGAGTGGAAATCAGGCAACCGAAACCGTCCGGACGTGGAGCGTTGGACGAGCGAGGAAACCGTCACTGGATGGGTGAGGATTCCCGAGGGACTCGTTGTGGAACGCGAGGTGAAGGAGGCGAGCAACTCTACAGGCCAGACCGTTCGCACGGGTTATCTGGTCGCTCGTGACCGCGAGCCGTACCTTGTCCACGCCAACTGCATATACGTGATAGGAGAGGGCTGGGATCGCCGGAACCAGAGCCTCAGCCAGAGTTACCAGGAGTATTTGGCCAAGGGCGCCCTCCCGCCTGATTTCTGTTTCCCATTAGAAACCGGCCGCCACTGGGGAAATAATGATGTCCCTTGGAGCGTCGAGCCGGCGCGCGCTGGGGTGGCGTCTTTCCTGCCGCAGAAATATGCCGGCGCGACTCATATTTTCTCCAGCCATTTCGGTAGTGGCGGCTGGGAAGATGTGTGGTTTCTAAAGGGAGCCGGAATCGCCGGCGAACATTACATACACAACGGCACGTATGATGAGTACACCAAAACGCTCGTATCGTTCACACCGTAGCCCGCGTACTCAGCTTATTGCTTGCCTTGGCCATGCAGTTCGTTGCCGGTGTTCGCCGGAGCAGGCGCAGGTGGAGCCGGAGGCGCACCCCCGCGGCCACCCCTACCCCGCCCGAAGAAGCCACCCGCAGGCGCTTCCGGCATCTTCGCCGTGCCGCCCACCTTCAGCGCCAGGAACTGTGTGCCGGTAGCGAACGCGATGTACTGCGTGCCGTCCACCATGTAGGTGATCGGAGGAGCGCCACCGGGGAGGTTGAACGGCAGCGCGAGTAGTTCGTCGCCCGTATCGGCTTTGTAGGCGTACAGCGTAGTGCCCGCAACCTGGAACACGAGGTTGCTGGCCGTGGTCATGGTGCCGCCACCGATCGAGCCACCCCGTCCCGGCTTCACCCATTTGATCTGGTTCGTCTTGGGATCGCGCGCCTGCAGCCCACCACGGCCCACGTTGTCGGGACCCCAGATCGGCATCGGCGTCGTTCTATGATCCTGGCCACCGCGGCCCAGCCCATGCGCGCCGCCGCCAGCATGGGGATCGGGTTCCGCGGCGGCGTTGAAGGTGTAGCTGCCGGCGCTATAAGGCAGATAGACCAAACCGGCGTTCGGGTTGTAGGACATGGGCGCCCAGTTGTGCGCGCCGCCGCCGCCCGGGTAGATCACGACCGAATTCGTCTGATTGTAGTAGGCATCCTGATTGATGATCGGCCTGCCGTTGTTCTTCTTATCAAAGCCTGTCACCCAGTTCACCGGGACGAACGGCTCGGCCGAGAGGAACTGCCCATTGGTGCGGTCGAGGACGTAGAATATGCCGTCCTTCGGAGCCTGCATGACAACCTTGCGCATCTTGCCTTCGATCGGGATGTCGGCCATGATCAAGCCGCCCACAGAGTCAAAGTCCCAACTATCGGTGGGGACCGTCTGGTAATACCACTTCAGCTTGCCGGTGTTCGCGTCCACGGCCACGATCGAGCAGGTATAGAGGTTATCCCACTTACCCCACTCCGATTTGGGGATGCCGCGCATCTCCTGCGGCCACGGTTCCGCGTTACCTGTGCCGGCAATCACCAGGTTGGTTTCGGGGTCATACACTAAACCATCCCAGACCGGGGCGCCCCCGCCATATTTCGCCCAGTCGCCCGTCCAGGTTTTAGCGGCAGCCTCCTGAGCCTTGTCCTCAAAGGGCTCGCCGGGCTTGGGAGGAACCGTGTGGAACTTCCAGGCGAGCGACCCATCTTTCAGGTTGTAGGCAGCGAAGAAGCCGCGAATGAAGAACTCGCCGCCGCCCACACCGACGATCACTTTGTCGCCCGCGATGCGCGGCGCGATGGTCATCGAGTAGTACTGATTGATGTCCGCAATCTTGCTCTGCCACAACTCCCTGCCGGTTATGGCGTCGAGTGCGATCAGACGGGCATCGTTGGCAGCCAGGATAAGCTTGCCGTCCGATAGCGCGAGCCCACGGTTATGCGTGCCGCAGCACATGTGGCTCCGCGTCATCGGATCGATCTTGGCATCGTACATCCACTTCTGTTCGCCGGTGAACGCGTCGAGAGCGTACACGATACTGTTGTCCATCGTTTGGTAGATCGTGCTGTTCCACATCAGAGGCGTGCCTTCCGTGCCGCCACGGGATCCCGCGGGGGCAAGCGGCGCCGACCAGGCCAAGCCCAGCTTGCCGACGTTCGATTCATCGATTTGCTTTAGCTGGCTGTAACGCTGTTCGGTTTGCGTCAGGCCGTAGGTGAGCCAGGTGCCCGGCAGAGCGTCCTTAGCGGTACCGGCGGATCGAAGCACTTTCGCGTCAACCGCGCGCGGCTGCTGGGCGACGATCGCGGAAATGAGAGTGAGAGTGGCTATGAGGCCCGAGGCCCACAAGACAGTCTTTTTGAGGTTAAGCGTCGTCACAATTTAATTCCTTTTCATGAATTATGACTGATTTTGTGCCCCTAAAAACACCGGCCAATCTCGTTCGCCGGGTACCCGATCGACGGAGGAGGAGTCCCAGGAGTTCGTCCGCCGCATCTATGAGCAGCGCCATCTTTGACTGCCCCTCCGATTGTAACGGCAAGACTGGCCGTTGACACGGACGTCGCCAGCTTCATTTTCAAGTGGCACCCTCAATTTGCACCTCATTATGTAGCCACACTGCGCGGTGCTCCAATCCGCTTGGCGACCCGCATAATGGCTAGTAAACGAGAAGAATACTGGCTCGAACAGGTGGCTGAGCATGAGCGCAGCGATCAGCGCGCCGGCCAGTGTATGGGTGAATTACTGGGCCGACGCCACGCCATTGGAGGGCGCACCGCCGGGTTGCGGCATCGATCCTTGGCGGGAAATCTGGTCAAGACGGCGGCGGGCTTTGAGCTTGAGAATCGCGATAAAATCCGCTGCATGACGGGCCGCTCCCCTGCCCTACCGGCCGCGGCGGTACGAAATTTCGGCGTCGGCTTATCCGGAATGATTCCGACATAACCTTTGTAGTTGCCGTCAAATACTACGCGACGAAGAACACCCTTCTGCACTAAAACCAGGAGAGGGAGATCAAGTGTATACGCCACAGCTCCCTCGTAGTGGTTGAATTCAGTCGGCAGATGAATCTGCCCAACGTCGCCATTAATTCGCCACCGGGGAAAGCCAAGAAGAGCGCACCCTTTACAGCGACGCATCACGTGATCACAGGAGGTTGCACTCCATGCTTGCGAAGCCGCAAGAGAGTGCGTTCCTCGTGGGTCGAGGAACACTTCCGTTGTATATCCAAGGTCCTCGATCGCGGTAACAATAGCCCACTTGGTCTTATTTTCTTGTTTTGTGAGCCACTGGTCGGCTGGCAGACTAACAAAAATGCGTTCGCTCTTTTTCATGCTCTACCCACACCCATGCAGAATCAATGCCCCGGTAGGAAACACGAAGCGATCTTGTTCAAACGGAAGAGTGCTAGATGAAACTAATCACCCGAGTGCCGAGCACGTTCATCGAAGAAATGTTAGCAGATCACAATCGCGCAAATTTCGACGAGCTCTCCATCTCCCGTGGAGTGGAAACCCATACTCAGAATTCAGCACCGCCGGCACACTTCGAGCCGGTAGCCGCAAAGACTACTCTGAAGCGGAGAGGTCCCCATCTCTTGGGGAAGTGGCGCAGGCAGCGAGTGCCTTGGCCGCAACAGCGAAACCGGAACTGGGTCCGGCCGCCAAGGCGGCGTAGTAAGCGCCCAAAGCGTCTGCCAGCCTAATTGGCCCTCGGCCGCGGGGCAGGCGCGCTGGGCGGCTGTGCGGCAACTGGCGTGGGAAGGGCCGCCTTCCCGTCAAGCGCAAATACGAATAGCAATGGCGGGTTATCGACCTTCCCATCAACCGGACCCATGACGCCGGCGCCACGCCCGGCGCCGCCCAGGAACGCCACGTACTGCTTGCCATCGATCTCATAAGTGATGGGCGGCGCCATGCCGGTTCGCCCGGTCTGCACGTCGAACAACTTCTCGCCCTTGTCGGCGCTATAAGCCACGAAGTGCCCATCATTGATCACGTGGAAGACAAGGTTCCCGGCGGTGGTAACGGTTCCCCCTCCAATCCCGCCGCCGCCATCGGCGCGCCAGACCAGCGTGTGTTTCACCGGATCCCAGGCCTGCAAGCCGCCGCGGACGCTATCGGGAGCAGCCGGGCCGATGGCCGGCGCCTTGATCTGGCGCGGTTGGGTGCCCGTGCGGACATCACCGTTCGTACGTGGTTTGTAATCGTCATCCGCCTGGTAAGTGTATGGCTGGTAGGAAGCGGGAATGTATACCAGCCCGGTGTTCGGATTGAACGACATCGGCGCCCAGTTGTGGGCGCCGCCGCCGGTCGGGTACACCGCTACCGGTTCGGTATCATAGTAAGCTTCCGGATTTACCAACGGACGGCCACTATCGTTAAGACCCTTGGCCCAGTTCACTTTCACGAACGGAGCACCGGAAATGAACTGTCCGGAGACGCGGTCAATCGCGTAGAAGAAGCCATTCTTGGCGGCCTGCGTCAGGACCTTGCGCGGACGCCCCTCGATCGTCAGGTCGAGCAGCATTAACTGCTGGACGCTATCGAAATCCCAGTTGTCGTTGGGGACGGTCTGGAAATACCATTTGAGCTGGCCTGTCGTCAGGTCTACGGCCAGGATCGAACAGGTATATAAGTTGTCGACGTTCTGCGCGCCGCGGAATTTCTGCGTCCACGGCTCCGCGTTGCCCGTACCAACGTAAACCAGATTGGCCTCAGGGTCGTAGGCGAACCCATCCCAGACAGCTCCGCCGCCGCCCTTTTTATAGAAGTCGCCGCCCCACGTTTTGGCGGCTACCCGCATGGCCTCGTTCTCGTAAGGCAGTTTGGGGTCGCCGGGAACGGTGTAAAATCGCCAGGCGCGCTGTCCGGTCATGGCATCGTAGGCGTCGAAATAACCGCGATTCTCACCCTTATCGCCGCCCGATACCCCAACGATCACTCTGTTGCCGGCAATCCGCGGAGCCATGGTCAGGTAATGCCCATCTTGCGTATAGGCAACGCGCGCCTCCCAGGCCGGCCTCCCGGTGAGGGCGTTCAGCGCAATCAACCGGCCGTCGAGGCAGGGCGCGATGATGAGACCGTTGTAGAGCGCGAGGCCGCGATTCACAATCAGGCCGGTTTGTTCCCGCACGGCGCTCTGATTGAGTTCGGGGTCCCACCGCCAGAGTTCTTTACCGGTGCGGCCATCTAAGGCAAACACCACGCTCCACGAGGTGATGCCGTAGATCATGTTGTTCCAAACCAACGGGGTGGCTTCCTGATTGCCGCCACCTGCCCCCAGCACGTAGGTCCACTCCAGTCCGAGCCGCTTCACGTTGGAACTGTCGATTTGCTTCAGCGGGCTGTAGCGCGTTTCGCTCTGGGATTTTCCGTAGGTCAACCAGGAGCCGGGAAACTCGTCCTTGGGAGTGCCAGCGTTCTTCAAGACCGCCTGGTCGATCGCGGCCGGCTTCTGCGCGCGCAACGCAAGTGCAAAGCCCGCGAGGCACAAAGCCGCCAGCAATGGTGTCACGCGATTGATTCGAAACATATGCATAAGGATCTCCTTCGCCGCTGGAAGGAGCCAGTCTACTGCAATTCGATTCCGAAATCACTCGGCCTGCCCAGCCGGCTAGCTGGCGGAAGCTTCGCTTCCCGGCGGCTTCAGAGTTTCCGTTAAAGAAATCTCGATTGCGGCCGATATAGTTAGCAATGAGTGCTCGGCTGCGATCGAAGGGGGTCCTCGCAACGATAGCGGCCGCCATGGCTACCATCACGGGTGGATTGGCGCTTGGATTCTGGGTGCACGGCGAAAAGCAGGCCGCGCAGCGAATATACCGTGTCGGGATTGACACCTTGCCCTTGCCTCCCTATTCGGTCGTTTACCCCGATGGTTCGGTGGGCGGGCTATTTGTCGATGTCATTAATACCGCGGCACGTCGTGCCGGTGTTCGCATCCAGTGGACACCTGTCAGTTTGAATTACGACCAGGCGCTCGACCGGAAGGTTATCGATATGTGGCCCGGGACGACGGTAACCACAGACCGGCAGAGGCGTTATCACCCAACCGTCCCCTGGTTGGAAATCAGTTCTTTCATAATACGGTTGCAGGGCACGTCAGGCCCGCCGAGACACCTGGCCGCTCTGCCGCGGCCGGCCTCGAGTGCCTTGGGAAAGCGCTTCTTTCCGTCCGCCACCATGATGTTTGTCTGGAAGCGCGAGCAAATCCTGCAGGCGGTCTGCTCGCGAGCGGCCGATGCGGGCTGGGACGATACTCGCGGCTTGAACAGCGCACTTCTCGAACGCCCGGAAGGGTGCGAGTCGGCCAAACTGGCGATCGAACGGATTCCGGGAGTCCGTTATCTCGCCATCACGTCTCAACCAGATGCGGCATGGGCGGCGGACCGTCTGCGCCGGCAAATTTCGCGCATGGTAACCGATCGGACACTCGCTCCCATTCTGAACAAGTGGGAGGTCCTGTCCGCAGAAGACAGCAAAAACGTATTGCTGCTCGATCTCGCCAACCGCCGCAACCGGGTTTTTGCTTATATGCTTGGCGCGGCGGGCCTCGTTCTGGCCGTTCTCCTGCTGCTCGCGATCTGTCTGTACCGGGCGCGGCGGGCCGCCGAATCTGCCAGCCACGCCAGAGCGGGATCCGAACAGGCACTCTCGCTGGAGGCGGATAGCCGCCGGCGCGCCGAAGAAATCCTCGAGGCGCGCACGGTGTTGCTGGATACTCTGATTCAAACCAGTCCCATCGCCATTCTCATGCACGATGAGAACCGCTACATCACTAGCGTGAACCCCGCCTTTTGCGAAACTTTCGGCTTCATGCGTGAAGAATGCGTCGGACGGAAAATGGAGGAATTCTTCGTGCATTCGACAGGCGAAGGAGTGTACTGGGACAACCACCGCCTGATCCGGGACGGTGCCGTGGTTCATCGGATTGTCAAACGGCTAACCAAGGATGGCCGCCTACTCGACGTGGAGATGCACGCCCGGCGCCTGGTAATTGACGGCAAATACCGGGGAGCATTTGGCCTGTACCAGGACATCACAAAACGTATCGAGGCTGAGGCTGCTCTCCGTCATAGCGAAGAGGTGTTTCGCATGCTAAGCGCCGCCTCCCCGGTCGGCATCTTCCGCTCCGATAAAAACGGCGGCCCCGTCTATGGCAATGAAAAGCTTGAGCAGATTACTGGTTTTCCCAACGATCAAGCGATGCGGTGGGGGAGCACATTCATCCGGATGATCGCGCCGTGGCCACCGCGAATTGGTTGGATGCCGTCAGCCGCGGCCAATGCCTCTCGCATCAATACCGATGGATGAGGCCGGATGGAGGAGTGGTTTGGCTGGCCTCCCATTCCCAGCCCATACATAGCGCCGACGGCGCCGTGCAGGGCCACGTGGGAGTGGTCGAGGATGTGACCGTCATGCGCGAAGCACATGAACGGCTGCGGGAAGCCAAAGAAACCGCCGATGCTGCAAATAATGCCAAGTCGGAGTTCCTGGCTAACATGAGCCACGAGATCCGCACGCCCATGAATGGCATTATCGGCATGACGCGGTTTCTCCTCGACACGCCGCTTACCGAGCAGCAGCGCGATTTTGCCGAAACCATTCGATCAAGCGGGCAAGCCCTGCTTCGCATCATCAACTCCATTCTGGATTTCTCCAAAATCGATGCGGGCAAGCTCACACTGGAAAAAATCGACTTCCCACTCGCTGACGCTGTGCAGGACGTGGTCCGAATGCTCACCCCGGAAGCGCAATCGAAAGGGATACCGATCGTCTGCCGCTTCGGCCCGGACGTACCACGGGAAGTTTGCGGCGATCCCGGCCGCCTCCGGCAGGTTCTCACCAACCTTATGGGGAACGCACTCAAGTTCTCGAATTCCGGTGAGGTCTCAATCGATGTTTCCCTGGCGGACGAAGCGCTCCCGGCCACGCTCATTCGATTCGCAGTGGCCGACCGCGGCATTGGTATCGCCCCAGATGCGCTCTCGCGGCTGTTCTCGCCGTTCACACAGGCCGACAGTTCCACCACCCGGAAATACGGCGGCACCGGCCTTGGTCTTGCGATTGCGCGGCGAATCGTCGAAACCATGGGTGGTGAAATGGGAGTCCGGAGCGAACTGGGGGAGGGATCTACGTTTTGGTTTACTATTCCCTTCGACGTCCCCGCCAAATCGGCCATTCAGCGCATGGCAGAACCGGCCGGGACCGCAACCGAACCGGCCACCACCCGTGTCGAAAGCCGGCCAATACGAATTCTTCTGGCTGAGGATAACGCGGTCAATCAAAGGGTCGCCCTCCTCCAACTCAAGAAACTGGGGTACGGCGCCGATGCTGTAGCCAACGGGCAGGAGGCGCTTCGCGCCATAACAGCCCACCACTATGACGTCGTATTGATGGACTGTCAGATGCCGGAGATGGATGGGTACGAGGCCACTCGTGCCATCCGCAGGCAGCAGAACGGAAACCGAAAAACCGCAATCATCGCCCTTACCGCTAGCGCCCGCGACGAAGACCGCGCCCGATGCCTGGCCGCAGGCATGGACGATTTCATCAGCAAACCTCTCAACCCGTCCCAGCTTGCAGACTGCCTGGATAAATGGACACGGCAACTCGATCTCTGCCATACGTAGTGAATTGCAGGAACGGAGTCCAGCCAAGCCTGCTAGCATGAATGATCCTGATGCGTGCCGCGGTACTCATCACCTGCTTATTTGCGATCACCGCATTCACCTTTCTTGGCGCTCGCCCGTTATGGCTCGATGAAATCCTCCAGCTCATAGAAACCCGGGATCCCTCCGTCGCACAGATGATCGCCCGGCTCCCACGGAATTCCGGCGCGGCGCCACTTGGCTATGTGGTGCAACATTTTTCGCTGAGCCTCACTGGGTACAGTGTTCCGAAATCCCGATTGCCCGCGGCTCTTTTTGGAATTCTTATGGTCTTCGCGGTCGCCCTTCTGGCGGCGCAACTCCATATCCGGTATAACTGGCTCGCCGCGGCCCTGTTCGCCATCTTCCCCCAGACCTTGCGCTATGCGACAGAATCGCGCGTTTACTCGCAAGCATTATTCTTTGCCGTAGTCTCGACTATCCTTTACGTTGCTCTTGCCAAACGGCCTACACTGGCCCTTGCCGCTGGATACTGGCTGGCACTCACGTTGGCCGTGTACACCTATCCATATGCTATCTGCGTAGGACTCGCTCATCTGGCGTGGTCTGCGCTCGATCGTGAGTTTAAAACCGCCTCTTACGGGTGTATCGCATTCACATTCGCTGCGTCTGCATTCTTGCCTTGGTATTTGTGGTCGCAAGAGAGGTGGTCGCTCGGGATCGCACGGGAGGGTTTTCACTTTTCTCTTTCCGGAAGAACCCCGCTGATGCTGTTTCGCGAGATATTGGGCGCGGGTTACTGGGGATCGGCCGTATTGGTTATCCTCTGTTTCGTGACTCTGGCAAACCGATGGCGTTCCACGCGAGTGATACGCCTTTTGCTACTTCTCATCGCTGTGCCTGTGATATGTGTCTTAGTGGCCGATGCGGCGGCGGGTTACTTCATCGCTACCCGTCAGTTCCTCTGGATCGTGCCGGCGATCAGCATTTTGGGGGCAATGGCGGTGGAGCGGCGCGCACGAACTTCTGCCGTCCTTTATGTCTTACTCAGCATCGTATGTATTCGGTACACCATGCAGTACTTTGAAGACCGGCGGGAGAACTGGCAGGCCGCCGCTGCCGTACTTTCCAGCCGTGTTCGTCAGGGAGCATGCCTGATGGCCGCTCCCGCCGAGCACGCACGGTTTTACGAGTTCTTTTACCCTGATCTCGAACATGCAATCTGCACCGGCAGTGAAAGCCGGGTAGCCTTAGTAATCACGCCGGTCTCCACTGACAAGGACCGCGAACTTACTGCTAGTAAGCTGCGGTATCAAGGGTATAAGGAGCAGCAGGAAACCAGTGTTGGTAAATCCGATATTCTGTCTTTCCAGCGCTAATTCTCCGAGGGCCGCTCCACATGGTCTATCACTAAGACACTTACCGAAGCTTTGGTCGATTGCAACTTGATCCCTAACTGGTCGCGCAGAGCTTCTTCGAATGTCGGAGCCGTTGGATCTGGCTGGGAATCGGTCCCCGCCGGAATATTCGTGCCGCGGACATCCAGTGCCCACTCCAGCGAGAAATCGAATTTTCCGGTCAGCCCCGTCTGATCGACCATCGGCCGTCCCAGGTTCGCTCCGGCGCTAAAAGTGTCCGCGATGAATCCCACGGTAACGTTCCGTGCGCCGAAGTGCAGCCGGCCGGGCATGCTCGGAGGAAGCGGATAGATGCCGTTGCAAAACTGCGGCGTTCCGTTCAGGATGGCAGGCGTTGATGTGGATGCCGGCTCAGTCGGGCAGGGTGCTTCGGCCGGGTGGGGTTGGAGTTGCGGCCCCGTCTTGCCGCTCTTCACCAGCACAAACGCGAATACCGGAAGCTCCCGATTCTCGTAGTGAACCGCCATTTTGAAGCGATCCGCCAGCAGAGATCGCATCATCATCCGCATCTGATCTTTCCCGGGATCGCCTTCGGCCCGCGCCTGGATGTCAAATTTTTCAGTTTTCGTCCAATCCGGCAATTGCGGTATCAGATATTGCGCCATGTTGCCCATGATTTTGTAGGCGAACACAATGTAGGTCACAAGTGGAAGATTGGTCGCCGAAAAATACCCCCCGTTGCGCACATAAACATCTCCCGGCCCCAGCGGAAAATTCGAGTAGGGCGGTTCGTTAGATTTGTTGGGTTTCACCGATGCCACATCGAACTTCAGGGTTGCTGGGTTGGTCTGGCCTTGGTTGGCTGCCTGGGCTCTGACTACCGGCGCGTGCATCATGCCCACCACAACCGGCAAAGCCAACGCCAGCACTCCTACAGCAGCAAGCAGCAGCTTCCTATAGCCATCGAGCTTTTGGACGATCTGCTGGCTCATGATCTGCTCGATCCGTTTTCTCAGATTCGCTCCCGTGACCCCGGCCACATAAGGCACGTTCGCGCTCAGGTACAGTTCGCAAATTCTGAGGATCCCTTCGGCATAGGCTTCCGGTTCATTGCCCGCGCGCAGTACGTCTTCGTCGCATGCGCGCTCCCGCTCCTCGAGCAAGCGGGCGCCCAGCCACCACACTAGCGGATGAAACCAGAACAGCGCCTCCACCGCCGTGTGCATCGCCATGGCCAGGTTGTCGCGGCGGCGAATGTGACACAGCTCATGCGCCAGAATGGCCTCCAACTGTTGCGTGGTGAGATCCCCGGCGATTCCTTCGGGCAACAGCAGAACGGGCCGCCAAACGCCGAAAACACCGGGCTCCCGGAACGCTGAAGAGGACACGACGGGAACGCCCGTCCGCAAAGTCACAGCGTTGGCGGTGAGCAATTCGCTGCGTATCCGCCGCCATCGCCTCCACCACGAAGAAACGAGAATCACAAAACCGATTGCCCATATGCCGCACAACAGAGCTGGTAACGCGCGCGCAGCCCCTAGGCGCGATGGCATCGTCACCAGGGGCGCCGAAGCCATAAACGGCTGCGTGATTTGCTCCACGGCTGCGGGAACAAGGGAAGGCGCCACGGCCGGCGCGTAGTGCCGCCCGAAATAGCTACCCACCATCAACAGGAGCGAGAAAGGAATGAGAAACTTCATCGACGCGGCCAGCCACAGACAATAGCGGATCTGCGCGCGGTTGCGCCGCAACGCCAGCGTCAACAGCCCGGCAACGACGGCAAACAAAGTCGATTGCCACAAATGATTCGCCAACGGCTCCAACTCGCGCGGGATCATTCGCTCTTCTCCTTCTTCTTCGAGAGATTGCGCAGCGCCTTGCGCGCCTCGCGCAGTTCTTCGGGCGTCAGGTCTCCCGATTCAATCAGGTGCGTCACAATGGGCAGGCGCTTGCCGCCAAACAGCGCCACCAGATCGTCGATCAAACGGTGCTGCGCCGCCGTACGCGAGACCAGCGCCTCGAACACATGCGCGTTGCTGATCTTGCTGATGCGGCGCACCGCCTTTTTCTCTTCCAGACGGTAGACCACCGTCTGCACGGTTGTGTAAGCGGGCCGTTCTTCTTCGGGAAACGCTGCAAGCAATTCGCGGATCGATGAAGGCCCCTTCGTCCAGAGCGTATCCATGATCCGCAGTTCCAACCTGGTAAGTTTCGGCAAAGCCATCGAAGCCTAATCTACTACAGCTAGATGTAGGAATGCAAGGGGGGTTTACAAGCGATCGGTCCCAGCCGTCAGCGGTCAGCCTGAACCCAACCGCGGGGCCGCGCTGGCTGAAAGCTGAGAGCAGTTGCTCAGTCTTTCCAAGTTGCCGCAAGGCGCACCAGTGTTCGCACGGGAACGCCGGATGCGCCTTTGGCCAGATACGGCTTGCCATCGTCCAGCCAGGCGGTGCCGGCGATATCCAGATGCACCCAAGGCGTGTCTTCGGCAAACTCTTTCAGGAACATCGCTGCCGTCACCGCCCCGCCCCAGCGGCCCCCGATATTGGGGAGGTCGGCAAATGGGCTTTTGAGGTAGTCCTTGTAGTCCTCATCAAGTGGCATGGGCCACATCCGTTCCCCTTCGATTTCAGACGCCTGTAGCACGCGGTCGCGCATGCCGTCGTCATTGGCGAACAGGCCGACGCGATAGTGCCCCAACGCAATCACGATCGCACCTGTCAGGGTAGCCGCGTCGACGAGGTGAGTGCAGCCTTGTTTCCGCGCATAGGTGAGGGCGTCCGCCAGGATGAGCCGGCCTTCGGCATCGGTATTGATGACCTCCACTGTTTTGCCCGACATGGCGGTGACGATATCTCCGGGACGCTGGGCGCGGCTGCCCGGCATATTCTCTACGCATGGGATGAAGGCCGAAACCGCGATGGAAGGCTTGAGCTGCGCCAGGGCGCGCATTACGCCCAGCATGGCTGCTCCGCCCGCCATATCGTATTTCATCTTCTCCATCCCATCGGCCGGCTTGATGGAGATGCCACCGGTGTCGAAGGTGACGCCTTTGCCTACCAGGCCCAGATGTGTTTTTCCGGTTGCCTTCTCAGGCCGGTAACCGAGGACGATCAAAGCCGGCGGTTCGGCGCTGCCCTGGGCCACACCCAGCAGGGCCCCCATTCCGAGCGCCTGCATCCGATTCTGGTCGAGCACATCACACGCGAGGCCCTGTTCCGCCGCAAGCTGCCGCGCTGCTCCGGCAATCTTGGCCGGGGTGAGGCGGTTGGCCGGTTCATTCACCAGTGCCCGTGTGAAATTCTGAGCCTCAGCCAGAATGCGCCCGCGGGCGGCTGCCTGGCCGAAATCTTCCCCCTGCTGCTGCGCGATGACAGTGAATGACTCCACCTCGTGCTTTTCTTTGTTATCCCCGGATTTGTAGCGGTCGGGCTCATAATCCCCCAAAACGGCCCCTTCGACGGCCGCGGAAACGGCCTCTCCAGTGGCCCAGCCGTCTTCGAGGATCATCGCTATGTTCCTGCAAGACTTGGACTTCAAGTGCCGTAACGCGGCTCCCGCCAGCTTTCGCATTTCCGCCGCATCGAATTTCTCCGCTTTGCCCGCGCCCGCCAGAAGCACTCGTTTGGCTGCTATGCCGGCAGGCTGATGCAACAGAGTCCATTCGAAAGGCTTGCCGGTAATCTCACCCGCTTCGAGAAGAGCGCCCGCGCCGAAGCGCGGCTCCTGGCACCCCTCAAGGAGCGGTACAATCACCGCGTCTGCCTCGATCCGTTCGAGGGTTCTTGAATCCGTAGCTATTTTCATGACTAATCATTGTGGCGCAATCCGCCGATAGAGGTATAGAATTTCTGATTTTGGAATCACGTTGCGAAGGGGCGGGCGCCCCTGGTTGTGCGATCTATTGCGCTGTTTCCATTGGTGATCGAGTGGCGCCGTAGTACAATTGAGAGCAGATGGTGCTGACTTCGCGTTTCCGAATCCTGTAACGCGTTCATGGGACGGAACGTCGAAGCAGATGTGGTTTGCGGTCCTCCGTTCGGGAGGCCGGGGAATTAAGATGGCCGATTTGTCTCATCCCAAGAATTCGTCTTTTGATCCGGACGAACATCTCAACCGTCTGCTTACTCCAGCAGAGATGGAGAAACCGTGGTTTCGTTCGCTTTATGAGAGCATCAGGGAACTGATTCACCCTCCCAAGCTGCCGCCTCTGGAAGTCACCTCAAAGCCAATAGCGGTAAAAGACATTTGGGGCCAGTACGGCCGTCAGAAAAAGTCCTGGATGTTCTCCACGGGGTTCCAGGTTGTTGTCGTAGTGTTACTGTTCACGGTGTTCTCCAGCAAGGCTGTGCAGCAGGTTGTGAAAGAGACCGTCGCGCTGGTCGCCCCCGTGGATGTTTCGGAGTTCAAGCCCAAGCCGCAGAAAATGCAGGGCGGCGGTGGCGGCGGTGACCGGTCTCCGCTACCCGCCCCGAAGGGCAAACTGCCGAAGCCGTCACTCCGGCAATTCACACCCCCGGCGGTAATCCCTCCGGAACAAGCAAAGTTGACGGTAGAGCCTACGATCATCGCTCCGCCGGATGTGCAACTTCCCCAAGTGAACCTGCCGAACTACGGCGATCCGCTGGCTAAACTGGGGCCGATGTCGAACGGTCCGGGGTCGGGCGCGGGCATCGGATCGGGTTCCGGTGGTGGTGTTGGTGCGGGGAAAGGCGGTGGAGTCGGCAGCGGCGAAGGTGGTGGATTTGGTGGCGGCGTGTTTCGCGTTGGCGGCGGGGTGACTGCGCCTACGCTACTTTATAAAGTCGAGCCGGAATACTCCGAAGAGGCTCGCAAAGCCAAATTTCAAGGCACCGTGGTGCTGTATGTCGAAGTGGACCCCAGCGGCAAGGCGATTAATCCCCGAGTGGTCCGTAGCCTCGGCTTAGGACTCGACGAAAAGGCAATTGAGGCGATCAAGAAGTGGAAGTTTAAGCCTGGCCTGAAGGACGGCAAACCCGTCACGGTCGCGGCCACGATCGAAGTGAATTTCCGTCTGCTGTAACCATTCCTCCTCCCACAAGGCGGCCGCATTGCTCCAGCGTGCCGCCTTTTTATTCTTGCCCCTCTTCGTTCGCCGCGCGGCACTCTTCGCAAGGACAAATCCGGCGCAGGTGATCGTAAGAATAGATACCAGTGCTGTGGCCATCGCTCCAACTGATGCGAATGGCGTAATTGCCCACTGGCTCCACGCCGAGCATTTTGAGACGGGGCTTGAACATGGGAAAAGGCCCTTCTGGTGAACTTTGTTCCGAGCTCGGCTTCCGTGGTGGCGTGCCGTGAGCGCCGGTACAGGTTGCGCAGGGGCACCGGTCGCGGAGGTAGTTCAGGCCATACTCGCTGTGGTGCCGGTCCTTCCAATCAATCTGTATGCCTTTGGATTTCGAAATGGCGATGTGTTCCGGATCGGTAGATATCATTCTCAGTTGAAGATGCTCAATTGAACATACGCTCGACGTCGCGCACGCCGGAAATGCGCCGCATGGAGGCCACGAGCCGTTCGAGTTGCTTTTTGTCGCGGACATCCACCGTCATTTCCACCACGCCGCCATCGTTGTCGGTTTCGGTTTTCGCCTCGAGGCTGCGGATATTGGTATTGTCGTCGGAAAAGACGGAGGTGAGCTGATTGAGCATTCCGGGCCGGTCGTCGGTGTGGACTACCAGCCTGACCGGGAAAGCATCGGCAGTCGAGCGTGCCCACTCGACTTCGATCTTCCGCTCGACATCGTACATCAGGTTTTGCACATTGGGACACGCCTTGGCGTGGACCGCCACGCCCTTCCCCCGGGTAACGTATCCCACAATGCTTTCGCCGCGGATGGGATTGCAGCACTTGGCCCGATAGACCAGGAGGTCGTCGATGCCGCGCACCTTGATAACCGTATCCTCATCGCTGTGCCTCCCAGGCGCCTGCAGAGCGCCGGTGGTCATGGCGGCGCTTTCCACCTGGCTGCCGGGGACGCCCTTGCTTTCCTCTGTCTCCTCCGAGGCGACCTTCTGATTGGACAGGGGCCCTACAGGCAGCCCCAGCTTGCCTAGAACCTGGCGCGCGGAAAACTTGCCGTACCCCAAGGCCGCGTACAGGTCCTCCATCTTGCTGTACCCATACTCGGAAGCGGCTTTGTCGAATTCCACTGCTTTGATACGGGAGAGCTGAACGCCCAGGCGCCGCGCCTCTTTTTCCAGGTATTTCTGGCCGATATCGATGGCTTTGGCGCGCTCATTGGTATTGATCAGGTGCTTGATTTTGTTGCGCGCCCGCGCCGTTTTGACCACCGCCAGCCAGTCTTTGCTCGGCTGGTGTCCCGGCTGGGTCATGATCTCCACCACATCGCCATTGCGCAAGGCGGAACGTAGCGGGACGATGCGCCCGTTGACCTTCGCGCCCACGCAGGTGTTGCCTACATCGGAGTGAATAGCATAGGCGAAATCGATGGGCGAGGCATCGCGCGGCAGTACAATCACCTTGCCGCGCGGGGTGAAGGTGTAGACCTCCTCGGGGTAGAGGTCCACTTTTAGCGTGGAGAGGAATTCTCCAGGGTCTTGTACTTCCTGCTGCCACTCCACCAGGTGGCGCAGCCAGGCGATCCTTTGGTCGTCGGCCGCCGGCCCCTTTCGGCCTTCTTTATATTTCCAGTGAGCGGCGATGCCCTCTTCCGCGATGCGATGCATCTCCTCGGTACGGATCTGCACTTCGAAGGTTTGCCCGTGAGGACCAACTACCGACGTGTGCAGCGACTGATAGAGATTCGGGCGGGGAATGGCGATGAAGTCCTTGATGCGCCCCGGAATCGGATGCCATTTGTTGTGAATCACTCCCAGGGCCGCATAGCAGTTTTTCACCGAGTCGGTGATGATACGCAGAGCGGTGAGATCATATACCTGGTCGAAGGAAATCTTCTGGCGCCGCAGTTTCTGGAACACCGAATAGGGCCGTTTGATGCGGCTTTCCATCCGCGCCGGAATCCCTTCGCGGCGCAGCTCTGCTTCTACCGTCGTTTTGATCTCTTTCAGGAATTCTTCGTTGGAATGCCGCCGCGACTCCATGGCATCCGCGATCTCCCGGTAGGCATCCGGCTCGAGATATTGAAAGGCGAGGTCTTCCAGTTCGCCGCGAATCTTGCCCATTCCCAGGCGGTGTGCGATGGGGGCGTAAATCTCCAGGGTCTCCCGCGCGATCCGCTCACGGCGTTCAGCGCTCAGATAACCCAGCGTACGCATGTTGTGCAGACGGTCGGCCAGTTTCACCATGATGACGCGGATATCCTCCACCATGGCCAGCAGCATCTTGCGAAAGCTTTCCGCCTGCCGCTCTTCGGCGGAGAAGAAATCCAGTTTGGTAAGCTTGGTGACGCCATCCACCGAGCGCGCCACCTCGTCACCAAACTCTTTGCGAACCTGCTCGATGGTGACGCTGGTGTCTTCTACCAAGTCGTGCAGCAAGCCGGTTTGCATGGCCACCAGATCCATGCGCATATCCGCTAGAATGTGGGCCACCTGTAGCGGGTGGACCATGTAAGGCTCGCCGGACCTGCGCGTCTGGCCTTCGTGCCACTTGCGGGCGAAACGGAAGGCTTTTTCGAGGGGCGCCAGATCGTCCTTCGGGCGGTATTCGCGAACCTTTGCCTCCAACTCGCGATACAACCGTTCCACTGCGTCCTGCGGGACAGCTTCGGTAGATGAAACCGGCTCGGGAAATGCGGGAAGCACTCTATGTAAATTGTAGAACAGGAAGCGGACAGTTATCAGTTTTCAGTCGTCAGTTGTCAGTTACTGCGCGTCTCTGCTATCGGCTACTCACAAGAGTGATCTACCATACAAAGCACTGCCCAGAGGATACTTCGGCTAGGTTTAGGTGAGGATGCGGAGGAGGAGCTATCAGCCCCGGACCGCTGGGCCTGAAGCTGATAGCTGAAAAACTGATAACTGATAACTGAAAACTTCTAAGCTACTTATCTTCTACAATGCCGCCGCCGGTCTTCTTTTCCTTGCGCTCTTCCTTGATCTTCTTGGTGTCGAGAGCCTTCTGCTGCAACTCGTCGGCGACTTTGGCATCCTTATCGAACTCCTCTTTGGAATCGTCCAGATAGGCCCGCTCGCGGATCAGCAGATTTTTGTAGGTCATCGCATCTTCGTATTCGGGATCGATTTTCAAGGTTTTATCGAGGGCGTCGAGTCCGGCGTCAATGGTAGGCATCCACTGGGCCTTCAACTCCTCTTTGGCCTTCTTGTCCTTGATCGGTCCAGGCTCGTCCGGCTTCATCCCGAGTGTCGCCAACTCGGTGCCGAAAGCGGGATACCACTTGGACCAGGCGATGACGCCGAGGCTGTAGTAGGCATCGGCATTATTGGGTTCGACCGCGATCAGCTTCTCGTACCACTGCTGCGCATCATCCCACTTCTTCTGATTGAAATTGAGAGAGGCGATCGAGGCGATGGCGGTGCCGTTTTTGGGGTCCTCTTCCAGCACTTTCTGAAAAGTATCGAACGCAGCCTTTGCCATCTGGTCGTTCTCCGGCGATTGAGCGCCAGGAATGTATTGCTGCATGTATGCGGTTGCGAGGTATAGGCGCGCCACAGGGAACGAGGGGTCAAGCTCGACAGCCTGCTTGAAGTGCTCCACCGCTTCCGGGTACTGGGCATTCTTGAACGCCAGCGTGCCCTTATTGAGTTGATCGCGCGACTGCAGTTTCTGGCAGCCCGCGCCGCAAATTACCGCGGCCACTACCAGTGCGGCGAGGACGAGTTTGCGCATCAATTGCCCTCCTCCGATTTGGGTGTCATCAGCCCCACCTTGTCGATTCCAGCGCCATGGGCGATGTCAATGGCCCGGGCAACCGGGGCGAATTCGAGGTCCCCATCGGCTTTGACGAACACCACTCGTTCCGCCCGCGTCTTAAAGATGTCTTCGAGACGCTGCTGCAGATTGGCTTCTTGAATGGGATCCTGATTGACTTTGATTGTCCCATCCTTGTCCAGCACAATCACCACCGTCCGCTCATCCGCCAGGTTCGGTTTCGAGTTCGGCGGAGGCGGTTGTGGAACCAGCGCTTCCAGCCCGTGAGGCGTCAGTGGCGTAATCACCATGAAAATGATGATCAGCACCAGCAACACGTCGATCATCGGGGTCATATTGATGTCAGCTTTCGGGCCTTTCTTGCCGCCCACTGCCATTGCCATAAAAATTGCTCCTTAAGTCCTGCCCGCTCCCTATTTACTCTGCAGCTCCGGCCGGCTTTTGCTGATCGTTCTTATCCTTCTGGTCCTTCTGTAACTGATCGGTCAGCAAGCCCACCTGATCCACTCCGGCGGCGCGCAGATTGTCCACTACGTCCGTCACTTTGTCGTACTTGGCTCGCTGGTCGGCGCGGATATACACGGTTTTATCCAGCCGGTTGGTCAGCAAGTCTTTTACCTTGGGCGCCAAGTCTTCGGGCGGCATCTGGTTATTGTTCAGATAGCTATGCCCATCGCGCGTGACTGCAATCACAATCGCGTCGCTCTTATCGGCCGCCTGCATGGCAATCGGGTTCCTGGCTTTGACCATGTTGACCTGAATGCCCTTAGACAACATCGGCGTGATGACCATAAAGATGATCAGCAGCACCAACATCACATCCACCATGGGCGTGACATTGATGTCGGAAACCGGGGTCTGAGCTTCCTTCTTTTTAAATACGACTTTCATCGTTTCCTCCGGAACTGGCAGAAGCGGGAGAAGCGCGAGGCTTCTCCCGAATCAACTCGCCTAATTCCAACCGCGCCCTTAACGGTGACGGTCGAGAGCAGCATTACTCGTGGGCTCGTTACTTACGAGCTCCAGCGCCGCGCTGCGACCGCTTCAGGAAGTAATCGATCAACTCGGAGCTGGAGTTGCCCATCTCCACGTCGAAAGCTTCAATCCTGCCGGTGAAATAATTGAAGACCATGACCGCAGGAATCGCGACGAAAAGTCCGATAGCGGTGGTCACCAGGGCTTCAGAAATACCGCCGGCCACAGCCGACAGGCCGGTCGACTTCTCATTGGAAATTCCCTTGAACGCGTTGATGATGCCGACCACGGTGCCGAACAAACCGACGAACGGAGCCACCGAACCGATGGTAGCCAGTCCGCTGACGCCGCGCTTCAGTTCAGCGCGAACGATGGCTTCCGCGCGATCGAGTGCCCGTTTGGAGGCATCAATCTCTTCGCCGGGAATATCGCTGCTAATCTGGTGAGCCTGAAACTCTTGCAGGCCCGCTACGACCACTTTCGCCAGATGGCTCTTTTTGTACCGGTCAGCGATCTTTACGGCCTCATCCAGTTTGCCTTCCCGCAATGCTCCCGCAACCGCCGGAGCGAACTGGCGCGACTGTTTGCGAGCCGCACTGTACGCCATAAAGCGATCGATCATCACGCCGATGGAATACGCCGACATGAGGAACAACAGGATGACCACGATTCTGGCGGGGGTTCCCATCTGGTTCCACATGGAACGAGGGTCGAATGCCACCCCGCCTTCCTGTAGCAAATAAAGCGACCAAACATGCAATTGCACTAGCATTTCTTTTCTTTTTCTCCTGCGAGTTGATTTTACGGACGGCCCGGAGGCCGTCCCTCTTCTGCGTTACTGACTCAATGTGAAATTGACGTCAATCTCGGTTTCCACGCCGACCGGCTCGCCGTTGAGCAGCGTCGGCTGATAGACCCACTGTTTTACGGCCTCGACGGCGGCCGGAACCAGCAGCGGATGCCCGCTGATTACTTGAAGCTGTTCAATCATGCCCTCTTTAGAGATCAGCGCGTGGAGTTTCACCGTTCCCTGAATGCGGGCAGACTTAGCCAACGCCGGGTAGACCGGCCGGGGCTGTTTGACCAGCTTGGCGCCCTGCACGTTGCCGCCTACCTTGATACGGTCGGGTACCGCAACTGCTTTCTTAACCGGCGGCGGAGGAGGCGGCGCGGCCGATGGAATACCGCCAAGAATGCCACCTAGAATACCGCCAGCGGCCAAGCCCGTGCCACCCACCACACCCGCTCCGCCAGCCGAAGGCGGCGGCAGTTCGCTCTCGACGATCGTGGCGATCTGTTTTGGGACCTCTTTGGGCGCCATCAGCTTTCCGGCGTCGAACTGGCGGGGAATCACTTTAACCACTTTGGGGGCTTCCGGCGGAGGCGGCGGGGGAGGAGGCGGAGGCGGCGGGGGAGCCACCAGGAAACTGGTCAGCGTGCTTTTGGGCAACGCATCGAAGTAAATCATCGGGAGGATCACCAGCACGACTACTAACCCCACCTGGCCGATCATAGACACAACCACCGTCCACGTCTTGTTGGTTTTTCCAGTTTGTACGAACGTTTGCTGAAACATGTCCATATTGAACTTCCTTTCCCACCGTCCCCAAACGGACGACCGCCTCTTATTTCACTACTTTTGCCGGACTCCCCGTTTTTGCCGGATTACCGGATTTCGCCGGCCCTTTACGCTGGCCAACCGGCACACTCTCCACCCGAGGAGCGGGCGCAGGCGCTACGATGCGTGCCCGCTTCTTCCGCTTATCGGAGAAATAGTGCCCCGCCAGCACAATCGGACTGGCGACAAATACCGACGAATACGTTCCTACAATGATGCCGCAAACCAGCGCGAACGAAAATCCGTGCAACACCGGCCCGCCCCAGATGAACAGCGCCACTACAGTCAAAAAAGTCAAGCCAGAGGTCATTACCGTCCGGCTCAAAGTCTGGTTGACCGCCTTGTTCATGACCTGCTCGAGCGGCTCCCGGCGCATAAATTTCAGATTTTCGCGAATGCGGTCGAAGATCACGATGGTGTCGTTCATCGAATAGCCTACCAGCGTGAGCAGGGCCGCGATGACTGTCATCGAGATTTCTTTATTGAAAATCGAAAACAGGCCAATGGTGATGATTGTATCGTGGAAGCACGCCACTACAGCGCCCACGCCATAAATCCACTCGAAGCGGAATGCGATGTACACCAGCATTCCCGCCAACGCATATAGAGTAGCCAATAAGGCCTTGGTGCGCAGTTCCGCGCCCACGCGAGGGCCGACCATTTCCACGTCTCCGGTATGGTACGGCGAAAGATAACACTCCTGGCGTACGACGGTGAGGATGTTGGGCGTCATCCCAGGCACGCCGGAGAGTTGATTGAAGTCAGTAATCAGCCCCGATCGTGGCGGCGTATCGCGGAATCGCAGCATGCCGGAAAACAGGCTTTGCAGTTGTGGATCGCTCATCGCAATGCCAGCGCGCGCCAGTGGATCGCGCAGCCGCGCCAACAGGTCTTCCTGGCTCGCATTATTGAAGTCCAACTTCCCGCTCGCCGGCTGCCCGAAGGTGGCTCGCAAGGCATCCGCCATCGCCTGCCGGTTAACGTTCAACTGCTTCTCTTCTTCAAGTTCGGTGCCGATCACGACATCGTTTTGCGAGCCGTTACCGGTGAGGTTCTGAACCGACACTTCGCCCTTAACCTTCTGCGACAGCGCGGAGCGGATTTTCTCGATCGGGGGCGCGTAAGCAAACTTGACGCTCATTTGCGCGCCGCCCTTGAAGTCGATACCGTAGCGCAGCCCGCCGTGCAGCGCGATACTGATCAGCCCCGCCGCACTCAGCACCAGCGAAGCACCGATGAACGGCCACTTCCACCTTAGAAATTCGAAATTGGTCTGTTTGAATAATTCCATTGGCTCTTTGCCAAGGTGGTGTCAGCTATTATGGACACCAGCCTCTCAGAAATTGTTCCCATAGGGCAGGGCCTTCCGGCCTGCGCGGTGACTGGCCAAAAAGGGCTAGGCACTTCGTCGAGCGGCATCCTGCCCTACAACTCATATACTTAACTCCTGCAACCGCCGCTGGCCGGACAGTTCGAAATTGAAGATGGTCCGGGACACGAAAACGGCGGTAAATACGTTTGCCGCCAAACCGATTACCAAAGTCACCGCAAAGCCGCGCACCGGCCCTTCGCCGAACAGGAACAGGAAACAGCAGGAAACGATCGTAGTGACGTGGGTATCGACAATCGTCCACCACGCCTTGCCGAAGCCGGCATCCACCGCCGAAACTACCGCCTTTCCGGCCCGCAGCTCTTCGCGAATCCTCTCGAAAATCAGCACGTTCGAATCAACCGCCATACCGATGGTGAGGATGATGCCTGCAATGCCCGGAAGAGTCAGAACGGCATGGAAGTAAGAGAGGCAGGCTAGCAGTACTATGGTGTTCAGAATGAGGGCCAGCACCGCATTGATACCGCTCCGCTTGTAATAGACCAGCATCACCACAATGACTGCCAGCAAGCCCGCGATGCCGGCCACGAACCCTTCGTGAATCGAATCGGCGCCAAGGGAGGCGCCGACCGACCGCTCCTCCAGATAAACAATGCCCGCAGGCAGCGAACCGGACCGCAAATAGCGCGCCAGATCAACTGCTTCATCCTGACTGCCGAGCCCCGTGATGCGGCCCTGATCATCGATTTTGCTCTCGATGGTGGCCACGTTCACGATGTTCTTATCGAGCAGAACCGCGAGGCGGTTTCCTACATTCGCGCCGGTAAAAATACCAAACCGCTTCCCGCCATCCTGTGAGAGCGAGAACTCGGTTTCCCAACCTCGGGCGCCCAGCGTGGTGTCCTGGCTGGCTTGAGCATTGCGCATATCGCGCCCTGTAATCACGCCATTCTTGTTTACCAGGTACCACTCATCGCCCTGGCTTCCGCCGCGTGGAAGCATTTTATCCAGTTCGGTATTCAGCGGGAGCACACCGCCATGCTGTGCCAGTGCCGCTTCGCGCGACGGGAACGGACCTTCTTTGACCGATGTAATTTTTAAAACCGCCACCGTGCCAATCAGTTCCTTCACCCGCGCGGGGTCGTCGACGTCGGGCAGTTCCACCAGGATCTGGTATGCGTCCCCCGAGCTGCCATACTGGGTCACGGTAGTCTCGGTGAGGCCTAACTGGTTCACGCGATTATTGATGGTCTGGATTTCCTGATCCACCGTATCGCGCTTCAAAGCTACCAGGTCCGAGGGCTTCATGCGCAG
The DNA here is from genome assembly GCA_030041985.1 of Bryobacteraceae bacterium. Lineage (GTDB taxonomy): Bacteria > Acidobacteriota > Terriglobia > Bryobacterales > Bryobacteraceae > PSRJ01. The sequence goes on along the minus strand of JASIAM010000294.1, from coordinate 1,246 downwards.
GTCGTAATCGGTCGAATTTTCGGTAGTCAGAACCCAGTCGGAGTAGCGCTCGGTCATGAGGTTGCGGAAGGCGCTGGTCTCGGTAGCGGGAATGCCTTTGATATTAATTTGGACGTTGTCGGCTTCCTGCACAGTTTGCGGATCGTTCCGATCAATGCCCATCCAGGCGATGTTCTGTTTCTTAAGGTCGTCCTTGAGCCGGTCGATCGTCTGGTCGGCCTCTGCCTTGATGGCGTCCTGAACCTGTACCTGCAGAACCAAATGGCTGCCGCCTCTCAGGTCGAGTCCCAGCCGGATACTATGTTGCAAGTTCTGTTTGAGCTGATCGAGCGATTTGGGAAATCCGATTAACCCGAAAACGCAGGCGAGGATCACCGCGACGATAACTACCGCGCGGGTTCTGTTGTTTGTTGCCATGGGATTTTTGGTCCGTCCAAATAGAATACTACGATCTACTTCTTTACTTCACCCTTCGGTTCGCCCGATACCAGAGAGGAAACGGAGCTCCGCGCTACCTGGATTTTCACATTGTCCGGCTTCACCCGCAGCACCAGCGTATCGTCGGTTTTTTCAATCGCGATAATGGTGCCCACAATGCCTCCGCTGGTCAAAACCACGTTGCCATTCTCCAGATTGGACAGCATCTTTTGCTGTTGCTTCTTCTGGCGTTGCATAGGCATGAAAACCAGGACGTAGAAAATACCGAAGACCAGGACCAGGGGAAGGAGACCGCCGAAGCCTCCCAACGGAGAGCTGGACGGCGCCGATTGTTGGAGTAAAAAAAAGCCGAAAACCACTTCTATTACCAAACTGGAATCACCCGGTATCCTCGGAAGCCAGACGGACGTTCTTCAGGTATTCGGGGAATACACCCGATAGTATAGCCTGCCTGATCTCCCGCATGATGTCAAGATAGCGGTGAATATTGTGCCGGGTGGCCAATGCCGCATACAAAAGCTCACCGGAGAGGAACAGATGGCGGAGGTACGCGCGGGAATATCCTAAACAAGTATAGCATTGGCAATTTTCGTCCACTGGCCGCGGATCGTCTTTATAGCGCGCATGTTTGATAACCACCTTTCCCCGGGACGTAAACAGGCATCCATTGCGGGCATTGCGTGACGGCAAAACACAATCCATCATGTCCACGCCGCGAGCCACATATTCCGGCAATTCCGAGGGCAGCCCCACACCCATCGCATAGCGCGGGCAGCCGCGGGGCAGGATCTCTTCCGTGGCTTCCACC